>NZ_CAVK010000097.1 GCF_000382885.1 Sphingobium indicum BiD32
CCTCTCGATAGCATGACACCCCTCCGTCAGGGCTTCGCCCTGCCACCTCCCCTTGAAGGGGAGGATTGAAGGTGGACGACCTCTTCACCTCTCCCGCTATCCCAAGCCCGGATATGCTGACCGTCAGTTTCGACGCATGGGAGGGGCCGCTTGACCTGTTGCTGACGCTGGCGCGGTCGCAGAAGGTGGATTTGCGCGAGATTTCGATCCTGGCACTGACCGAGCAATATCTGGAATATATTGACGGCGCGCAGCAGGTGAAGCTGGAACTGGCGGCGGACTATCTGGTCATGGCGGCGTGGCTGGCCTACCTTAAATCATCGTTGCTGCTGCCGCGTCAGGAGCAGGCCGATCCAAGCCCTGAAGAACTGGCGCTGCGATTGCAATTGCGGCTGCAACGGTTGCACGCGATGCGCGATGCGGCGGCGCGGCTGATGGCGCGCGACCGGGTGGGGCGGGACGTTTTCGTGCGACGCAGGCCCGAAGGATTGCGGCTGGTCCGCAACGCGAAATGGCAGGCCAGCCTCTATGACCTGATCCAGTCCTACGGCCAGATTCGCGCCCGGACCCAGCCCGCCGTCCACACCATCGCCGCGCGGCCGGTGATGACGCTGGACGAGGCGATCCAGCGTGTCGGTGCGCTGGTCGGCGCGGCGATCGACTGGACGCGGCTGGAGGCGTTTTTGCCTACCGGGCTGGACAGTGCAAAGGCGAAGTCGGCGCTGGCCAGCAGCTTCGTCGCGGCGCTGGAACTGGCGCGGCAGGGGCGGCTGGAAATGCAGCAGGACGGGATTTTCCAGCCCATCTATCTGCGCGCCGGGGTGCCGGACAGGGAGGCGGGGGCATGAACGGGGAACCGGACGATTATCTGCGCGCGGTCGAGGCGGCTTTGTTCGTGGCCGAAGCGCCGCTGACGCCCGCCGAATTGCGGCTGCATGTCGGCGATGCGGGCGATCTGGCGGCGGCACTGCGGCAATTGGCTGACGACTATGCCGGGCGCGGCATCAATCTGGTCGAGCGGGGCGGGCGCTGGCATTTCCAGACAGCGGCGGACCTGGCCCATATATTGCGGCGCGAGAAGGACGAGGCGCGCAAATTGTCGCGCGCGGCGATGGAGACGCTGGCGATCATCGCCTATCATGAGCCGGTCAGCCGTGCGGAAATAGAGGCGATCCGGGGCGTTCAGGTGGCCAAGGGGACGCTGGACGTTCTGATGGAGGCAGGCTGGGCGCGGCCAGCGGGGCGGCGCGAAGTGCCGGGGCGGCCGCTCATCTATGCCACCACCGTAGATTTTCTGTCACATTTCGGGCTTAGCAGCCGCCGGGACCTGCCCGGTATCGACGATCTGCGCGCGGCCGGGCTGCTCGATCCGGTCGATTTGGCGCTGGAGGGTCTGGGCGGGCAATCCGTTCTGGAAAATGACGATGATGTGGCCTAGATAGGTTGCCTTACAGGAGTATTTGAAATGGGTTCCTTCTCGCTGATGCACTGGGTGATCGTGCTCCTGGTCGTCATGCTGCTGTTCGGTGGCGGCCGGATTTCCGGCCTGATGGGTGACGTGGCCAAGGGTATCAAGAGCTTCAAGAAGGGCATGGCGGACGATGATGACGTCGCCACCCCGGCCAAGCCAGCGACCCGGCTGGAGGGCCATCGCGTGCCCGAACAGGATACGACCGCAGCTACCGAAGAAAAGACCAAGGCCTGACGCTCAGGCGCCGGGTGGTAGGGTAGCCACGCATGTTTGGTATCGATTCGACCGAGTTCCTGCTGATCGTCATCGTTGCGGTGATCGTGATCGGGCCGAAGGATTTGCCGCGCGCGCTCTACAAGGTGGGGCAGATCGTCGGCAAGGCGCAGGGCATGGCGCGCCATTTCCGTACCGGGCTGGACGCCATGGTGCGCGAGGTCGAGCTGGAGGAGCTGGAAAAGAAGTGGGCCGCGCAGAACAAGCGGATCATGGACGAGCATCCGCCAGAGGTTGCCGCGCCTGCGATGGAAGCGCTGCCGTCGCCGGAAGCTGAGGCTGCGCCGGATGGCCCGCCGCCTTTCGTGGCGGAGTCTGCGCCCGTTGCGTCGGCGACCGATGCGCCGCCCTATCTCGCCGGAGAATCGGCTGCTGACAGCAAGAGCGGGTCGGCGGCATGATCGGCGATATTGACGAGAGCAAGGCACCTTTGCTCGACCATCTGATCGAACTCCGCGGTCGGTTGCTGAAATGCGTCTATGCGCTGGTGCTGACCGGCGCGGTCTGTTTCTATTTTTCCGAGCAACTGTTCGCGATCCTGGTCCATCCGCTCAAGGAAGCGTTCGGCGATGGCGGCGGCAAGCTGGTCTATACCAAGCTGTATGAGGCGTTTTTCGTGCAGGTGAAGATCGCCTTTTTCGGCGCCTTCTGCCTGTCCTTCCCGATCATCGCCAACCAGCTGTGGGCGTTCGTGGCGCCGGGTCTTTATGCCAAGGAAAAGAAGGCGCTGCTGCCTTTCATTCTGGCTACGCCCTTCCTGTTCGCCATGGGCGCAAGCCTTGCCTATTTCGTGGTTATGCCGACCGCCTTCCACTTCTTTCTGGAGTTCCAGGGCGATAGCAGCGGTTTGCAGGTCGAGGCATTGCCGAGCGCGGACGCCTATCTGGGGCTGGTGATGCAGTTCATCCTGGCTTTCGGGATCAGTTTCCTGATGCCGGTGCTGCTGATGCTGCTCAACCGGGCCGGGTTCGTCAGTCGGGCGCAGTTGATCGGCCTGCGCCGCTATATGATCGTTGCGGCCTTCATCGTCGCGGCGGTGCTGACCCCGCCCGATGTCGTCTCGCAGTTGATGCTCGCGATCCCGCTGCTGCTGCTCTACGAAATCACCATCGTCGCGATCTGGTTCACCGACCGGCGGCAGGCCAAGATGCAGGACGCCGAGGAAGCGTCGGCCTGAACAAAAAGCGGCCCGCCTTTTTAAGGGGCGGGCCGATGCTTGGGAGTCGGGTAGTCGTGAAGATGAAGGCGGTCAGTCGGCCGCCTTTTCCACAGCCTGGCCAGCGCTCTGCACGTCGCGGCCAGCGCCTTCGACGGTGTTGCACCCTGCGACCATCAGCGAGCCGGTGAGCAGCAGGGCTGCGAGGATCTTTTTCGTCATCGAAACTCTCCTTGAGAAACCTGCGACCGCATGGCGAGAGCCATGGCGGTGACGAAAACAGAACCCGCCGCCGACCCAAGCGTTCCGGCCGAGAAAAATTTAATGATTTCAAATAGAAAAGCGCCCCAAAAAGTCTGAGCCCGAAACGCGTCGGGGGGGGAGGCGTTTCGGGCTCATATTGTGTGGATAGCAAGAGCGGGGGGCAAAAGATTTGCTATCCGAAGTGAAGAACCCACAATGTCGCCATTCGGTTCCCGCGACTGCCCAAAAAAATGGATTTTTAATCCCGCGCGATTCCAGATATTTGGCTGGTGCAGCGGGAAATAACCGAAAAAACCTGGCGGTCAGAGTCTGTCTCGAAATGCGCGAAAGAGCGCATTTCGGTTGCCGGTGCAGATGCACCAAAGGCACATAGCAAGAAAGACTCTCAGACGATCGGACGGCCGCTGTTGCGATATTCCGGGCGGATAGTCGATTCCGGCAGGCTGTCGTCGCGATTAGCCGGGGCCGGGCGGGTGACGGGGGCGGTCCAGCCTGTCGATGGCGGGGCTGGGGCGACGCTGCCGAAGGGGGCGACGAAAGCCTCGACCGGTGCAACTGGCTTGGCCGGCCAGACCCGGCGCGCCGGGCCGGAAATCGTTTCCCGCCCCCGATAGGCGGCTCGGAAGGCGGCGGGGGTGCCGTTGAAACCGGGATTGCGGTAGAAGATATGCGCGCCGATCACCGCGACCGGATGCAGGCTGGATGACCAGCTGGGGCGTACCGCCAGCGTATGATAATGGGTGGCAAGGCCCACCGGGGCATAGACACGGCCCGCCAGCGCATCCTGTGCCACCCGCCGCGCGCGCACCCATTGGGCGGCGGCTGGCAGGCGCGCCATCGCGCCGTCGCAACTGAAGGTGAACTGGCATTTATAGTCGGTGCGTTCGGACCCTTCATAGACCACGCCGCACACCGTGTCGGGCCATAGCTGGCTGCGTACGCGGTTGAGGACGACCTGTGCGACGGCGCGCTGGCCATCGTCCGGCTCGTTCCCTGCCTCGTAATAAATGGCCGATGTCAGGCAGTTGAGCGCGCGATAGCTGTCCAGCCCGGTGATGCCGCGAAAAATGGCTGCGGGCGCGGCCTTTACCTCGTCCAGCCCCATGACATGTTCGCTCTGCACCGTCAGCGCACCTGGGACGGGATCGAAAGCGCCCTCTGCAAAGAAGAAGGCGGAGCCGGGGAAGTTGGCCGCAGATTCCTCTGCCGGGTCGTCATGGACATGATGCCCGTCCAGCATGTCGAGCGGAGCGGCGGTGATGAAGCGCGGTGCGACAAGCGCGGCAAGGACAAGCGCGATGATGGTGCTGCGTCCTTTCCAACCCATCGCCTGCATTACAAACCCTCAATTGGCCGCGACCCAAATGTCGCCCATGCCGCCCCATAGACGGAATTCCTTTCCACTTCCTCCCCGGATTCACCCCTGTGCCGCGATGGGACAGGGAAAGGGGCGGGGGTTAACGCGGGCGTGAAATGACACAATCCTCCCCTTGCAGGGGAGGATTTGGAGTGTCCGTCATCCATGAAACGCGCTCTTTTGATCGGTCATCATTCCCTTGCTTGGCAAAGTCGTGCGGGGTCCGCTATGCGTGGCCCATGCTGCTTCAATCCAATAGTCTCGCGCTGATCGGCAATACGCCGATGGTGCGCCTCGCTGGTCCCTCCGATGCGACCGGCTGCGATATTTTCGCCAAGTGCGAATTTGCCAATCCGGGTGCGTCGGTGAAGGACCGTGCCGCCCTGTTCATCGTCAATGATGCCGAGGAACGCGGCCTGCTCCAGCCCGGCGGCACCATTGTCGAGGGGACGGCGGGCAATACCGGCATCGGGCTGGCGCTGGTCGCCAATGCCAAGGGTTACAAGACGATCATCGTCATGCCTGAAACCCAGAGCCGCGAGAAGATGGATACGCTGCGCGCGCTGGGGGCCGAGCTGGTGACGGTGCCGGCTGCGGCCTATTCCAACCCCGGTCATTTCGTTCATACGTCGCGCCGCCTGGCGGAGGAGACGGAAGGGGCGATCTGGGCCAACCAGTTCGACAATATCGCCAATCGCAAGGCGCATATCGTCGGCACCGCCGAGGAAATCTGGACCCAGATGGAAGGGCGGATCGACGGCTTCACCTGTGCGGCGGGGACCGGCGGCACGATTGCGGGCGTGGGGCTGGGCCTCAAGGCCAAGGATGAGGCGATCACCATTGCGCTCAGCGATCCGCACGGCGCGGCATTGTATGAATATTATGCCTGTGGCGAGCTGAAGGCCGAGGGCAGTTCGGTTGCCGAAGGGATCGGGCAGGGGCGGATCACCGCCAATCTGGAAGGCGCGCCAATCGACACGCAATTCCGCATTTCCGATGAGGAAGGGCTGGAATGGGTCCGCCGCCTGCTGGCCGAGGAAGGGCTGTGCCTGGGCCTGTCATCGGGGATCAATGTCGCGGGTGCGGTGGCGCTGGCGCGGCAATTGGGGCCGGGAAAGCGGATCGTGACGATATTGTGCGACACCGGCTTCCGCTATCTGTCGACGCTGTATAACCGGCAATGGCTGGAATCTAAGGGCTTGACGGTCTTTCCCTGGCTGGCGCAAACTGCATGATCGCCGACACGGGTCGCGGCGAAGAGCATAAGAGCGCAGGCATGGCTGAAACACCCCGCCGATTGGAAGGGTTGCAGCGCGTCCAGATCGGTCTGACCGGTCTGGCGGGCGTCGTGTTGCTCGTCGGACTGGCCAATATCGTCATCGACAAGGCGCGGATGGATGACGCGGCACTGCCACCACCGACCGTGCCGACCATGACATCCACCAATGCCGTATCGCCCAAGGACCCGCTCGCCGAACTGGGGGTGCAGCCCGCGCCGGAACAGGCGCCGGTCGTGCCGGACCTTCAGCCCGATCCCAATCTGCGCAAGCCGATGGACCGCGATCCGCAGCAGCGCTGAGCGATGGGCGGATAGCGGTGCCGCGCCGTCTGACGATTTTTCTGGTGTTGGTTCTTCCCGTCCTGGTGGCGCTGGTCGCGGGGCTGGCGCGCGCCTGGCGGTCGGGCGGGCAGGCTGATCCGTGGAGCTGGGCCTTGCCCGCTGCGCTGATGCTGGCGCTGATGGGGCAATTGCTGGCGAAGGATTTGTGGCGGTGGCTGATATGGATCGCCATCGGCGCGACCGGGACGGCGCTGATTTTCTGCACGATCGCTGCGGCGCGTCCGTTTGATCCGGTCGCGGCCATCGGATTGTTGCTCGTCACGTTGCTAGCGGGCTTTGGCAGCCGGGGACTGCGCGTGTCGGGCAGGCAGTTGATCGGCGTCGGGTTGCTGGCCTTGGCCGGGCTGCTATTATGGCGCGGCCCGGCGCAGCCGATCGCGCCGGTGGCTGGGCGGCCGGCGCTGGTCGTCATCACTGCGCTACCGTTGTTCTGGGATGAAGCGGGGCGGGCCGATGCGCCGATCATCACCCTGCTGCGCACGCGCTTTGCGGTGCAGCCTCTGGATGATCCCCGCGCGCTGGCGGCGTCGGGCGCGCGCGCCCTGCTGCTGGCGCAGCCACGCGCGATGACGGCGGAACAACTGGTGGCCATCGACGCATGGGTCCGGGCCGGAGGCACCGCGTTGGTGCTGGCCGATCCACTGCTGCGCTGGCCGTCCGATCTGCCAGCGGGCGATCGTCGGCGCGCGCCTTCGGCCAGTCTGGTCGATCCGCTGCTGCGCCATTGGGGAGCGGTGCCGGACAGGCTGGAGGAAGGGGAGGTTCGCCTCTTCCTGAATGACGGGCAGCTTGTCACCCTGTCCGGCGCGCAATCGTTCAGGATCGACCGGGGGCGTTGCTCGTCCGCGCAGGATATCGTCCGCTGCCAGGTGGGGCAGGGGCGCGCCGTGCTGGTGGGGGATGCCGACCTGATCGACGACCGGCTCTGGCTCGCCGACCCGGTCCGTCCGCTCGATCCGCGGGCATGGGCGGCGGATACGCCCGCGCTGGTGGTGCAGTGGCTGGGCGCGACGATGGCGGGGGAGCGGCACTGGTTTCGCCATGCCGCCGACCTGGTTTCGGGGCTGCGTTGGGCGCTGATTGTCGGGACATTATGGGCGATCATGGGTGCAGTGCTGCTGGCGCGATCTGGACAGTGAGCCGAACATATCAATATTGAGAACAAATCATGAAAATATGTTGGAAATGGCGATGAAAATCAGTTAGGCCCATTTTCTAACAGCTCAGCCCACTTTCTCCCGACTTTTCCCTTTGCAGTCGGCCCCATGCTTGATAGGTAATCAGCAATTGGGGTTAATCAGGCTTTGGCGAGTCCTGCGTGCCGGATGTCCATTCAGAGATTCCGGCGACGGGTGGCCTGTGCCCCATATGAAAGGGGCTAATTTCCAGCGTGTCGGACGTCATTCTCTATTCGGGCAACGCATTCAGCGTCGCGGACGGCAAGGGCCGTTTCGTGCTGCCCCTGGAGATGCGCAAGCTGGTCAGGCAGGCCAGCGGCGACGAAAATCGCCTGTGCCTGTCGGTGCATATGGACAATGGCTGCGCCACCGGCTTTGGCCTGTCGCACAAGCGCTTCCTGTTTGACGAGGTCGCCGAACTGGAACGTCTGGCGCGCGAGGCGAACCGGCCCTTCAACGGCGATCTGGAACGCGAAAATCGCCTCGGCACGATCGAGGACGTCAATTTCGATGATGGCGGCCGCTTCTTCCTCCACCCCGATATCAAGGATGAAGCCGGCATCACCGACGTGGCGTTTTTCTATGGCGTGGGCCGCTATTTCCAGATCTGGAAGCCCGAAGCGCTGATCGAAAGCCCCGATCGCCCGGCGCTGATCCGCAACAAGGTGAAGCGCTGGCTCGACGCGCGCGCGGCGGAGGGCGGCAAGTGAGCGCGGGCGACACCGAGACCGCGCCGCATATCCCGGTTCTGCTCGACGAAGTGCTCGACGCTCTCGCCATCACCCCTGGCGAGATTCATGTGGATGGCACGTTCGGCGCGGGCGGCTATTCGCGCGCCATGGCGATGGCGGGGGCAAGTGTCTTTGCGCTGGATCGTGACCCCGATGCGATCCGCGAAGGGCAGGCTGTCGCAAAGGCGCATGGCATCACCCTGATCGCGGGCGAATTTTCGCGCATGGCGGAATTGCTGGCCGAACGCGGGATAGAGAAAGTGTCGGGCATCACGCTCGACATCGGCGTGTCCTCGATGCAGCTCGACCGGGCCGACCGGGGCTTTTCCTTCCAGTCCGATGGTCCCCTGCTCATGACCATGAGCCAGGACGGGATGAGTGCAGCCGATTTCCTGAACAATGCGTCGGAAGAGGAGATCGCCAACGTCCTCTATCGCTATGGCGAGGAGCCGCGGTCACGCCGCGTCGCCCATGCCATCGTGGATGCGCGCCCGCTGGAGCGGACCGGGCAACTGGCCCATGTCATCCGTCGCGCGCTGGGCCACAAGCCGCATGACAAGAAGGACCCCGCGACCCGCGCATTCCAGGCGATCCGTATCCATGTGAATCGTGAGCTGGAAGAGCTGGAGCGCGCGCTCGACGCGGCCGAGGCACTGCTGGAGGAAGGCGGGCGGCTGGCCATCGTCAGCTTCCACAGCCTGGAGGACCGCATCGTCAAGCAGTTCCTGCGCAACCGCAGCGGTGGCGAGGGTGGCTGGTCGCGGCACATGCCCGAAAAGCGCGCCGCCGACGCCCCGACCTTTGCCAAGCCCGCCAAGGCGGTGCGCGCAGGTGAGGCGGAACTGGCGCGCAACCCCCGCGCCCGGTCCGCTACGCTGCGCAGCGCCGTCCGCACATCCGCCCCCATTTCCTCCTCCCCCCGGAGTGCCAACTCATGATCGCCGTCAAGAGGTTGCAGAGCCTGATCTGGGTGTTGCTGGTCGCGCTGGGTGCGCTGGGTGCCTATCTGGTGTCCTTGAAGGTCGCGACCGAGCGCAACGAGCTGATGCAGGTGCGGATGCAGATTGTGCGGGCGCAGGGCGATATTCGTTATCTGGAGACGGAATTCAGCGCGCGCGCGTCGATGCGGCAGCTGGAAAGCTGGAACCAGCATGACTTCATGTATGGCACGCCGACTGCTGGCCAATATCTGGCGGGTGAGCGGGCGCTGGCGCAGCTGGACGGGGTGCAGCCAAACGGGCCGGACTATGTCGCGCCCCCGGTGATGGTGGCGATGGTCGAGACCCCCGCCGACCTGCCGTCCGCGCCGCAGGCCGCGCCTGCCAGCCCCGCCGCCAGCCAGATCCGCAGCGACATCGCCGTGATCCGTGAAGCGCACGCCGCCGACAATGTCGAGAAGCTGGCCAAGCCTGCGCCGCGCACCCCGTCGGTGCAGGCGAAGGTCGATGCGGATGTGTCGAAGCCCAATCCGGTCGCGCGCAAGGCGGAGCGGATGGCGATGCTGGACGCCAAATTGCTGGACGACAGCACGCTGGGTGAGTTGAGCGCCACGGCGGCGCGCGAGCGCAGGAAGGGAGCGCGCTGATATGGCCACGATCATCGTCCAGCCCGGCGGGGCGCGGGCGGGACGGCAACGGGTCAGCCTGACCGCCATCGCCCATAACCGGCTGATGCTGTTGCTGATTCTGTTCATGGCGGTGACCATGGTGCTGATCGGCCGACTCCTGTGGGTCGGCGTTTTTGCGCATGGCGGGACCGGGGATGATGTCCTGTCGGCCTTCCTGCCCGCGCGCGCCGACATTGTCGATCGCAACGGCGTGCCGCTGGCGCGGACGATGGATGCCTATTCGGTGGCGGTGCGCCCGTCCAAGCTGATCGGCGAACCGGCTGAACTGGCGCGCAAGCTGCACGAGATTTTCCCCGATGAGGCCGAGGCGACCTTCTACAAGAAGCTGACCGGCCGGGGCTGGGCCTATCTGCGTCGCCGCGCCATGCCGGAGCAGGTGGCGGCGGTGAATGCGTTGGGCGAAATCGGCATCGAATTTCCGCGCGAAAAAGAGCGCCTCTATCCGCAGCGCACACTCGCGGCGCATGTGCTGGGCTTTGCGCCAAATTCGGAGGGCGTGGGCGGCATGGGTGTAGAGGCGGCTTTCAACGACCGGCTGA
Source organism: Sphingobium indicum BiD32 (assembly GCF_000382885.1). Classification (GTDB taxonomy): domain Bacteria; phylum Pseudomonadota; class Alphaproteobacteria; order Sphingomonadales; family Sphingomonadaceae; genus Sphingobium; species Sphingobium japonicum_C. The sequence continues at coordinate 10,218 of NZ_CAVK010000097.1, forward strand.
CCGATGCGGCGCTGCGCGGCAAGCCCTTTGCCGTTTCCATCGACAGCCGGGTGCAGGGTGCGCTGGAGAGCGAACTTTACGCGCAGATGGTGGCGCAAAAAGCCAAAGGCGCAGGCGGTATCATATTGGACGCCAATAGCGGCGAAGTGATCGCCATGGCCTCCATCCCAGTGTTCGATCCCAACAAGCTGCAAAATTATGCGGGCAAATCGTGCAGCCAGTCGCCATTGTGCAATCAGATGGTGCAGGCCCGCTATGAGCTGGGATCGACATTCAAGCCGATCTCGATCGGGGCAGCGATGGACCGGGGCGTCGTCACGTCGATGAGCAAGCGGTACGACGCGACGGCACCCATCTCGATCGGCGGATTCCGCATCAAGGACGACCATGCGCTGGGCCGCTGGATCAACGTGCCTGACACGCTGGTCCATAGCTCCAACATCGCGACCGCGCGCATCGCCGACGAAATGGGTGCCGCCCCGATGCAGCAGATGTTCCGCGACCTGAAGTTCGACCAGCGCGCGCCCATCGAGCTGAAGGAGCAGGCGGGAACGATCTGGCCCAGCAGTTGGGGGCGGATCACCACCATGACCGTATCCTATGGCCATGGCATTGCCGTTACCCCGCTGCATCTGGCCAGCGCCTATGCCGCGCTGGTCAATGGCGGCATCTATCGTCCTGCGACCCTGCGCAAGTTGGAGCCGGGCGAAGCGCCGCAGGGACATCGTGTCTATTCCGCCGCGACCAGCGCGCGGATGCGCCAGCTGTTGCGATTGATCGTGGCGGCGGGTACAGGGCGTAGCGCCGACGCCAAGGGATTCCGGGTGGGTGGCAAAACGGGTTCCGCCGAGAAACCTGAAGATGGTCGCTATAATAAGAGTTCGCTGGTGACGACATTTGCTGCTGCGTTCCCGATGGATAATCCGCGCTATGTCGTGCTGACCATGATGGATGGCGCGACCAGCGCCATTGGTCTGCGCACCGCTGCCTGGACCGCCGCGCCGGTGGTCAAGCGGGTGATCGAGCGCACCGGGCCGATGCTGGGCGTGATGCCGGACGAGCGGCGCGACGTCGATATCTCTGACCTGACGCCAATGCTGTGGAAGCCCAAGGGAGAAGGTGAATGACGCGCCTGGCCGGGTTGATCGAGGGGCTGGACGCGGTGGTGAGCGACGGAGGTGCGCTGGACGCCAATGTCACCGGCTTTGCTATCGACAATCGCAAGGTCGCGCCCGGCACGGTGTTCGGCGCGTTTCAGGGACTGCGTGTCAATGGCGAGGATTATATTGCCGACGCGGTGAAATCCGGTGCGATCGCTGTCGTCGCCCGGCCGGAAGCTAAGGTGGAGGGCGCGATCCATATCGCCCACGCCAATCCGCGCCGCCTGTTCGCGCAACTGGCCGCGCGCTATTTCACGCCCTTTCCCGATGTGACCGTGGCGGTCACTGGCACCAATGGCAAGACCAGCACGGTCGAACTGACCCGGCAGCTGTGGCGAATGATGGGGCATCATGCCGCGTCGATCGGCACGCTGGGCGTCACCACATCGGTCGATCAGGTATCGACCGGCCTGACCACGCCGGACATCGTCACTTTCCTGTCGAACATGTCGGGCCTGCGCCGCGAAGGCATCACCCATGCCGCGTTCGAGGCGTCGAGCCATGGGCTGGCGCAATATCGCACCGAGGGGCTGCCCGTGCTGGCGGGCGGGTTCACCAACCTGTCGCGCGACCATCTCGACTATCATGGCGACATGGACAGCTATTTCGACGCGAAGATGCGGCTGTTCGATGAAGTCGTCGGCGCGGATGGCGCGGCGGTGGTGTGGGCGGATGACGCCTGGTCGGACAAGGTGATCGCGCGGGTTACGAAGCGGGGGCTTCGTGTGCTGAGCGTTGGGGTGCAGGGGCAGGCGCTGCGTCTTGCCAACCGCACCCCGACCCAGTTGGGCCAGACGCTGGAAATCGAGGTGCCAGGAGAAGCGGGTGGCAAGCTGTACAAGGTCAATCTGCCACTGATCGGCGCCTATCAGGCGGCAAATGCGCTGACTGCTGCGGGGCTGGTCATCGCGACCGGTGGCGATACGGCCAAGGTGCTGGAACTGCTCGGTCGGGTCCAGCCGGTGCGGGGGCGGCTGGAACGCGCGGTCATCAGCAAGGCAGGCGCCCCCGTCTATGTCGATTATGCCCATACGCCCGACGGCCTGCGCGCCGCGATCGAGGCATTGCGGCCCCACACCAAGGGGCGGTTGATCGCGCTGTTCGGCGCGGGCGGGGATCGCGATGTGGGCAAGCGGCCGCTGATGGGGCAGGTGGCCGCCGAACTGGCCGATCATGTCATCGTGACCGATGATAATCCGAGGTCGGAGGAGCCTTCCACGATCCGCGCAGCCGTGATGGCGGGGGCGACGGGCGCACAGGAAATTGGCGGGCGTCGCGCTGCGATTGCCGCTGCGATTGCGCAGGCGGGGGCCGACGACATCGTGCTGCTGGCGGGCAAGGGGCATGAACAGGGCCAGATTATCGGCGACCGGGTGCTGCCGTTCGATGACGTGACCGTGGCGCGGGAGTGCGCGGGTTGAGTGACCTATGGACCTCCGCCGAGATCGCCGAGGCAACGGGCGGCGCCGCGTCGGCGCCGTTTGCCGTTTCGGGCGTGGCGTTTGACAGTCGCGAAGTGACGGACGGCGATCTGTTCGTCGCGATGAAGGGTGAGGCGACCGACGGGCATAAGTTCATCGCCAAAGCCTTTGCGCAGGGGGCGGCGGGCGCGATTGTCAGTGAGCCGGTCGATCATCCCCATATTATGGTACAGGACAGTGCCGTCGCGCTCGAAGCATTGGGCCGGGCGTCGCGCGCACGGATGGCTGGCAAGGTGATCGGCGTCACCGGATCGGTCGGCAAGACAGGCACCAAGGAAGCGCTGTTTCAGGCGCTTGACCGCGCCCATCCGGGGCAGGTTCATCGGTCGGTCAAAAGCTATAATAATCATGTCGGCGTGCCGCTGAGCCTGGCGCGGATGCCGCGAGGGACGGCGTTTGGCGTGTTCGAGATGGGGATGAACCATGCGGGCGAACTCGCCGCGCTGACCCGGCAGGTGCGGCCCCATGTCGCGATCGTCACCGCCATCGCGCCCGCCCACATCGAATATTTCGGTACCGAAGCGAAGATTGCCGAGGCCAAGGCGGAGATTTTCGAGGGGCTGGAGCCGGGTGGCACTGCGATCATCCCCTATGACAGTCCGCATGTGGCGCAGCTCTATAACAAGGCGGAACGACACGCCGCGCATATCCTGACCTTTGGCATGAGTGACGAGGCGGACGTTCATGCGCGTGAAGCAGTGCCTGCGCCGGGTGGCGGCACGCTGGTAACGGCGAAGCTGCCGGACGCCGAACTATGCTTTACCGTTGCGGCACCGGGCGATCATTGGGTGTCCAATGCGCTGGCGGTGCTGGCGGCGGTGTCGGCTCTGGGGGGCGATCTGGCTGCGGCTGGGCTGGCGCTGGCTGAAATGCCGGGCCTGCCGGGCCGGGGTGAGCGCCGCATCCTGCCAGTTGCAGGCGGCGAAGCATTGCTGATCGACGAAAGCTATAACGCCAATCCGCTGTCCATGGCCGCGACGCTCAGGCAACTGGGGCGCGAACCTGCCGGCCGGCGCATTGCCGTGCTGGGCGGAATGCGCGAACTGGGCGCGCGCAGCGCCGAACTGCACGCTGATCTGGCCGGACCGCTGGAGGCGGGCAAAGTCGATTATGCCATATTGGTCGGCGCGGAAATGACACCGCTGGCCGATGTGCTGGATGGCAGCATATCCTATGCCCATGTGCCCGACACGGCGAGCGCCATCACACTTTTGACCACTGACATGCGCGCGGGCGATGCTATCCTCGTCAAAGGCTCCAACGGCATAGGGTTGTCCCGGCTTGTCGCGGCGCTTGGCGAACAGGCCCGCGACGGAGAGACCAACTGATGCTCTACTGGCTGGCCCAGAATATGGATTTTGCGGGCGGGTTCAACCTGATCCGCTATCTGAGTTTCCGCGCGGGCGCGGCGATCTTTACCGCTTTGTTCATCGGCCTGCTGATCGGTCCCAAATTCATCGGCTGGCTGCGGGTGCGGCAGGGCAAGGGGCAGCCGATCCGCACCGACGGGCCGCAGACCCATCTGGCCAAGCGCGGCACGCCGACCATGGGTGGCCTCATGATCCTCACCTCCATGGTGGCGTCGGTGCTGCTGTGGATGGACCTGTCCTCCATTTATGTCTGGGCCTGCCTGTTCGTGACTTTGGGCTTCGGGGCGATCGGTTTCCTCGACGATTATGACAAGGTGACCAAGGCCAGCCACAAGGGGCTGTCGGGCAAGGCGCGGCTGTTGTTCGAGTTTCTGATCGCCGGTTTTGCCGCCTGGCTGATCGTGTCGCAGCATGGCAATACCGCGCTCTACGTGCCTTTCTACAATGGTCCGGCGATCGAGCTGGGGCCGTTCTACTTCCTGTTTGCGGCCTTCGTGATCGTCGCGTTCGGCAATGCGGTGAACCTGACCGATGGGCTGGACGGGCTGGCGACGATGCCGGTGATCATCGCCTGCCTGGCGTTCATGCTGATCGTCTATCTGGTCGGACGCGCGGATTTTGCCGAATATCTGGGGATTCCGCATGTGCCGGGGGCGGGGAACCTGACGATCCTTTGCGGATCGATCATCGGCGCGGGGCTGGCTTTCCTGTGGTTCAACGCGCCGCCTGCCGCCGTGTTCATGGGCGATACCGGGTCGCTGGCGCTGGGCGGGACGATCGGCGTGATCGCGGTGACCGCGCATCATGAAATCGTGCTGGGCATTATCGGCGGGCTGTTCGTGGTGGAGGCAATGAGCGTCATCATCCAGGTGTTCTTCTACAAGCGCACCGGCAAGCGCGTGTTCAAGATGGCGCCGATCCACCATCATTTCGAGCAATTGGGCTGGGCCGAACCGACGGTGGTGATCCGTTTCTGGATCATCGCCTTCATCCTGGCGCTGGCCGGCCTTGCGACGTTGAAGCTGCGATGATCGTTTCGGACGCCTTTGCGGGCAAGACCTATGCGGTGCTGGGGCTGGCGCGGTCTGGCCTGGCCACGGTCGATTGCCTGTCGGCGAGCGGCGCGCGGGTCGTGGCATGGGACGGGCGCGAGGAAGCGCGCGCGGCGGTCGCGGGCAAGGCGGAACTGGGCGATCCGATGGAGATCGACCTCACCGGCTTTGACGGCATCGTCGTGTCGCCGGGGGTGCCGCTGAACCGTCACCCCATCACGATGCGCGCCAGACTAGCGGGCGTGCCGATCATCGGCGATATCGAACTGTTCGCGCTGGCCCGCCCGACGCTGCCGCCGCACAAGGTGGTCGGCATCACCGGCACCAACGGCAAGTCGACCACCACGGCCCTGATCCACCACATTGTCGAACAGGCGGGCTACCCGACGGTGATGGGTGGCAATATCGGCCTGCCGATCCTGGGCCAGCCGCCGCTGGAGCCGAATCTGCATGGCGTGGGCGTCTATGTACTGGAACTGTCGAGCTATCAGATCGACCTGACGCATAGCCTGGACTGCGATGTGGCGGTGCTGCTGAATATCACGCCCGATCATCTGGATCGCTATGACGGGTTTGAGGGGTATGTTGCGTCGAAGGCGCGCTTGTTTACGATGCAGTCGGCGGGGAATGTTGCGGTGATCGCGGCCGAGGATGAACAGAGCCGCGCTATTGCCGAAACTTTGTGCTTCCGCGCAGGGGTGGTGACTGTCGCATCCGCTGACATCGATCCCGTAGCCCAACTCACCTGGCCCGCGCTTCAAGGCCCGCACAATGCGCAGAATGCTGCTGTGGCGATTGCCGTCGCCAAAGCGCTGGGCATTGATGAGGCGACCATCGCCAACGCGCTGACCAGCTACGCCAGCCTCCCCCACCGCATGCAGGCTGTCGCGACCCGCAACGGCGTTCTCTACGTCAATGACAGCAAGGCGACCAATGCCGCCTCGACCGCGCCGGCGCTCGCCGCATGGCCCGCGATCGACGGCAAGCCCCGCATCCACTGGATATTGGGCGGCGTGGCCAAGTCCGACAATCTGGACGAATGCGCGCCGCATTTCGGCAATGTCGCCCATGCCTATACGATCGGTGAAGCGGGGCATATGTTCGCTGACCTGCTGCGCGGGTCTATGGCGGTGGATGATAGCGAGATGCTAAGCGCCGCCGTCCGTCGTGCGGCGCGGATCGCGCAGCCCGGTGACATCGTGCTGCTGTCGCCCGCCTGTGCCAGTTTCGACCAGTTTCGCGATTTCGAGGCCCGCGGTGATGCTTTCGCCGCTGCCGTCGCGGCGCTGGAATAGGGTGATGGCGCGGCACCAGCAGGGAAGGGACGGGGGACATGTCTAGGGCAGGCGAACTGGTGAAGGGCTTTCGCACCCGCACCGTGCCGCGCGAACGCACCGCGCTCGCCATCTGGTTCTGGGAGATTGACCGCGTCCTCCTGTCGCTGATCGTCGCGCTGATGGCGATCGGGCTGGTCGCGGTGGCCGCTGCGTCGCCGGTGGCGGCGATCGACCGGTCGACCGCGCAGGTGGCGGTCAATCCGCTCAACTATTTCTATCGCCAGCTCATATTTGTTGGCCTGGGCCTGCCGATCATGCTGGTGATATCGATGCTGCCCCGACCGCAGGCGCGGCGGCTGGCGACATTTTTCTGCGTCTTTTTCTTCGTCATGCTGCTGTTCGTGCCGTTGCTGGGCAGCACGGTGAACGGGGCCAAGCGCTGGATCGACCTGCCCGGTTTCCGCTTCCAGCCGTCGGAGTTTCTAAAGCCCGTCTATGTCGTGACCCTGGCCTGGCTGCTGTCGCTGCGCGGCAAGGATGCCACGCTGCCGGTGATCCCGCTGACCGGCGTGTTGACGCTGCTGATCGCCGCGGTCCTGATGCGCCAGCCCGACTTCGGCCAGACGGTCATTTTCCTCGCCTGCTGGGGGTGCCTGTTGCTGCTGTCGGGGGTACCGATGCGCTGGATTGCGGCGCTGGGTGGCGTGGGGCTGGCGGGGCTGGTCGCGGTCTATATGTTTTATGAAAATGGCCGTCAGCGGATCAACGATTTTCTGGGGATCGGCGTCGACCAGAGCGCCGGGCCGGACCAGACCGATCTCGCCTTTCGCACCATCACCCATGGCGGCTTTACCGGCGTGGGGCCGGGCGGCGGGCAGCATAAATTCCGCCTGCCCGAAGCGCATACCGACTATATCTTCTCGGTCATCGGCGAAGAGTTCGGCTTGCTCGCCTGCATCGCCATCGCTCTGGTCTATCTTGCCATCGTCGTGCGGGTGCTGCTGCGCCTGCTGGACGAGGAGGATAGTTTCACGATTTTGGCGGCGGCGGGGCTGACGACGCAGTTCGGATTGCAGGCGATCATCAATATGGGCGTCAATGCGCAGATATTTCCGTCCAAGGGGATGACGCTGCCCTTTATCAGCTACGGTGGCTCCTCTATGCTGGCGCTTTGCATCGGCGTCGGCCTGTTGCTCGCCTTCACGCGACGCAACCCCTTCATGGGTCGGCATACGGTCGTCAAATGGAGTGGTCGATGAGCATTTCCCGTCACTTCGTCCTCGCCGCCGGCGGGACGGGTGGTCATATGATTCCCGCCCATGCGGTGGCCGAGGAACTGATGGCGCGCGGCCATCATGTTGCTTTGGTGACTGATGAGCGCGGGGCGAAGATCCCCGGCATCTTCGATAAGGCACAGGTCCATGTCCTGCCCGCCGGGCGGATGACCAAGAATCCGAAAAGCTGGCCGGGGGCGCTGAAAGCCATCCTTGCAGGCCGGGCGATGGCGCGGCGGTTGAACGAAACGTTCCGCCCGACTGCCGTGGTCGGCTTTGGCGGCTATCCGGCGATGCCCGCCCTGCTCGCCGCGCTGGCCGATGGCGTGCCGACGGCGGTGCATGAGCAGAATGCCGTGCTGGGCCGGGTCAACCGGCTGCTTGCCGGAAGGGTCGATGCGATCGCTACCGCCTATCCGGGGGTCGAACGGCTCAAGGACAAATATGCCGCCAAGGTCCATCTGATCGGCAATCCGGTGCGCGAGGAAGTCAAGCAGCTGCGCGAGGAGGATTTCCCCGCGCTGACCGACGAAAGCGTGTTCCGGGTGCTGGTGATCGGCGGCAGCCAGGGCGCGTCGATCCTGTCGAGCGTCGTGCCCGAAGGCCTGTCGATGCTGCCGGTGGCGCTGCGCCGCCGCTTGCAGGTGACGCAGCAATGCCGGGCGGAGGATATCGAGCGGGTGCGCAAAACCTATGCGGAGATGGAAATCCCCGCTGATCTGGCCACTTACTTCAACGATGTGCCGGAGAAACTGGGCTGGTCGCATCTGGTGATCGCACGGGCGGGCGCATCGACGCTGGCGGAACTGACCTGCGCGGGGCGGCCCGCTATCCTCGTGCCGTTGCCGAGCGCGATGGACGATCATCAGACCGCCAATGCCCGCGAAATGACCGAGGCGGGCGGCGCACGCACGATCCCGCAGGCGCGCTTTACCGCCGTGGAACTGGCCAAGCAGATGCAGAAAATGGCGATGGAGCCGGGTGCGCTCCAGAATGCGGCCAGGCGCGCACGCGGCTGTGGCCGTCCCAACGCCGCGCGGGACATGGCGGATCTGCTGGAAAGCATCGGCCAAGCTCCGATCGTCAATGATCCGGTGCGGGTCGGGCCGACACCCACGGCGCTGAATCTGGCGGGGGTTCCGGCTTGAGGCGGACAGGTCTCAATGCATCCTCCCTTGCAAGGGGAGGGAGCCCGTTCGCGAAGCGAATGGTGGAGGGGTGTCGCCCTATCGATAGGGCAACACCCCTCCGTCACGCCTTCGGCGCGCCACCTCCCCTTAAAGGGGAGGATTTTAATATATTGAATTACAAGGAAATATTCTCATGAAGGGTGTCGGCACGGATATCGGCACGATCCATTTCATCGGCATTGGCGGCATCGGCATGTCGGGTATTGCCGAAGTGATGCACAATCTGGGCTATGACGTTCAGGGGTCGGACGTGGCGGAAGGCTATGTGGTCGAAGGACTGCGGGCCAAGGGTATTCGCGTGATGATCGGCCACAAGGCGGAAAATCTGGGCGATGCCGCCGTGGTAGTGACATCGACCGCGATCAAGCGTGGCAACCCGGAGGTCGAGCTGGCGCTGGAAACGCGCGTGCCGGTGATCCGCCGCGCGGAAATGCTGGCCGAGCTGATGCGCCTCAAGTCCACCGTCGCGGTGGCGGGGACGCATGGCAAGACGACGACGACGTCGATGGTCGCGGCACTGCTCGACGCGGGCGGGGTGGACCCGACCGTCATCAACGGCGGCATCATCAACAGCTATGGCTCCAATGCGCGGCTGGGCAATAGCGACTGGATGGTGGTGGAGGCCGACGAGAGCGACGGCAGCTTCCTGCGCCTCGATGGCACGATCGCGGTCGTCACCAATATCGATCCCGAACATCTGGACCATTATGGCAGTTTCGACCGGGTGAAGGACGCCTTTGTCGAATTCGTCGGCAACGTCCCCTTTTACGGCGCGGCCCTGCTGTGCCTCGACCATCCCGAAGTGCAGGCTATCCTGCCGCGCGTACAGGACCGGCGGATCGTGACCTACGGTTTTTCGGCGCAGGCGGATATTCGCGGCGATAATGTGGTGAGCTTCCCCGGCGGCAACCGCTTCGACATTCAAGTGCGTGAGCGCGACGGATCGACCCGCAAGATCGAGGGGATCGAGATGCCGATGCCCGGTCGGCACAATGTGCTCAATGCCATGGCGGCGATCGGCGTGGCGTTGCACATGGGAATCGATGACGCGACGATCCAGACCGGCTTTGCCAAGTTTGGCGGGGTCAAGCGGCGTTTCACCAAGGTTGGCGAGATTGCGGTCGGTGAGGGTGTCGCCACCGTGATCGACGATTATGGCCATCACCCGGTCGAGATAAAGGCGGTGCTGGCTGCTGCCCGTGAGGGCGCACAGGGGCGGGTGATCGCCGTGGTCCAGCCGCATCGCTTCACCCGGCTGCGCGACCTGATGGATGAGTTCCAGCAGGCGTTCAACGACGCCGACATCGTCTATGCCGCGCCGGTCTATACCGCAGGCGAGCAGCCGATCGAAGGCGTGGATAGCGCGGCTCTGGTCGCGGGATTGAAGCGGCGCGGCCATCGCCACGCGTCGATCATTGCCGACGCCGACGCGCTCGCCACTGCGCTGGCGGCCGATATTCAGGCGGACGACATGGTCATCTGCCTGGGCGCGGGTGACATCACCAAATGGGCGGCGGGGCTGGCGGGCGCTGTCTCCGTCACAGTGAAGGAATCGGTCTGATGTTCGAGCTGTTCGCCGTTGGGCTGGAAATGCAGAAGCGCATGATCGACGCCCAGATGCAGGGCGTGGAAGCGGCCCGCGACATGGTGCAGGCCGCGCAGGAGAATGCCAAGGCCGGCATGGCCGCCAATCAGGCGGGCGAGGCGGGCATGAAGGCGATGAAAAGCTGGATGAAGCTGTGGGGTATGCGCGGTTGACGGCGACCATAGCCCTTCCACCTGTGCGCGGCAGTTTGAAGGCGGATGCGCCGCTGGCTCCGCTCGTCTGGTTCAAGGCGGGCGGCGCGGCGCAATGGCTGTTCGAGCCGAAGGATGCGGACGACCTGTCCGATTTTCTCGCCATGCTCGATCCGGCGGTGCCGGTGATGGCGCTGGGGCTTGGCTCCAACCTGATCGTGCGCGATGGCGGAGTGCCTGGCGTGGTGGTGCGGCTGGGCAAGCCGTTCGCCAAAGTGACGGCGCTCGATGCCACTACGCTGAGCTGCGGCGGCGGGGCGTCGGGCATATTGGTGTCATCGACCGCGCGCGATGCGGGCATAGCAGGCCTTGAGTTTCTGCGCTCCATCCCCGGGACGGTCGGCGGTTTCGTGCGGATGAATGGCGGCGCCTATGGCCGTGAGACCCGCGACATATTGGTGGAATGCGAGGTGGTGTTGCGGTCGGGCGAGCAGGTGACGTTGCTCAACCGTGATCTGCACTACACCTATCGCCATTCTAACCTGACCGACGGGGCGATCGTCGTCAGTGCGACGTTCCGGGGCGAACCGGGCGAACCCGGCGCGATCCAGGCGGAAATGGACCGCATCGCCGCCGCGCGCGAGGAAAGCCAGCCGCTGCGCAGCAAGACCGGCGGATCGACCTTCAAAAATCCCGATGGCCACAAGGCCTGGGCTTTGGTGGATGAAGCGGGCTGTCGTGGGCTGCAACTGGGTGGCGCGCAGGTGAGCGAGAAGCATACCAATTTCCTGCTCAACACCGGCGAGGCGACCAGCAGCGACATCGAAGCGCTGGGCGAGGAAGTGCGGCGCCGGGTGAAGGAAAAGAGCGGCGTGGAACTGGAATGGGAAATTCAGCGGGTGGGGTTGGTGAAGTGAGTGTGGTTGATTTCATCCTCCCCTACAAGGGGAGGTGGCAGGGCGAAGCCCTGACGGAGGGGTGTC
>NZ_CAVK010000096.1 GCF_000382885.1 Sphingobium indicum BiD32
CAAGGACAAGGCGGGCAAGGACCGCGAGGGCGCGTCGGTCGGCCTGTTCGTCTATCCCGTGCTGCAGGCCGCCGACATATTGGTCTATAACGCCACCCATGTGCCGGTTGGCGAGGACCAGAAGCAGCATCTGGAGCTGGCGCGCGACATCGCGACCAAGTTCAACGCCGATTTCGGCGTCGACCTGTTCACCCTGCCCGCGCCGATCATCCCCAAGGAAAGCGCGCGCATCATGTCGCTGCGCGATGGCACGGCGAAAATGTCCAAGTCCGATCCTTCCGACCTCAGCCGTATCAACCTGACCGACGATGACGATGCGATCATGGCCAAGGTGAAGAAGGCCAAGAGTGATCAGGACATGCTGCCTGAAAGCGCCGAAGGGCTGGCGGGCCGCCCGGAAGCGGGCAATCTGGTCGGTATCCTCGCGACGCTGACGGGGCGCACGACCGACGCGGTCTGCGCCGAATTCGCCGGCAAGGGCTTTGGCGCGTTCAAGCCTGCGCTGGGCGAAGTGCTGGTCGAAACGCTGCGCCCGATTCGGACACGATTCCTGGAGCTACGTACCGACGACGCAGCGCTCGACGCCATTCTCGACAAGGGCGCGGCCAGGGCAGCGGCAGCCGCAGAACCCACGCTGCGCGCGGCCTATGATGCGATGGGGCTTATGCGCTGACGGGTCTGGCCGGTCGGCGACGTCCTTATCCTGACAGAACATGCTTTGCGCCCGTTCGGTTACTTCGTGCGTTCAAATGATGTTCAGTTGCGTTTTGCTATCGCACGGCGCACATAGTTCATTAGGCTCGACGCCTGGTACAGGACGCAGAAAAATGACCCGTTTCAAGAAGTTCGGCATGTTCGCGGCCCCCGCTCTGGCACTGGCGGCGCTTTCTGGCTGCGCCACCCCGTTCAAGGCCGATGTGGCGCGCTTCCAGCAACTCCCCGCCCCGGCTGGGCAGAGCTTCACCATCGTCGCGGATAATCCGCAACTGGCCGGTGGCCTTGAATTTTCCCACTATGCCGCAATGGTCGGCCAACGCCTCAGCCAGACCGGTTATGTCGCGGCGGGCGATCCGGCCAGCGCCGACCTCATCGTGCGTGTCGCCTATGATGTCGATAATGGCCGTGAGAAGATCCGCTCGACCGGCTTTGGTAATGGCTGGGGCGGCGGTTTTGGCCCCGGTCCCTGGGGCGGTGGCTGGGGTGGCCGGTGGGGTCGTCCGTGGGGCTATGGCTTCTATGATCCCTGGCTGTTCGGCGGTGGTGGCTTCAATGACGTGTCGAGCTATACCGTCTATACCAGCGACCTGAGCATGAAGATTGATCGCGCCGCCGACAATCGCCGCCTGTTCGAGGGCAAGGCGAGCGCCCGGTCGTTGTCCAACAAGCTGACCTATCTGGTCCCCAACCTGATCGACGCGATGTTCACCAATTTCCCCGGCCAGAATGGCGAGGATGTGAAGATCACCCTGCCCCCCGAAAAAAAGGGCTAAGGCAGGCGGAAGTTACGGGGCGGCTCCCAGCCTGACCCGATTGGCCCGGCGATCCCATGTGATCGCCGGGCCTTCTTTTTTGGGGTGGGACGGGTACGCCGTTTATCCCTCTCCCTTGAGGGAGAGGGTTGTGCAGACTTGGCAGCTCGCTGCGCTAGTCGTAGCTGGGAGAGGGTGTACCGGCCTCCCCGTCGCGCGCGCCACCCGCGCCGAACCCCCTCATCCAACTGCGCCTAACCTCACTCCGTTCGGTAAGGCTTCATATCCTCCCCCCCATGGGAAGAAGGCGCGGGTGCGCATTTTTTCCTGTCCTCTTGGCCACAACAGCCGTTAGCCTGTCTCCGCGCATCATTGCGTGGGGGAAGCCGTGCCTATGTCCTTGACCGTCCGCATCCTGATCGCGCTGCTGCTGGGCTTGAGTTGCGGCATTGGCCTGACCGAATGGGGCGGTGCGTGGGAAGGGGATGTCGTCGCGCTCGCGCAGCCGCTGGGGTCGGCCTGGCTCAATGGCCTTCAGATGCCGCTCATCCCGCTGATCTTCGCGCTGCTGGTGACCGGCATTGCGCAGGCGGCCACGACGGCGCGAACCAGCGGCATGGCGGGACGGGCGATCGCGTTGTTCGCCATATTGCTGACGGCGTCGGCCGCTATTGCTGCGCTGGCCGGGCCGTTCATGCTGCATCTGTGGCCGGTACCGCCCGGCGCTGTGGGTGCGCTGGTGGGTGCCGAGGGGAGCACGCAGGTGCCCGACATGCGCCCGTCGGCACAATGGCTGCTGGGCTTCATCCCGACCAATCCGATTCGATCGGCGGCCGATGGCCAGGTGGTCGCGGTGGTGCTGTTCGCGCTGATCTTCGGCTTTGCCGTCACCCGCATAGCCGACGCCCGCCGCGCGCAGCTGACCGGCTTTTTCGAGGCGCTGGCCGACGCGCTGCTGGTCGTCGTCGGCTGGGTGCTATGGCTGGCACCGGTGGGCGTGTTCGCGCTGGCGCTGGTCGCGGGCGCGCGGTCGGGTCTGGCGACGGCGGGGGCGCTGCTCCACTATATCGGCTTCATCGTCCTGATCTGCGTCATCGTGACGCTGCTGATCTATCCGTTGGCGATGCTGCTGGGCCGGATCGCGCCGGGCCGCTTCGCCCGCGCCGTCCTGCCGGCACAGGCCATCGCCTTCTCCACCCAAAGCTCGATCGCCTCGCTGCCCGCGATGATCCAGGCGAGCGACGGGCCGCTGGAGATACGCGAGACCAGCCGTTCGATCGTCCTGCCACTCGCCATCTCGCTGTTCCGCATCACCAGTCCGCCTGCCAATCTGGGCGTCGCCCTCTATGTCGCGGCGATGAACGGGGTGGCGCTGGGACCGACCCAACTGATCATGGGCGTGCTGGTCGCCGCGATCGTCAGCCTGGCGGCGGTCGGCCTGCCCAGCCAGATCACCTTCTTCACCACTACCGGTCCCATTTGCCTGGCCATGGGCGTGCCGGTCGAGGCGCTGCCGCTGCTGCTGGCCGTGGAAACGGTGCCGGACATTTTCCGCACCGTCGGCAATGTGACGGCGGATATGGCGGTCGCGCGGATCGTGGATCAGCAGGGCGAGGTCTGAGAATAACCATAATGTGCTCCCGCGCTGGCGGGAGTCTAGTTCGGAGCATGGGATTGGATGATCCCGCCTTCGCGGGGATGACGGGCTCTGTTACGGCACCCTCCGCGCTGTAAGGATTTTCACCGGGGCTTCGAGCATCTGCCCCTTCATCACGCCCTCGCCTGCTGTGGCAGATTTGGGTGCGGCGAGGATGGTTTTCACCACGTCCAGCCCCTCGACCACATGGGCGAATACGGCAAAGCCCTGATTGTCGCCAGCCGCCTCCGGATGTGCGTCCATGCCGGGCATCCTGCCCAGCACGATGAAGAAGTCGGCGGTTGCGCTGCCCGGCGCATAGCGCGCCATCGACATTGCGCCATCATCATGAGTCAGGCCCGTCTGGGTCGTTGGCTCATGCTTGATCGGTGGCAGCAGCCGCTTGGGATCATTCTGCGCCCCGCCCTGGACAAAACCATAGTCCGCCGCGCCAACCCCGCGATAGAAACTGGTGCCGTCCAGACGCTTGCCATCGACATAGGCCAGAAAATTGGCGGCAGTAGCCGGTGCCTTGTCGGTATGGACGGCCACGATGATTCGCCCGGCACTGGTGTCGAGCGCGACACGGACGTCACCCTGCGCCATGGCAGGCAGGGGCAGGAGTAGGGCGAGGAGCAGAAGCAGGGCGCGAATCATGCGCCCAGCCTAGCTGCTCCTGCGCCGGACGCCAGAGGGGTTGCTACCCCTCCAGCTGGCGCAGCAGCGCGCGCACGTCGGCGTCGATGTCCGGATTGCTTTCACGCAGCCCCTCGATCGTGCGGACGGCGTGGATCACGGTGCTATGGTCGCGCCCGCCAAAGATGCGGCCGATTTCGGGCAGCGAGCGCGGTGTCATCTTCTTGGCCAGATACATGGCGACCTGACGCGGGCGGGCGACGGCGCGGGCGCGGCGCTTGGATCGCATTTCCGACGCATCGATCTTGTAATGGGCTGCGCACACCTTTTGAATTTCATCCACGGTGATGCGCCGGGCATTGGCGCGCACCGCGTCCGCCAGCATTCCCTGCGCAAAGTCCAGGTCGATCGCGCGCCCGGTCAACTGGCCATAGGCGACCAGCTTGTTGAACGCCCCCTCCAGTTCGCGGACATTGGAGCGGATCGAGCGGGCGAGAAAATCGATCACTGCATCGGGCACCGGCGGATCGCCCGCCACGGCGCGCTTGGCTTCCAATATGGCGAGGCGCAGGTCGAGATCGGCGGGCAATATGTCGGCGACCAGACCACCCGCAAGCCGCGAGAGGATACGCGCATCGATCGATTCGAGCCGCTGGGGCGGACGATCGGCGGTCACGACGATGCGCGCGCCCGAATCGATGAGGTAGTTGATCGTGTGGAGAAATTCCTCCTGCGTCGATCCCTTGCCCGCGATGAACTGGATATCGTCGATCAGCAGCAGTCGGGCGGCGCGCAACCGCGCCTTGAACGCCATCGTTTCATTGGCGCGCATCGCATTCACAAATTCCATCATGAAGCGTTCGGCCGACATGTAGAGAACCGGCGCTGCGGGCGCATGGTCGGAAAAGGCGCGCGCAATGGCGTGCAGCAGGTGGGTCTTGCCCTGGCCTGTGCCGCCATGGATGAACAACGGGCTGAAACGGGGTTCCGCCTCCCCCGCCATCGCCAGCGCGGCGGAGCAGGCAAGCCGGTTGCTGTCACCGGTGACAAAATCGGCAAAGCCGTGACGCGGCAGGAAATTGGAGGCAATGGGCTGCGGCGCGGGCGCCACGGTCGGTTCGACATGGACAACTTCAAGCAGGCGGGGTCCGGTCGCATCAGGCGCGCGATGCAGGCGGACTTCGCGCACGCCGATATTGGCTGCGCGCCACGCCATGCGCAGGCGATCGCCAAATTGGCCGGACACGAAATTGGCGCTGAAATCCGTGGCGACGAGCAAATCGAGCGTCTGTGATTCCGGGCAATAGTCGCCCAGCCGCACCGGCTTCAACCATTGGTCGAACATGCGCGCGCCGATGTCCCGGCGCAGACCGGCACGGATACCGGCCCAGGCGGCCTGAAGGCTGGAATCAGCCTGGCTCCCCTCTCCGTCCTGCCAACCTGCCACTAACGCATGATCCTTCATAGATTTCGTCAACCCTACCCGCTGCCCCCCGGTTATGGGCAGGAAAAAATACGCACGACACCCGATCGGAAAAGCCCCCGCTTTACCGAGTATGATGCGTCAACCAGTCACATGACGACCGCCCACAGGTGATTCGATGGCGGCCGGATTTCAAAAATAGACAGGGGTGCAGGGTTCGATCAAGGGCGGGAGCATTCAAAAAAATGAAATAAAGCCGTTGACTCAGCAAACCCACGGAAAATGAAGGACAATGAAATTATCATTGTTTATCAGTAGTTTAACTGATCATCGCTATGCTGCATCGCATCGAATCGCGGGAAATGCGCGTGTCTGCAATATGACTGGCCTGTGACCGGCGTTGACGAAACGACAAAAAGCCCGCCCCGACGATCGGGGCGGGCCTTGTCTGTGCCGATACTGACCCGATTGGGTTCAGGCGAGCGCGCTGACAGCCTTGGTCAGGCGGCCGAACTTGCGCGCGGCAGTGTTCTTGTGCAGCACGCCACGGGCAACACCACGAGCCAGTTCGGGCTGCACGGTCTGGAGCGCCGTTGCGGCAGCTTCCTTGTCACCGGTGGCAAGCGCGGCTTCCACCTTCTTCACCAGGGTGCGGATCCGGCTGATGCGGGCGCCATTGATGGCAGCGCGACGTTCGTTGCGGCGGATGCGCTTCTTGGCTTGCGGCGTATTGGCCATTTAGAGTCCTCGGTTCTCGTCAATATATGAAAAGAGACCAGTCGGACTCGCCAACCCGCCTCGTGAAGGTGCGCGCCTTACAGCGGTTCATTCCGGTCGTCAACCGGTGGGCAGCATCCTACTTCTGGCATTTGGGGCAGAAAAAGGTCGATCGGCCACCATCCACCCGGCGCTGCACCGTACCGCCGCACGGACATGGCTCCCCTTCGCGGCCATAGACACGCCATTGTTTGGAAAAATAGCCCAGCTCCCCGTCTGGCCGGGCATAATCGCGCAGCGTCGATCCCCCTGCAACGATGGCGGCGGCCAGCACGTCGCGAATCGCATCGACCAGCAGGGTCAGGCGCGGGCGGCTGATCTTGCCCGCCGCGCGGGTCGGCGCGATACCCGCCATGTTGAGCGCCTCGCACACATAGATATTGCCCAGCCCCGCGACGATTCGCTGGTCCAGCAGCGCCGCCTTGATCGACATTGCCTTGTCCTTGAGCGCGCGCGCCAGCACCGCCGCATCGAAATAGGGACCGAGCGGCTCCGGGCCCATTCGGGTGAAAGGACTATAGGCTTCCCACGCATCGCTGCGCACCAGATCGACCGAACCGAAGCGGCGCGGATCGTTGAGCGCCAGCACCCGCCCTGCCCCGGTTTCCAGAATCAGATGGTCGTGGGTGCCGATTTCGGTCGGGTCCACCCGCCAGCGCCCGGACATGCCGAGGTGAAATATCATCATGTCGCCCCGATCGGTGGCGATCAGCCCATATTTGGCCCGGCGGGTCAGCGCCGTCACCGTAGCGCCCGTCAGCCGCTGGCGCAGGTCCACAGGAATGGGAAAGCGCAGGTCCGCGCGGCGCGGCTCGACACGGGCAAGTACCGCGCCTTCCAGCACGGATCGCAGCCCCGCCACGGTGGTTTCGACTTCGGGAAGCTCTGGCATAAGGATCATCTAGGCAAAGGCGCGACCAATTCCCAGCTTCTTGGCTGGAACGACGCGCAATCTCTGTCTAGAGGATCATCCCATGAGCGAAACAGCATCCTTTGGCTATCGGGACGTCGATGCCGCCGAAAAACAGGGCATGGTCCGTGAGGTCTTTTCCAACGTCGCGGCCAAATATGACCTGATGAACGACGCCATGTCGATGGGCGCGCACCGCCTGTGGAAGGATCAGTTCGTCAGCCGCGTCAAACCCCGCGCCGGTGAAGCGATCCTCGATATGGCCGGCGGCACCGGCGACATCGCCTTTCGGATGCACAAACATGGCGCGCACGTCACCGTGTCGGACATCAACCCGCAAATGCTGGGCGTGGGCATGGAGCGGGCGAAGAAGAAGGGTCTGGAAGGCCTGCTCTGGTCCGAACAAAATGCCGAGGAACTGACCTTTTCCGACCGCAGCTTTGACGCCTATACGATCGCCTTTGGCATCCGCAACGTCACCCATATCGACAAGGCGCTCACCGAAGCCCACCGGGTGCTGAAATTTGGCGGCCGCTTTTTCTGCCTGGAATTTTCAACGACGACATGGCCGGGCTTTTCGGATGTCTATGACGTCTATTCGCACAAATTGGTCCCGCAACTGGGCAAATTGTTCGCCAATGATGCCGACAGCTACCGCTATCTGATCGAATCGATCCGCCGCTTCCCCCCCATGCCCAGGTTCGAGGGGATGATCCGCGAGGCCGGCTTCGTGAATACCAGGGTCGAACCGATTTTGGGCGGGCTGGTGGCGATTCATTCGGGCTGGAAGATTTGATCCCGGCATGACCGCGCACATCACCCATATCTGGCGGCTCCTCAAATGGGGCCGCACACTGGCGCGTCATGGCGCGCTGCGCGGGATCGAGCGTGATTCGATGACGCCCGCGCCAGTGCGGCGGCTGGTGCGCCTTGCGCGTTTCGGCGCGCGTGTGCCCAAACAGCCGCGCTATGCAGACGCCTTTCAGTCGATCGGCCCGGCCGCGATCAAGCTGGGCCAGACGCTGGCGACCCGGCCCGATCTGGTGGGCGATGTTGCCGCGCTCGACCTGCTGCGCTTGCAGGACGCCCTGCCGCCTGTCCCCTTCGCCACGATCCGCACCGAGATAGAGGCGAGTTTCGGCAAGCCGCTGGAAGCCATTTACGCGCGGTTCGACGAAGTGCCGGTCGGCGCGGCCTCCATCGCGCAGGTCCATCGTGCGCTCACCACCGACGGGCGCGACGTCGCGGTCAAGGTGATCCGCCCCGGCGTGACCGAACAGTTCAACCGCGATATCGCGACCTATGAATGGGCCGCCGCCCATGTCGAGCAGCTGGGCGGCGAAATCGCCCGGCTGCGCCCGCGCATGGTCATCGCCAATATGAAGCGCTGGACCGCACGCGAGTTGGACCTGCGGCGCGAAGCCGCGTCCGCGTCCGAACTCGCCGAAGCGATGGTCGCGGAACCCGGCTATCGTGTCCCCGCCATCGACTGGGACCGCACGACCGGCAAGGTCATGACGATGGCGTGGATCGACGGCATCAAGATCAGCGACCGGGACGCGCTGATCGCGGCAGGGCATGACCTGCCAGCCATCGCCGCGCGCCTGGTCAATGCCTTCCTGCGCCAGGCGATCGCAGAGGGTTTCTTCCACGCCGACATGCATCAGGGCAATTTGTTCGTCTGCCCCGATGGCGATATCGTCGCGATCGACTTTGGCATCATGGGGCGGATCGATCGGCGCGCGCGCATGTGGCTGGCCGAGATTCTCTACGGCCTGATCACCGGCAACTACAAGCGCGTCGCGGAGATTCACTTCGAGGCGCAATATGTGCCCGCCCATCATAATGTCGCCGAATTCGCAACCGCGCTGCGCGCGGTGGGCGAACCGATGCGCGGCAAGCCGGTGCGCGAATTGTCGGTCGGCGGGATGCTCGACGGCCTGTTCGCCATCACCCGCGACTTCGACATGCAGACCCAGCCGCATCTGCTGCTGCTGCAAAAGACGATGGTGATGGTGGAGGGCGTGGCGACCGCGCTCGACCCCGACATCAACCTGTGGGAAACCAGCGGTCCCTATGTGAAAAACTGGCTGCGCGACGAACTGGGACCAGAGGCGAAGGCCGCCGACACGCTGATCGAAAACTGGCGCACATTGCAACGGCTGCCCGCGCTCGTCCGCCGGATCGAGGACGCCTTCCCTGAGAAGGGCGGCGCACCACCCCCGCCGCCGCTGAGCGAGGTCAAGCTGATCCGCGTGGGTGGCGGCTGGCGTTATGCGCTAGTGGCGGTGTTCGCTGCGGCGGCTGGCGTTGGGGCGACATTGCTATTATCTTCATCGCTATGACCCGCGAAGAAGCCATTGCCCGGATCAAGCCGCATGAGGCGGAACTGCGCGCTGCGGGGATCACCTCGCTCGCCCTGTTCGGGTCGGTGGCGCGCGGGGATGCGCGTGCGGATTCGGACGTCGATCTGATGTGTGACATTGAAAAAGGCAAGGTTGCCAGCCTGCTCGACTTTATCGGGCTGCAACTCCGATTGGAGACTATTCTCGGTGCTCATGTCGATCTTGCAGAACGCAAAATGCTGATGCCGACAATTGCGCGCCATGCCAGTCAAGACACGGTGCCTGTTTTCTGATGCTCGCGGAAGATCGTGATCTTGCCTATTTGCAGACGATCGTGCTGCTCGCAGAACGTATCAAAGCCCATCTTGATAAGGTGACGGTCGCCCAGTTCATGGACAGCTACGACGACATTGATCTGCTCTCTTATCGCCTGTCGATGGTCGGCGAATATGCCAACAAGCTGTCAGCCAGTTTCCGCGCCAGCCACGATCATATGCCGTGGATCGCAATGATCGGCCTGCGCAACATCGTGGCGCATGAATATGCGCGCGTCGATCCCGGCCGGATATGGGCGACAGCGACCGACGATCTTGCCGCTCTTGAACAACTATGCCGGGATCAAATCAAATTGCGTGAGCCATGACCCCCCGCCTCCTCCTTATCATCTCCGGCGGTATCGCGGCCTATAAATCGCTCGAACTCGTCCGCCTGCTGCGCAAGCGCGGCATGACGGTGCGGGCGGTGCTGACGCAATCCGCGCAGGCGTTCGTGACGCCCCTTAGCCTCGGTGTCCTGACCGAAAATCCCGTCTTTACCGACCTGTTCAACCTGAAGGACGAGCAGGAAATCGGCCATATTCAACTCAGCCGTCAAGCCGATCTGGTTGTGATCGCGCCCGCGACCGCAAACATTCTGGCCAAGATGGCGAACGGTATTGCCGATGATCTGGCCACCACTCTGCTGCTGGCGACCGACAAGCCGGTACTGGCGGTGCCTGCGATGAATGTGCGGATGTGGCATCACCGCGCAACCCAGCGCAATCTGGAGCGGCTCCACGCCGATGGCGTCCACATCATGACGCCCGATGATGGCGAGATGGCGTGCGGCGAATTTGGCACCGGGCGGCTGCCGGAACCTGAGCGGATCGTCGCGGAAGTGGAGCGGTTGCTCGCCCTGCCAAAGGGACATGATCCGCTGGCGGGCCAGCCCGATTTTGCGGATGCGCCCGAAACCAGCGCCTTGTTGCGCGGCAAGCATATCCTCATCACCGCCGGGCCGACGCATGAGCCGATCGACCCGGTGCGCTACATCGCCAATCGCTCATCAGGCAAGCAGGGTTTCGCCATCGCCGCCGCCGCCGCGCAGGCCGGGGCGCGCGTGACTTTGGTGGCTGGTCCCGTGCATCTGCCGACGCCCGACGGCGTCACCCGCATCGACGTGCAGACCGCGCGGCAGATGCTGGGCGCGGTCGAGAGCGCGCTGCCCGCCGACGCCGCGATCATGGTCGCTGCCGTGGCCGACTGGCGCACCGCTGACGCTGCCGACCAGAAGCTCAAGAAAGACGGTTCCGGCCAGCCCGCCCCACTGGCGCTGGTCGAAAACCCGGACATTCTCGCCACGCTGGGCCGCCACGCGCAGCGCCCCGCCCTGCTGATCGGCTTTGCCGCCGAAACCCAGAATATCGCCGGTCATGCCCAGGCCAAGCTGGCGCGCAAGGGCGCAGACTGGATCGTCGCCAATGACGTGTCGGGCGACGTGATGGGCGGCGACAGCAACGCCGTGCAGATCGTCACCGCGTCCGGCATCGAAACCTGGCCTGCCCTGCCCAAAGGCCAGGTCGCTGACAAACTTATCGCAAAGGTCGCCGATGCCCTCTCCGCTCATCCCCATTGATATCCAGTTGAAGCGCCTGCCCCATGGCGCAGGATTGCCCGTCCCCGCCTATGCGACCGCCCATGCCGCAGGCATGGACGTCGTGTCGGCGGAGGAACTGCTCCTGCCACCGGGTGGCCGTCATGCCGTCGCCACAGGCTTTGCGATGGCGATACCGGAGGGCTATGAGGTGCAGGTGCGGCCCCGGTCGGGACTCGCGCTCAAGCACGGCATCAGCCTGCCCAACACCCCCGGCACGATCGATGCCGATTATCGCGGCGAATTGAAGATCATCCTCATCAATCTGGGTGACGCCCCCTTCCCGATCCAGCGCGGCGACCGCATCGCCCAGCTGGTGGTCGCGCCGGTGCAGCTTGCCAGCTTCGTCGAGGTCGATATGCTGGACGACACCGCACGGGGACAGGGCGGCTTTGGTTCGACAGGAGTGTGACGGCAATGACGATGCTGCTTTCGCTGATGCTGGCGGCCACCCCGGTGGCAGATGCCCTGCCGCCGATGCCGCAGGATCTGTCGACCGTGCCCGTCATCAAAGACTGGCTGGGCCGCAAGGTTTCGCCGCGCTGGTCCGAAGATGTCGCCAAACTCTATCGCCGTGGCGACTGTAACGGCGCGATGCCTTATGAAGGATCGCGCCTGCTGGAGATCGACATGCTGTTCCTGTTGGCGGGTGATGGCGCGGTCTTGAAAGTCGCCCCGGTCAATGCGCACTGCCCCGGTGTGGAGCAATTCGTCAGCAACCGCATATTGGGCACGCTGCGCAAAAGCTTCCCCAAAAGCGGCATGAATGAGCCGCGCTGGATGCGTTCGCAGGTCCGCTTCCTCTGGTCCGACGCACCATGACGCTCAGCGACGACCAGCTGGAGCGCTATGCCCGCCATATCGTGCTGAAGGAAATTGGCGGCGCGGGACAGGCGCGGCTGCTGTCCGCCGATGTCGCGGTGATCGGCGCGGGCGGCATTGGCAGCCCGGCGATCCTCTATCTCGCCGCCGCTGGCATCGGCACCATCAGGGTGATCGACGATGACGCCGTGGCGCTCTCCAACCTGCAACGGCAGGTCATGTTCGGCACGGCGGACGTGGGCGCGCCCAAGGCGGAAGTTGCGATGGCGGCGGTCGCGCGGCTGAACCCGGACGTCAAGCTGATCCCGATCAACGCCCGGATCGACGCGGACAATGCCGCGCTGATGCTGCGTGATGCCGACGCGGTGCTGGACGGCAGCGACAGTTTCACGACCCGCTTGGCGGTGGCGGATGCGGCGCAACGGCTGCGTATCCCGCTCGTGTCGGCGGCGGTCGGCCCGTTTGAGGGGCAGATCGCCACCTATCGCGGCTGGGAAGCGGACAAACCCTGCTATCGCTGCCTGGTCGGCGCGCCCCAGGATGCGCCGGAGCGCAATTGCGCCGAAACCGGCGTCATCGGCGCACTCACCGGCGCGATGGGCAGCCTCGCCGCGCTGGAAGTGATCCGTGCACTGGTGCCGTTCGGCGCGGATATGGCGGGGCGGCTGATGATCGCCGACCTGCTCTCCATGCGCTTCCGCACGCTCGACGTCCCCAAAGACCCGGCCTGCCCGGCCTGCGCCGTGGAACTATGCGTCCCTTAAGGATTATCGTCACCACTGCTGACGCCGAACGGCTGCGCGGCGCGCTGCTACTGGCGAGCGCGCAGGCAGCGCTGGGCGGCGCGGCGGCGATTTTCCTGCAACTCGATGCCGTGGCGCTGCTACGCGCGCCGATCGCCGGTCCGCAGGATGACATCCACCGCGCGGCAGGCTTGCCCGACCTCGCCGCGCTGCTGGCCGAAGCACAGGCGCTGGGCGTGATGATCAGCGCCTGCCAGAGCGGGCTGGCGCTGTGCGGGATGAGCGTCGATGCGCTGCCGTCGGGCATCGAGACAGGCGGGCCGGTTGGGTTCATGCAGGCGACCGGCGATGAGGCGCGGCTCTTAATCGCCTGAAGGGTTCCGGCAACGCCCCTTCCCTTGACAGGCCAGACCGCCCATTTATGGGGAAGGCGCGGCATTTGCGGCCGCTCTATGCTTCGCCTTTCAAGGAAATCCTGTGTCCGCCATGCTCAAAATCACTCTGCCCGACGGTAACGTGCGCGAAGTCGCGTCCGGCACTACCCCGGCGGATATTGCAGCGGCGATCGGGCCGGGGCTGGCCAAGGCGGCGATTGCGGCGCGGGTCGATGGCGAACTGCGCGATATCATGCGCCCGCTGGAGCAGGACGGGACGCTGGCGCTGGTGACGGCGAAGGATGAGGCCGACGCGCTGGAACTGGCGCGACATGATTTCGCCCATGTCCTTGCCGAAGCGGTCCAGCATCTGTTCCCCGGAACGCAGATCACCTTTGGCCCGTCCACAGACGACGGCTTTTACTATGACTTCGCGCCAAGCCCGGATCGCGGCCCCTTCACCGACGAGGATCTGCCCGCGATCGAGGCGGAAATGCGCCGCATCATCGCCGCCGACAAGCCCTTGATCCGCAAGGAGATCGACCGCGAGACGCTGATCGCGCAATGGCAGGCTGCGGGCGAGACGTTCAAGGCGCAATGGGCGGCGGAACTGCCCGGCGACGAGCCGCTGACAGTCTATCATTCGGGCGACGGCTGGTACGATATGTGCCGGGGGCCGCACCTTGCCTCGACCGGGCGGCTCAACCCGGACGCCTTCAAGCTGACGCGCGTGTCGGGCGCTTATTGGCGCGGTGACCAGAACAACGCCATGCTCAGCCGCATCTACGGCACCGGCTGGCTCAACAAGAAGCAGCTAGCCGAACATCTGACGCGCCTCGAAGAAGCGGCCAAGCGCGACCATCGCAAGCTGGGCGCGGAGATGGACCTGTTCCACCTCCAGCAGGAGGCGCATGGCAGCGTATTCTGGCACCCCAAGGGCTATCTGATCTGGCGTCAGCTGGAGGCCTATATGCGCCGCGCGATCGACGATGCGGGCTATCGTGAGGTCAAGACGCCGCAGGTGATGGACGCGCGCCAGTGGGAAACGTCCGGCCATTGGGGCAAATATCGCGAAAATATGTTCGTCATCCCCGACGAAGTGCCAAACGTGGACGATGAAGGCCCGCTAGTGTCGGACGATGCCGACTGGATGGCGCTCAAACCGATGAACTGCCCCGCGCATGTGCTGATCTTCCGTCAGGGAATCAAAAGCTATCGCGACCTGCCGCTGCGCTTCTACGAAAATGGCTGCTGCCACCGCAACGAGCCGCATGGCGCGCTGCACGGCCTGATGCGCGTGCGGCAATTCACACAGGATGATGCGCATATCTTCTGCCGCGAGGACCAGATTGTCGAGGAAGTCCGCGCCTTCTGCGCGCTGGCCGACCGCATCTACAAGGATTTCGGCTTCACTTACTCGATCAAGCTCGCCCTGCGCCCCGAAAAGCGCTTTGGCAGCGAAGAGATGTGGGACAAGGCCGAAAATGAACTGCGCGCCGCCGTCGCTGCCGCGGGCCTGAACACGCCGGAATTTGGCTGGGAGGAACTGCCGGGCGAAGGCGCTTTCTACGCGCCCAAGCTGGAATGGCATCTGACCGACGCGATCGGCCGGACATGGCAGGTCGGCACGATCCAGTCCGACCGCGTCCTGCCCGAACGACTCGACGCCAGCTATGTCGGCGAAGATGGCGAACGGCATCGCCCCGTCATGCTCCACCGCGCGATCTTCGGCAGCTATGAACGCTTCATCGGCATCCTGATCGAACATTATGCCGGGCGCTTCCCGGCCTGGCTCGCCCCGGTGCAGGCCGTCGTCGCGACCATCGTGTCGGACGCGGACGATTATGCGGGTGAGGTGCTGGCCAAGCTGCGCGCGGCGGGCATCCGCGCCGAAGCGGACCTGCGCAACGAGAAGATCAATTACAAGGTGCGCGAACATAGCCTCGCCAAAGTCCCCAATCTGCTGGTCGTGGGCCGGCGCGAGGCGGAGGAAGGCAAGGTCGCGCTGCGCGTGCTGGGCAGCGACGGGCAGAGCTTCCTCTCGCTGGACGAAGCGATTTCCCGGCTTGCAAATGAAGCCCGCGCGCCCGATATGCTGTAGCGGCAACAATGCCACAGGGTTCGTGATTCCTTGACTGAGGATCACGGACCCCTTTGCGCTTTGCCAAAAAGCCGCTAAGAGCCACTCGTTTTTGCAACGACCATAGGAGATACTGCTATACGTCCCCCAATGATGCGCCGCCCGCTGGCGCCGCCGCCGAAATCCGGCCCTCGCTACAATGAATTCATCACGGTCCCCAAAGTCCGCGTGATTGACGGGGAAGGCGAGAATCTGGGTGTGATGTTTACGCAGGAAGCGATCGAACAGGCGGCCGATGTCGGCCTGGACCTGGTCGAAGTATCGCCCACGGCGGACCCGCCGGTCTGCAAGTTTCTGGACATCGGCAAATATAAGTACGAAGCCCAGAAAAAGGCGAATATCGCCCGCAAGACGCAAAAGACGCAGGAACTCAAAGAGATCAAGATGCGTCCGAACATCGACGATCATGACTATGATACGAAGATGAAGAAGGTCCATGATTTCATCGGCGACGGCGACAAGGTGAAGATCACCCTGCGCTTCCGTGGCCGCGAACTCAGCCACCAGCAACTCGGCATGGCCCTGCTCCAGCGCGTCGCGGAAAATGTCGCCGAAGTCGCCAAGGTCGAAGCCTATCCCCGCATGGAAGGCCGCCAGATGCTGATGGTGCTGGCACCGAAATAAGCGCGGCTTCCGGGTTGAAATACATAAAGGGCGGTGCCGGAAGGTGCCGCCCTTTTGCTTGCAGGCAGCGCAATCGATGCGTTTGTGACTACGCAGTAACAATCAAGCTGCGTCTCAGCGAATATTGTAAGGAAAGATTGCTAAGCATCTCTGGATAGTCGCGGTGCTTGACCACCTCCCCCCACGCCGCCATCGGCCCTCTGTATAGTGCGACTTACTCGCAATATTAACTGGGTGGGAATTGATGAATCGAACTCCTTTGCCGTCGTCGTATTCCAATCGTCTTTGCGTCAGCATGCTGGCCCTGATTGCGGGATTGTCGCCATGTTCGGCCATGGCGCAAATCCCTGAAGATGCGGGTGACCAGTCGAGTGCTATCGTCGTAACGGCCGCCGGTTATGCGCAAGACATTGTCGAAGCGCCCGCCAGCATCACCGTCCTGGGTCGCGAAGAATTGCAGGAAAAGCGTTTTGGCAGTCTGGCCGAAGCCTTGCAGGATGTGCAGGGCGTCGATGTCGGGGGTGAAGCGGGCAAGACCGGTGGTCTCAATATCTCGATTCGCGGGATGCCCAGCGATTATACGCTGGTCCTGATTGACGGCCGCCGCCAGAATGCGCCGGGCGGCGTCACCCCCAATGGCTTTGGCGAAACCTCCACCAGCTTCCTGCCTCCCTTTTCTGCGATCGAGCAGATAGAGGTCGTGCGCGGACCAATGTCCACCCTGTACGGGTCGGATGCTATGGGTGGCGTGGTCAACATCATCACCCGCAAGGTCGGGGACCGCTGGGTCGGCACCGCCACGGCCGAAAGCACCATCCAGGGCGATGATCGCTTCGGCAATATTCAGTCGATCAACGGCTTTGCACAGGGGCCGGTGATAGACAATCTGGTCGGCCTGACCCTGCGTGGCAGCATCTTCCATCGCGAAGGATCAGACATCCCCATCCCCGGTGATCCTGCGCTTACGTTAGGCCGCAATCCGGTGCGCTCGGACATTTATACCTATGGTGGCCGCCTGACCTTCGCCCCCCATGCCGATCATGATCTGTGGGTCGAATATGACCGCAACGAACAGAGCTACGACAATAGCGAAGGGCGGCTGGGGACGCCGGGTTCGGGCGGCTATGCGCCGGAACAGCAGTTCAACCGTTCCAACTATGTCATCGCCCACAGCTGGCGCATGGGCTTTGGCCAGCTCGACACCACATTGACGCGCAACGAGACGGAAACGATTGGCCGCCTGATCCCCAATGGCACGCCCGGCGCGACGCCGGGCAGCGCCCGCACATTGGAAGCGCGCAACGACATCATTGATTCGCGCTTCGCAGGCAAGGTCGGTTCCCTCGCCTTCACCGTCGGCGGCCAATATTGGAAAGCCCACATGGTAGAGGGCGTCGCGCCCGAACCCTTCACATTCACCCAGTGGGCGGGATTTGCCGAAGCGACCTGGACAATCGTGGACGGCTTCAACCTGACTGGCGGCGCACGCTATGACGATCATTCCACCTTCGGCAATAAATGGTCGCCCCGCGCCTATGCGGTTTGGAACATCAACGACAATCTTACGCTCAAGGGCGGCGTCAGCCGCGGCTTCAAGACGCCACGTGTCGAAGAGATTGCCGAGGGGATTATAGGATTTGGCGGTCAGGGCCGCATCCCTTTAATAGGCACGCCAGGCCTGACGCCGGAAACCAGCACAAGCTACGAAGCCGGCCTCTATTATGACAGCCATGGTTTCTTCAGCGGCAACGTCACCGTGTTCAACAATGATTTCGATGACAAGATTGCAACCGGTCCCGGTATTCCCAACTGCCAATTTGCTGGCAATCCCAATCGGCCCGGCTGCCTTGATGTAGGGCCGTTTCCCACGGTAGACCTGCTCGGTCAGTCAATCAATATCGACAAGGCGCGCACGCGCGGCATGGAAGTAGCGACCCGTTTCGCTTTCACCTCCACCCTGTCCCTGTCTGCCAACTACACCTATACCGAAAGTGAGCAATTGAGCGGCGCCGAAGAAGGCCTGCCGCTGGTCGGCATGCCCAAACATATGCTGAACGGCAATCTGCGCTGGAAACTGGGCGACAAGGCCAGCGTCTGGGCGCGCGCGGAAATCCGTTCAAGCCGCTATCGTGGCAATAATGCGCAACAAAGCGCGGTCGGGAATTTCCGCGGCTATGAACTGTTTCATATCGGCGGTTCCTACCAGATCGCACCTGCATTCCGCCTGGCCGCGACCGTCAATAACATCTTCGATACCGACTATGCCGAATATGTCTCTTATCAGAGCGGTGCCGCCACGGTCTTTACCCCAGCTTATTCTATCAATCAGGAAGGGCGGCGGCTTTGGCTGTCGGCAACGGTCGATTTTTAACTGCTAAACATCGGGGCAGGCCATCCAGCCGATTCAAGCCGACGGCTTGTCCCGATACAACGCCGGAAACATCGCCTTGAACGCCGCCAGCTTGGGCGCGTCCCAGCGCAGGATGTAGGGATGGCGCGGGTTCTTCATCATGAAGTCCTGATGGTCGGTCCCGGCGTCCTGGAAGCCGGTGAAGCGCTCTACCTTCGTCACCACCGGGTCGCGCCACAGGCCGGCCTTGTTCAACTGCGCCAGATAGGCCGCGGCTGCCTTGCCCTGTTCCGCGTTCAGCGGGAACAGCGCGCTGCGATATTGGGTGCCATGGTCTGGTCCCTGATAGTTGAGCGTCGTGGGATCGGCGATGACCGAGAAGAAGATGCGCAGCAGCGTCGCGTAGCTGACCTGTTTGGGGTCGTAGGTGACGCGGACGGCCTCGGCGAAACCGGTGTCGCCGCCGCTGACCATGTCATAATCGACGCGGCGGTTGCTGGGGCCACCGGCAAAGCCGGACTTGACCAGATGAACGCCCTTCACATGGGAAAAGACGCCCTCCACGCCCCAATAGCAGCCGCCCGCGAATATGGCGGTTTCCAGCTTGCGGGTGGGTGCGGCGTCGATGGTCGCGACAGGGGCCAGGACCGGGCGCTCGGCGCGCACCGGGGAAGCGACGGCAAGCGCCGCCAGAAGTGCGAGGCTGATGCCGTCAGAGCGCCGCATGATCGCTACTGGTCGCGGCAATCGCGGGGGAGCTGAGGATAGGCTGCTCATCGGGCTGGAGCATGACCATGCCGACGGCACCGATCGCAAACCCGCCCAGAAAGCGCAGGAACAATTCGGATTTCAAAAACGCCATCATGGCCTGTGCCTTTCTTATTCTTAGGTTTCGGCGGTTCAGGCCGATCGGTTACAGCCCATTGTCTTGCCCCTTGCTGAATATCGCGCCGCGTGCGTGCGGCTTTCGACAAAGCCAAGGGACAGAACGACGAACGGGGTGCCGCCTTAAATCAGTTTCACTATGCAACGTGCATATAGAGCCTCCCGCGCTGTCTGCAAGACGGCGCGGGTGGAAAAGGACCGTTTCTGTTTTGGGAGTCTTTTGGCGCGGCATAGCCGCGCGGTGCCGCACCGGCCC
>NZ_CAVK010000095.1 GCF_000382885.1 Sphingobium indicum BiD32
CGCTCGTCGGCAGCGTCAGATGTGTATAAGAGACAGTTTCTCGACTTCGCTCGAAACGAACGGAAGTTGGGGTTACAATCTCAACCCACCACGCCTACCCCCGCCCGAACCAGCCCCTCATCCGACGGAACAGGCCGCGTTCGCTCACTGGCTCGAACATTTCCTCCGGGCCTTCGGGGTCCAGCACTTCATGGTCGGCCAGCCACGCCTGTACGCCATTGAGGTCCGGCGTTTCATAGGGGCGCAGCGTCCGGCCCGGCTTCTGGCGCATTTCCTCTATCCCCGCGACCAGCCCGCGCTGCGCGATCACGCTGGCCACCCGCTCCACTGGCAGGTCAAGATGCTCGGCGATCAAATCGTCGCGGATCGCCCTGATCTTGTCCTCCCACCCCGCATTGGCGGGCAGCGCCGTGTCGATCGTCACGTCGCATTCGGTATCCAGCCGCATTGACCGGTTGTTCATGTTGGACGACCCGACCCGGATCAGCCGATCATCGACGATCAATATCTTGGCGTGGACATAGATCGGCACGCCCCGCATCGTGAAGGGGTGATAGATGCGCAGGCGGCCATGGGCATCGCGCGCCTTCAATGCCTCGAACAGGCGCGCGCGGGCCGTGTCCATCGCCTGTTGCTCCAGCCAGCCATCGGCCTGGGTCGGATTGATGATGACGATGTCCGGCCCGTCCGGCTCGACCAGCCGTTTCGCAATCGCCTCGGCAATCCGGCGGGACGCGAAATATTGGCTTTCGGCATAGATGCAGTGCTGGGCCGCCGCGATCTGGTGGCAATAGAGTCGTTCGATCTCGGTCAGTTCGTCCTGATCGTCCATCTTGGGCGCGGTGCGGGCAATGGCGACATCGACATCGGTAAACTGCACCGGCAGATGGTCCGGCCAGCAATCCTGAACCCCCTCGATCGGCATCAGCGCGTCGCCACCCGCGCCAACCCAGCGATGGCGCGCATGGTCGCCCAGCGCCGCAGCGACCGGCCCCATCAGCGCCGTGGTCGCATCATGCCAGGGGCCATATGGCGACCCGTCGGGATGCACTCGCCCCGGCTCCTCATCGCGATGGTGGCGTGTGTCCCACCGGTCGCCGGTCATGTCGATGCCGCCGCAAAAGGCGAAACAATCGTCGATCACCACGATCTTTTGATGATGGGAGGCGGCGGGCGGATGATGGCTGTCCAGCTTCACCGTGACGCGCGGATGGGCCATCCATTTGAGCGTCGTGAACAGGTTGGTCGGCCGCACCATCGACTTCATCGCACCAATGTCCCAGCGCAGCAGGAATATCTCCAGTTCCGGCGTCCGCTCCACCAGCCAGCTGATGAAATCGCCGATTATCACCGGCGCACCATCATCGGCCTCATCCTCGCGAACCAGAGTGATCGCAGCGTCGAAATCCCACCCGATCAGCATGATGCGTCGCTTTGCCTTGAGCATCGCGGCGCGAGCATGGCGAAAATAGGCGTCGGCGTCGATGATCGTGCTGGCGCGGGTCGCCCGTGCGATCCGCCAGCAATCCTCGCCCGGTTTCGGTCCCGCGCTCATGCGCTGCCGACCACCAGGCATCCCAGGAACAGCAGCAGTCCGGCAAAGCGGTTGGAGCGGAATTTGGCCAGCGGATCGACGCCATCCTCGCGCAGCGTCGCGACCTGCCATAGCAGATGCACCGCCACCGGCAGCAATGCGACGAGCGCCAACGCTTGCGGTCGCACCTGCCAGATCGCCCCGGCCCACAGGCCAAGCGCGCACAGATAGCAGAACGCCACGCCCGCCCGGACGTGCTGCCCCATGGAAAGCGCGCTGGAACCAATGCCGATCAGCGCGTCGTCCTCCCGATCCTGCAGCGCGTAGATCGTGTCATAGCCCACAACCCAGAAAATGGTTCCGGCATAGAGCAAAATTCCCGGCAGGGTCAGCGCGCCTGTCACCTCGCTCCAGCCCACAAGCGCCGCCCAGGAAAAGACCAGCCCCAGCCAGATTTGCGGCCAGCCGGTGATCCGCTTCATGAAGGGGTAGGCCGCCACCAGCGCCAGCGACCCCAGCGCGATCAGTTGGGCATAGAGCCGCAATTGCAGCAATATGATCAACCCGGCCAGGCACAGCGCCACCAGCCACAACCACGCCGTCCGCAGCTTCATCGCCCCGCTCGCCAGCGGCCGCGCCGCAGTGCGCGCCACTTTGCGGTCAAGATCGCGATCGACAATATCGTTGAACACGCACCCCGCGCCGCGCATCGCGATGCTGCCCAGCAACAGCCAGAGGATCAGCGGCCAGCGCGCGAAACCACCCCCGGCCAGCGCCACCGCCCAGGCACCCGGCCAGAATAGCAGCCACCAGCCGATCGGCCGGTCGAACCGCGCCATCTGCACGAGCGCGCGCGGGGTGTCCGGCAGTCGCGCCAGCAACCCACGCGCCTGACTGTCGGGAACGATCGTCTGGCTCAACTGACGCACTCCATTCGCCCCGCGCTTGTCGAAGGGCCATTCTTGTCTAAAGACTCCCATAGCCTCCGGGCAAGTTTCGTCGATCGGAAAGCGCATCATGACCGCAACTCCCGCCTGGCCGCCGCAAAGCGCGCCGCGCCTGCATGTCGAAAACCAGCTGGGCGAGGGCGTATCGGTACCGGTCGATGGCAACCCGGCCCATTATCTGATCAGCGTCATGCGGGTGAAGCCCGACGACATCGTCCTGCTGTTCGACGGCCGGTCGGGCGAGTGGGCCGCCCGCGCCCGCGACATCCGCAAGCGCGACCTGATTCTCGATTGCGTCAGCCAGACCAGACCGCCCGAAACCATCCCCGATTTCTGGCTCTGCTGCGCCCCGATCAAGAAGGGCCGCATCGACCTGATCGCCGAAAAGGCTTGCGAACTGGGGGTGGCAAAGCTCCAGCCCGTCCTCACCCGCCGCGCCGTGGTGGACAAGCTCAACCTCGACCGGCTGCACGCCCATCTGGTCGAGGCCGCTGAACAATGCGGCCGAACGACCCTGCCGGACCTTGCCGCCATGGTGAAACTCGACGCGCTGCTGAAGGACTGGCCACAGGATCGCCACCTGTTTTTCGCCGACGAAACCGGCGGCGCACCCTTGGCCACGGCCTTTGCCGCCCATCCTGGCCCCGCTGCTTTCCTAATCGGGCCGGAGGGTGGATTCGACCCGGCCGAACGCGAAACGATCCGCGCCCATCCGCGCGCCGTGCCGGTCTCGCTCGGCCCGCGCATCCTGCGCGCCGAAACCGCCGCCATCGCCGCGACGGCGGCCTGGATGACGCTGAATGGCGACTGGCACTAAGTTTCATTTCGCTATTGGATTGAACCAATTGCAGACAGAGCCTATCTGAACATCGCCGGTCACTGTTTGACGGGCCGAGGGGAAGCATTAAGGGCGGGGCATGAGCACCAGAACCGACTCAGCGGGTGAAGATCCCGTCATCGAAAGCCGCGACCAGCTGATCGCGGCCTTTGCCAAGGGTGAAAAGCCCAAGGATCGCTGGCGCATCGGCACGGAACATGAAAAATTCGTCTATAGCCGCAAGGATCATCACGCGCCGTCCTACGAAGAAAAGGGCGGCATCCATACGCTGCTGATCGGCCTGACCCGCTATGGCTGGAGCCCGGTGTTCGAGGGGGAGAATATCATCGCCCTGTCGGGTGCCGACGGCACGATCAGCCTGGAACCGGCCGGTCAACTCGAACTGTCCGGCGCGCCGCTCGACAATATCCACCAGACCTGCGCCGAAACCGGCCGCCATCTGGAACAGGTCAAATATGTCGGCGACATGCTGGGCCTCGGCTTCCTCGGCCTCGGCATGTGGCCCGACAAGACCCGCCAAGACCTGCCTATCATGCCCAAGGGCCGCTATGAGATCATGCTGCGGCACATGCCGCGCGTGGGGTCCATGGGGCTGGACATGATGCTGCGTACCTGCACCATCCAGACCAATCTGGACTATGGCAGTGAAGCGGACATGGCCAAAAAATTCCGCGTATCGCTGGCCCTGCAACCGCTTGGCACCGCGCTGTTCGCCAATTCGCCCTTCACCGAGGGCAAGCCCAATGGCTTCCTGTCCTACCGCAGCCATATCTGGTCGGACACCGACCCCAAACGCACGGGCATGCTGCCCTTCGTGTTCGAGGACGGCTTTGGCTATGAACGCTATGCCGACTATGCGCTCGATGTGCCGATGTACTTCGTCTATCGCGACGGCAAATATATCGACGCCTCCGGCCTGTCCTTCCGCGATTTCCTCGACGGCAAACTCTCCGTCCTGCCGGGCGAAAAGCCGACCGAAAAGGATTGGGAGGATCATCTTTCCACCGCCTTCCCCGAAGTGCGATTGAAGAGCTTTCTGGAAATGCGCGGGTCGGACGGTGGCCCCTGGGGCCGCATCTGCGCCCTGCCGGCTTTGTGGGTCGGTCTGCTCTACGATCAGGGCGCGCTCGACGCGGCCTGGGATCTGGTCAAGGACTGGAGCATGGAAGATCGGCAGATCTTGCGCGATTCCGTGCCCAAACTCGGCCTCGACGCGCCGATCGGCAAGGGCCGCACCCTGCGCGACATCGCCCGCCCCGCGCTCGACATTGCGCGCTCAGGCCTCACCGCCCGCGCCCGCCTCAACGCGGCAGGCGACAATGAAACCGGCTATCTGTCCGATCTGGAAGAGGTCGTCTCGTCCGGCAAGACCCATGCCGAACGGCTGCTCGACCGCTATCATGGCGAATGGGGCGGCGACGTCAGCAAAGTCTATGCGGAAGAGAGTTTCTGATCGGGTCATTCGGGCGGCCTACTCCGCCGCCTGAATCACCTGCGCTACAGGACGTTTGCGTCCCGTCACCCACGCAAAGAAGCGTGGGACGGGCGCATTCCGCTCCATCCAGTCGCTATAGGCGCGATAGTCCGGGTCGGCGGACAGATGCTGTTCCTCGGTCCGCGCGCGCCAATAATAGACCGCGTTGGTGATGGCCAGCATCGCGCAATTGCGCACCATGTCGGTCATGGACCCGCTGACGCTCAGGAAGGGCAAAGCCGAAAACCACCAGAACAGGTTTTTCGCCAGATAGGCCGGGTGCCGGGTCCAGCGATAGGGTCCGTGCGTCAATATGCCGCGATGGGTCAGGTTGGAAAAGCGCAGGCCGAACGCCACCGTCGCCCAAGCATAGAGTCCGGTCAGCAGCACCAGCCAGCCGCCCAGCAGCCATTGCAGCACGCCGGACCCTTGCGTCCAATAATCCCACTCCGCGCCGCCGCTATGATAATCGAGCGGCCCACCGCCGCCCATCAGCACGAAGGGCGGATAGCAGATCAGTGCCGCGACCCAGCCCGCCAGATAGGGATTGGCGGTGCGGATATGCGAATCCAGCGGCTTGAAGGTCAATATATAGCCGACCGTCGCCAGACAGACATCGATCATGAACATGACCGCGATCAGGAAACCGGCCAGCGCCACCGGATTGGCGAAGGCATCCTCTATCCGCCAGTTCACCACGCTGGCGAAATTGCCCGGCACGATCGAAACCATGAAAGCCAGGAAAAAGCCCTTCACGCCCCAGGCGCGGGCATGATGCGCGACTTGGCGCATATCGGGCGCGCCCGCCGCGCCGCCGATCACCCACTGGCCAAAATGGTAGGACGCATCCTTCGGATTCACCAGCCGCCGATCGATCCAGATGATATAGGGGATGGACAGCACCAGCAGCCACGGCGCGGCGGCAGTGAACAGGTCCATCGAAAATCGGTAATTGCCGCTCCAGTACCAGCGCGCCACGCAGTAAAAGACCGCAATGGCCAGCCATGTCGCCCACAGTCCTGCGATCTTGACGATGCTGATGTCGATCACGTCGCGAACGGTGCGCGCCGGGCCGCGCCAGTCGATCCCAGTCGATGCGTTGCGATGCACCTTGTCCACCGCCAGCGACCATAATATCATCGGCAGGCCACAGGCGACCACGGCGGCCAGTCCGGCATTGGGTCCGTCCATGCCATAATGGCGCGCCACCAGCGTCCAGAGGCCAAGGCCGACAAGGCCCGCGATGCCAACACCATGGCTGACGGCGGATTTGGGGCAGGGATCGGCAGAATCGCGCATGATCGCTGCTCTAGCGCAAAAGGGTAAGCAAGCGGTGAAAGGCGACTCCAAGCCACAGCGGCAGGAATCATCTTAACCTGCAGCAAGGCCATGAACCCTTTTTATCTCAGTGCGTTACTATCTCCATAACCTTCGCCAAGGGAGACAGGAGATGACGATTGCGGTGCGATTTCCCGATGGCAGCGTCCGCAACATCCCTGCCCAGCTGAAGGAAATCCCTGACGCATCCAGTCCCGACACCCAACCAAGCTTCGAGCGCGTCCCGCTCAATTGCGATCCGGTCTGGCGTTTCCAGCGCGTCGGCGAGGAATGGTATGCCACGCCCCGCAGCGGCAGCCTGTCGATGCTCAAGCCGATCCTGCCCGAATGGTGGAGGACGGTGCGGCACATGGATGATTCTGCGCCGCGTCCCGGCCGGCAACGCCAGTCGCAAAACCGGCGCGGCCCGATCGACACCGCCGCCTGACCCTGTCAACCGCCCCAGAACGTTGATAGCGAAGGCCAGCGCGGCAATGTCGAACCGCGCCATCACCGCCTCATAGCACGGCGGCGATCAATCCGCGCGCCTGTGCCTCATTGGCCTCCAGATACCAGTTTTCGGGCGCTTTTTCGAGCAGCTCCTCCATCGTGATGTCCGACCCCAGGATGAGATTCTGGAACCCCTCATTCTGGATCGCGATAGATGACTGGATTTCGTTCAGCGTCGCCTTCAATGTCGCGATGCAGGTCGACAGCGGCCCGGCCAGCTGGATATTCTTCGTGATCAGCCGCTCATGGATCATCAGCCGCGTGCCGCGCGTCACATAGCGATTTTCGGTCGCGAAAAAACTCATGAAGGTCGCGCCGGCCGAATAGACCGCGGTGCGTCCCAGAAACACCATCCGACGTTCAGGATAGAGGTCGGAATGGAAGCGGATATCCTCGCCCATCAGCCGGGCAATTTCCGGGTCGCCGCCCAGCGTGGAGATTTCCACCACCACCAGCCCCTGTTGCGGCGCATTGGCCAGGCAATTCTTGAAATGCAGATACATGCCATGATCGACCACGCCCGACAGCATGATCGACGGATATTCAAAATCTCGGGGGCCAAGCATCGGGGCGGTCATCAACATCATTTCGTCCTTAAAATTGCGGTTTCGCGCTGCACTACGCATGGGCGCGCAAAAGGTGCCGTGCTTTTGCGCTGGCGCGGCGCGCGAGACGCTGTAAAGAACAGATCATGACCATGGGGCAGCGGACATGATCGCCAAACTCAAAGGACGGCTCGACAGTACGGGGCTGGACCATGCCATCATCGATGTCGGGGGCGTGGGCTATCTCGTCGGTGCCTCCTCGCGCACGCTGGCGGCGCTGGGGAGCATCGGTGAAGCGGTGACGATCCACACCGAAATGCTGGTCGCGGCGGACTCGATCCGCC
Organism: Sphingobium indicum BiD32; assembly: GCF_000382885.1. Classification (GTDB taxonomy): domain Bacteria; phylum Pseudomonadota; class Alphaproteobacteria; order Sphingomonadales; family Sphingomonadaceae; genus Sphingobium; species Sphingobium japonicum_C. The sequence continues at coordinate 7,510 of NZ_CAVK010000095.1, forward strand.
TGGTCGGCTTCGCCCGCGCGGAGGAACGCGACTGGTATCGGCTGCTCACCCATGTGCAGGGCGTGGGATCGCGCGTGGCGCTGGCGATCCTGTCCGCGCTCGAACCGCTCGAACTCCACCGCGCCGTGGCCATGGGCGACAAGGCGATGATCGCCCGCGCCAACGGCGTCGGTCCGAAACTCGCCCAGCGTATCGTCAATGAATTGAAGGACAAGATCGGCGCGGCTCCCGCAGGCGGCCCGATCGGCGCGGGTGGCATCGCCATCCTCCCCACCGGCAGCTTCGCCGCCGACGCCCTCTCCGCCCTGCAAAATCTCGGCTTCAAACCCCATGAAGCCAGCACCGCCGTCGCGGCCGCCGAAGCCGAACTGGGTGACGACGCCAGCCTCGACGCGCTGGTACGGCTTGCGCTGCGGAAGGCGGCGAAGTGATTTGCGCCTCCACCCGTCATGCTGAACTTGTTTCAGCATCCATTGGGCCGCAAATGCCGAAGGGCGGTGTCGATGAAGCAACCATGCGTCCATATCCTCGCCAGCCAGCCCTACGGCACGCTCTACATCGGCGTGACGTCCAACCTGGTCGGCCGGCTGATGCAACATCGGACCGGCACAATCCCCGGCTTCACAAAGACATATGGTGTCCATCGCCTCTTTCGCTTCGAGGCTTGCGATACGATGGAGCAGGCTATCCTGCGCGAGAAGCAACTCAAACGTTGGCATCGACAGTGGAAGATCAATCTCATCTAATTGGAAAATCCCGATTGGGTCGATCTGGCGGTTGGGTTGGGCTTGCCGCCTCTGGAACGGAATGTCAGGCACGATGGATGCTGAAACGAGTTCAGCATGACGAAGGTGGTGAGGCCCGCCCATGACCGACGACCGCCTCCTCACCCCCGCCCGCCGTATCGAGGATGTCGACGCCGCGCTGCGCCCCAAGTCGCTCGACGAGTTCATCGGGCAGGAAGCCGCGCGCGGGAACCTGCGCGTATTCATCGAAGCTGCGAAATCGCGGGGCGAGGCGCTCGACCATGTTCTCTTCTTCGGCCCGCCGGGGCTGGGCAAGACCACGCTGGCGCAGATCGTCGCCAAGGAAATGGGCGTGGGCTTCCGCGCCACGTCCGGCCCGGTCATCGCCAAGTCCGGCGATCTGGCCGCGCTTCTCACCAACCTCGATGAGGGCGACGTCCTGTTCGTGGACGAAATTCATCGCCTCAATCCGGCGGTCGAGGAAGTCCTCTACCCCGCGATGGAGGATCGCGCGCTCGACCTGATGATCGGCGAAGGCCCCTCCGCCCGATCGGTCCGGATCGACCTGCCGCCCTTCACCCTGGTCGGCGCGACCACACGCCAAGGCCTGCTCACCACCCCGTTGCGCGATCGTTTCGGCATCCCGGTGCGCCTGCAATTCTACACCGTCGCGGAACTGGAACTGGTCGTGCGCCGCGCCGCCCGCCTGCTCGACCTTGCCATCACCCCCGACGGCGCGATGGAGATTGCCCGCCGATCGCGCGGCACCCCGCGCATCGCCGGGCGATTGCTGCGCCGGGTGCGCGATTTCGCCAATGTCGCGGGCGTCCCGGCGGTGGACGCCAAGGTCGCCGACGCCTCGCTCCGCCGGCTGGAGGTCGATGAACTGGGCCTCGACCTGATGGATCGCCGCTATCTGATGATGATCGCCGACATTTATCGCGGCGGCCCGGTCGGGGTCGAGACGCTGGCGGCGGGCCTCTCCGAAGCGCGCGACACGATCGAGGAAGTGATCGAACCCTATCTCATCCAGCTTGGCCTCATCGCCCGCACCGCGCGCGGCCGCTGCCTCAATGGTCCGGGCTGGAAGCATCTGGGCCTCAACCCGCCGCAGGACGTGCAAAACGGGTTGTTCGACTGAGAAAAGCGTGGCCGCTACGGCATGGCGTGGCTATAGCTTTGCCATGAGCCAGGCGCACGACAGATGCGCCGAAAAACCCAGGAGTCGAGCCTTGAGGGCCATCGAGACATTTCCCAACCTCGTCACCATGTTCTTCACCCGCACCGCGGAGCAGGGCGACAAGCCTTTCCTGTGGCGCAAGAGCGGCGGCACATGGCATCCGCTCAGCTGGAACGAGGTCGCCCGTCAGGTCGCCGCCCTCGCCACCGCGCTTCAGTCACTGGGCCTCAAGCCCGGCGATCCGGTCATGCTGGTCAGCGAGAACCGGCCCGAATTCTGCATCGCGGACCTTGCGATCATGGCGGCGGGCTGCATCACCGTGCCGACCTACACCACCAACACCACGCGCGATCATCAGCATATCTTGACCGACAGCGGCGCCCGCGCCGTCATCGTCTCGACAGCCAAGCTGGCCCAGGCGCTGATGCCCGCCGTGGTCCGATCGCAAGCGGCCTTCGTCATCGGCATGGAGCCGTTGCGCGGCGCACAGGGACAGGCCGCCTGTCACCTGTGGGACGATCTGATCGCCGCCCACGCAACCGACATCGCCACCTGCGCCGCCGCCCAAACCGCGGCCCGCCAGAATCAGGCCTGCATCATCTACACCAGCGGCACCGGCGGCGCCCCGCGCGGGGTGATGCAGCATCATGGCGCGATCCTGCTCAATGCCGAGGGTGCAGGCGCGATCCTGGTCGAGGATTTCGGCTGGGGCGAGGAAAGCTTCCTCTCCTTCCTCCCCCTCTCCCACGCCTATGAACATAGCGGCGGGCAATTCCTGCCGATGCTGCTGGGCGGGCAAATCTATTATGCGGAAGGGTTGGAAAAACTCGCCAGCAATATCGAGGAAACCCGGCCGACCATCATGGTCGTTGTCCCCCGCCTGTTTGAAGTGCTGCGCGCCCGCATCATCAAGTCGATCGAGAAGCAGGGCAAATTCCCGACCTGGCTGATGGGGCAGGCGCTGCGCATCGCCGCGAAGGAGCAGCAGGGCAAGGCCTCGATCCTCGACCGGCCATTGAAGGCCGTCCTGGCCCGCACGCTCCTGCCCAAGATCCGCGCCCGCTTCGGCGGCCGGCTCAAGGCGCTCGTGTCCGGCGGCGCGCCGCTCAATCCCGATGTCGGCCTGTTCTTCGATGCGATGGGGCTGACCCTGCTACAGGGCTATGGCCAGACCGAGGCGGGACCGGTGGTCAGTTGCAACCGCCCCCGCGCGGGCATCGCCATGGACACGGTCGGCCCGCCGCTCAAGGGGGTGGAGGTCAAAATCGCCGAGGATGGCGAGATTCTGGTGCGCGGCGAACTGGTCATGCACGGCTATTGGCGCAACCCGGTCGAAACCGAGAAGGTGCTGAAAGACGGCTGGCTCCATACCGGCGACATTGGTGAATTCGATGCCAAGGGCCGCATCCGCATCACTGATCGCAAGAAAGACCTGATCGTCAATGACAAGGGCGACAATGTCTCCCCGCAAAAGGTCGAGGGGATGCTGACGCTCCAGAACGAAATCGGCCAGGCCATGGTCCATGGCGACCGGCGGCCCTATCTGGTCGGCCTGATCGTGCCCGATGCGGAATGGACCCGCGAATGGGCGCTGGCAAACGGAGTCACCCCCGCCAACGCCCCCGCCAACCCCGCCTATATGGCAGCGCTGCGCGCAGCGGTGGACCGGGTCAATGCCGACCTGTCAGTCATCGAACGGGTCCGCCGCTTCATCCTGGCCGACGAAGCCTTCACCATCGACAATGAGGAAATGACCCCGTCGATGAAGATCCGCCGCCATGTGATCCGCAAACGCTATGCGGAGCGGATGGACGCGCTGTACAAGGGGTGATGGGATTGATGGCGCTGCATCCTATGCTGTTAGCGGCGACCATCATCGCCGCCACGCCTTTGGCCGCCGCACCGCCATCGGGTCCGGCCAGCATTGCCGAGCATCAACGCCAATGCGCGGGCAAGGATGGCTGGAGCGATCCCGCCCCGCCCATCCGCATCTTCGCCAATATCTATGATGTCGGCAGTTGCGGCATCACCGTGCTGCTCATCACCGGATCGAAGGGCCATGTCCTGATCGACGCGGCGACGGCGCCGGCGATCCCGTCAATCATCGCGAATATCGAGCGGCTGGGGCTGCGTCCCACAGACGTTAGATTTCTGCTCTCGACCCATGAACATGTCGATCATGTCGGCGGCCTGCACGACATCCAGCAGCGCACCGGCGCAACCCTGATTGCGTCAGCAGCGGCCCGGCCAATGCTGGAAAGCGGCACCCCGGCCAGTGACGATCCGCAACGCGGTGACATCCCCGACTTCACCGGCGCGCGCGTCGGGCGCATCGTCAAGGATGGCGATGTCGTCGCGCTGGGGTCTCTCCGCCTGACCGCCCATCTGACGCCGGGCCATTCACCGGGAGGGACCAGCTGGTCCTGGACCGCCTGCACTGGCAAAAGCTGCCGCAGGATCGTCTATGCCGACAGTTTGAGCGCGGTATCGGCGGACGCCTATCGCTTTACCGATCACCCCGCTTATGTCGCGCGCCTACGGGCCACCATCGCCAAGGTCGCGGCCCTGCGCTGCGACCTGCTCATTACCCCGCATCCCGGCTCCAGCAATCTGTACGATCGCCTCGCCGGAAAGGCTCCGCTGATCGACAGCAAGGCCTGCGCCGCCTATGCCGCCACCGCGCGCAAGACTCTCGATCAGAGGCTCACCCGCGAAGCCAGTGTGGCAAAAAGGAGGTAAACGCGGCCCCTCACTTCCCCGGCGCGCGATAGGGCACAAAATCCCCCAGCGCACAGCTGCCCGTCGTCATCCCGGTCATCAGATTGGCGCTGGTGGTGAAATCGCCCCGGCACAGTTGCGACCCGAAACTGCGCACGATCATCGTGTCGCCATAGGTCAGGCCATTGCAGCTGCCGATCAGTTCATTCTTGTAGATGAGCCGCTTGCTGACCCGGTAGAGCAGCACATTATTGCTGATCACCGTCAAATTGGTCTGTGGCTCGCGGTTGATGCAGCTGACCTTCTCGCCCGCGACCTTGCCCGCCAGCGCCTTGTCCAGCGTCGCGGCCTGCTTGTCGGTCAGCGGCGTGGGCGTATAGCTGCCGGTGCAGGCGGCCAGTATCAGTGGCGTCAGGCATATCCAGGCACGCATCACGGCTCTCCTCATTCTCTGCCCACAGGACGGCAGCATAGCGCAAAAGCCGTCAGGCCGCATCCTTCGCCGCACGCCGCTGCGCCAGCTCTTCCACGTCGCGCGCGCGCATGAAGATGTTGGTCGCCCGCTCCAGCCCGATCGTCGTCGGCACGGTCGCCTCGCCGCGCGCCCGCGCCGCCTCGACCGCCGCCACCCGCGCGGCCAGCGCCTCATTGTCCGGCTCCACCCCCAGCGCGAAACGGCCGTTGGAGAGCGTATATTCATGCGCGCAATAGACGCTCGTATCGTCCGGCAGCCCGCCCAGCCGCGCCATATTATTAAACATCTGCGCCGCCGTCCCCTCGAACAGCCGACCGCAACCCATCGCAAACAGCGTATCGCCGACAAAGACGATGGCGTCCTCCGCCAGATGATAGGCGATATGCCCGGCAGTATGCGCGGGAACTTCCATCACGGTCGCGACATGTCCCCCGATCCGAACCACATCGCCCTCGCTCACCGTCCGGTCGAGCGTGCCGATCCTGTCCGCCTCTGCCGCCGGGCCGGTGATGGAGCAACCAGTCGCCGCCTTGATCGCCGCATTGCCGCCGACATGGTCGCCATGCCAGTGGGTGTTCCAGATCTGGCCGATGGTCCAGCCCCGCGCCGCCGCCGCCGCCAGCACCGGTTCTGCCACGGCAGGGTCGATCACCACCGTCTCGCCGCTCGCTACGTCATGCATCAGCCAGACATAATTGTCGCTGAGCACGGGCACGCGGACCACCTCCAGCATCGCGTTCACCATGCACCGATATTGGGCATCGACACCCAGGGCTCGGCCGGGTCCAGCCGCCCGTCCTGCAACAGTTCGATCGAAATGCCGTCGGGCGTCCGCACGAACGCCATATGCCCGTCGCGCGGCGGGCGGTTGATCGTCACGCCCGCATCCATGAAGCGCTGGCAGGTTTCATAGATATTCTCGACCCGATAGGCGAGATGGCCGAAATTGCGCCCGCCATCATAGGATTCCGCCGGGCTGCCATCGGTCGGCGGCCAGTTATAGGTCAGCTCGACCTGCGCATCCTCATCCCCCGGCGCGGCCAGATAGACCAAGGTGAAACGCCCCTGTTCGCTGTCGAACCTTTTGACCTCTTTCAGCCCCAACAGGTCGAAAAAGGCGATGCTTTTGTCCACGTCGGTCACGCGGATCATGCTATGCAGATATTTGGGCAAGGGTCACTCCATTCGCCGCCATAAAGCAACGGTTCATCTCAGGATGTGCAGTAATGTCCCATAGATAAGGTCGCGCATCCCCCGAAGGAAGAGGAAAGCATGATGGCATTGGAGTTGCGGGACAAGGTTCTATTGGGCAGCGCCGCGCTGCTGGCGATCGGCGTCATGAGCGGCGGCTATCTGCTGGGCGACGGGCTGAAGCGCGCCAGGGCTGCGGACCGCTCCGTCACCGTGCGCGGTCTCGCTGAAAAGGACGTGACGGCGGACCTTGCCACCTGGTCGATCAGCTACTCGGCAACGGGTTTCGACCTGCCCTCGGTCCGCGCCGAAATCGACAATAACACCCGCGAACTCAAAGCCTATTTCGCCAGCCTGGGCTTCAAGCCCGACGCGCTGACCCCGGTCGGCGCGGGGGTGAACCAATATCTCAACAATGGCGTCAACAATATCACCATCACCCAGCGGATGTTGCTGCGCACCACCGACATCGCCCGCGCGCAGCGCGCCGTGGCGCAGCAATTCGACCTCGTCCGTCGCGGTGTGACGCTGCAGGAAGGGTCGGGGATGCGCTACAGCTTCACCAAGCTCAACGACCTCAAACCCCCGATGGTCGCCGCCGCCACCAAGGACGCACGCAACGCCGCCGAACAATTCGCGCAGGACAGCGGCATCAGCGTCGGCAGCATCAAGAGCGCGACCCAGGGCTATTTCTCGATCGACGCGCGCGACGGCGAAGGCGGCGACGGATCGAGCGACACCCCCTATAAAAAGGTCCGCGTCGTCACGACCGTTGATTTTTACCTTAAATAACAATAGCTTAAATATAAGGCGATAAAAACCGCCACATATGTTCGGCTCAGTGTCGGCTTTTATCCGCCAGCGGCGGGCAATCGCGACAGATTGTCCGCTGCCGCCTTCCCCGCCGCTGTCGTCGGTGCCAGCCTGACGGCCCGCTGCCAGGCCGATCGTGCGACATCCTCATGATCGGTCAGCACGGCGATATTGCCCTCCTCCAGCGCCACCGACGCATCGTCGGGCGACAGCTGCACCGCGCGGGCAATATGCGCCTGCGCCAGCGCCATCTCGCCCGACCGCCGCGCCAGCGTCGCCGACAGCAGCCAGCCCAGCGGGTCTCTGGGTGCCTGCGCCAGCGCCACGTCCAGCGACTCCCGCGCCGCGGCCCCGTCACCCAGCGCCACCAGCGCCCGCGCCCGATCGAGATGCACCTCGCCCTTCTCCATTCCGTCGGGCAGTCCGCGCGCCAGCGCCGCGTCGAAATCCTGCCGCGCCTTGGCAGCGTCGCCGCTCGCCAGCGCCGCATTGCCCGCCTGCGCCCATAGCCGCGCGCTCTGCGCCATCTCGGCGCTGCGTTCGGCCTCCTCGGCGGCCTGCTCGAACGCGACGATCGCCGGTGCCCAGCGCTCGGCCCGCGCATAGGCAAAGCCCATACAATGCCGCGCATAGAAGCTGCCCCCGTCGATCCGCCACTTCTGGGCGAAGGCGACCGCCGCATCGGGCGATTCAACCGCCTGATCCAGACAGGCCTGAAAGGGTGCAGCATATTTGGCCGGGACCGGAATCCGTCCATCTTCCCGCGCCGTGGCTTTGGGTGCCGCGACCGCCGCAGCCGCCGCCTCCTGCTTCTCCTTGCGACTACGGCTCATCACCGCCTCAATCTCCGGGTCATAGCCTTGGGCGAGCAACAGGATCGGCAGGAGAAGGGGCATCAGAGGCTATCCAGCAGGCTGGCGACGGTGCGGATCAGCAGGGCGATGTCGCCGTCGCGGGAAAGGCGGTGGTCGCCATCCTTAACCAGCAGCGTCTGCACATCGGATGAACGCACCAGCGCCGCGATCCGCAGCGCGGTCTCCCACGGCACATCATCGTCGCGCTGCCCCTGAAGCAGCCGCACCGGACAGTCGATCGGGATCGGCGCATCCAGCAGCCGCAGCGCCTGCCCTGATTCCCAGAAGCCCTGCGTCGTCACATAGGGCTGGTCGCCATAGGGCGTAGGTTCCTCGATCCGCCCCTCGGTCATCAGCAACGCCTTGTCCGCGTCGGTAAAGCCCCAATCGGTAAAATCGGGTGCCGCAGCGATCCCGACCAGCCCCGTCACCCGATCCGGCCGCGCCAGCGCCACGAGCAGCGCCAGCCAGCCGCCCATGGACGATCCGACCAAGACCAGCGGTCCGTCCACCAGCGCGTCGATCAGCAGCAGCACGTCGTCCCGCCAGCTTGCTAGCGTCCCGTCCACGAACCGCCCGTCGCTCGCCCCGCAACCGGCATAGTCCATCCGCAGCATCGCCCGCCCGCTGCGCGCCGCCCAGTCATCCAGTGCGATCGCCTTGCCCCCCTCCATGTCGGACATATAGCCCGGCAGAAAAATAATCGTCGGCCCCACCCCGCTCCGCTGCCGATAGGCCAGGCGCAACCCGTCAGGCCGGACGAACAGGGCAGGCGGCGCGAAGTCGGTGGGAGTCATGGCAGGGCATCCTGTTGGGCAAAGGGCTTGATCGCCCATAGCCCGGCTTTTTACCCGAACCACAAAAATTATCCGCGTCCCGCCGTTGACAGCCCCAAAGGCAGCGGCTAGTTGCGCGCTCCTACCCCGTGCCCAGATGGCGGAATTGGTAGACGCACCAGCTTCAGGTGCTGGCGATCGCAAGGTCGTGGAGGTTCGAGTCCTCTTCTGGGCACCATTTGTTCTTCTCGGAACATCCCAAAAAGTGTATTAAACCCGCAGAAATCCAAGGGAATTGGCCCTTGGATCGTGCCGGATCGTCCCGCCTTTTCTCGGGGGTTCCGCACATTTTTGCGGGCCTTTTGCGGGCCTTTGCGAAAACCACATCGGGAAAAGGCCCGCACATGCCGCTGACCGAGACTCGGCTTCGAGCACTCAAGCCAAAGGACAAGCCTTACAAGGTTGCTGACGACCGCGGATTGTACATCGAGGTCTCCCCAGCCGGCGGCAAACTCTGGCGATTCCGCTACCGGATCGGCCCGGTCGAAAAGAAGCTCTCGATCGGTGCCTACCCCGAGATCAGCCTCAAGCAGGCAAGGCAGACAGCCTATGAGGCGCGGCACAAGATCGCGTCCGGCGGCGACCCGGCGATGGAGAAGCGCAAGCAGAAGATTCGCGCCGAATTCCTCTCAGCCCAGACTTTCGAGGCAGTGGCACGGGAGTACATCGATCAGATGATGGTGCAGAGTGGCAGGGCAGATGCCACCATCGTGAAGGCCAACTTCTTCCTCGAGCAGCTGGCGGACGCGATTGGCAGCCGACCGATCGACGAGATCGAGCCGTTTGAAGTGCTCGCTCCTCTCAAGCGGCTCGAGGCCAAGGGTAAGCACGAGACCGCGAAGAAGACCCGGTCGTTTGCGAGCCGCGTATTCCGGTATGGCGTTGCCACCACGCGCTGCAAAGGCGACCCCACGTCAATGCTTCGTGGGGCACTGATCACGCCAAAGGCAAAGCACTACGCCGCGATTCTCGAACCCAAGGAGCTTGGCGGGCTGCTACGAGCGATCCAGGACTACACAGGCAACTTCATCACTAGGTACGCTCTTCTCATCGCCCCTCACGTCTTTGTGCGGCCTGGCGAGCTACGGCATGCCGAATGGAAGGAAATCGACCTCGAAGAAGGTGTCTGGCGCATCCCTGAAGGCAAGATGAAGTCACGGCGCCCTCATGCCGTTCCGCTCTCGAAGCAGGTGATTGGCTACCTGAAAGAGCTCGCCGAGATGGTCGGAACCGAAGGTTATGTGTTCCCCTCGGCCCGTGCCTCTGTTCGCCCAATGAGCGAGAACACCTTGAATGCCGCCTTCCGCCGGATGGGATTCACCAAGGACGAGGTGACCGCTCATGGCCTGCGGGCAACCGCTTCCACTATGCTGAACGAAAGCGGCCTTTGGAACCCGGACGCGATCGAACGAGGATTGGCCCATGGCGACAGCAATGCCGTTCGCGGCGTCTATCACCGCGGTAAGCACTGGGAGGAACGGGTTCGCATGGCCCAGTGGTGGAGCGATTATCTCGATACAATCCGAGAGGGTGGAAAAGTCATCAAGGGTGCGTTTGCGGGAAGAGGCTGACGAGACTCTTGAACGTCTAGGGGTTGCCGCTGGGCCGACCCTAGCGTGCAGGACAATCGGACACGATCTACATGGCTAGGTTCGGAGGAGGCATTGAATGGCAAGATCACGTATTCACGGGAGTAGCAAGAAACCCCCAGTGCCTGCACCCGAACTGCTCGAGACAATTCTCGATGATGTGATGGCGACCGCGACCATGCCGTACGATGACTGGCACAGGCTCTGGCCCGATCCGTTCACCGCAATGGCCATCCCGGTCGGAGGCGGTCGTCAGTATCAGTGCACGCGGACCGCGATCGACGCAGCGCACACGCTGACCCGGCAGAGTTGGGATGCGCACGCCGATCTCCGCCAGACAATCGCTCGAAAGGTCTTCGACAAACTGTCGTTTACTGCGATCGGCGATGCGATCGCCGCCTGTCCAAGACACCTGCCGCAAGGCCAGACGACCGGCGCCGTTGACGATAGCTTCTACCAGATGATGGCAGCCGACTATGAAGCCAATCTGCAGGCGGGATCGGCCAGGGCCCGGCCTGATCTGGATCGCCACATCCCATGTCACCTGTTCGACACCAGCCAGAATGTGCTGGCCTTCAACGTCGGACCGGTTGCCTTCCGGCCGCGTGCCGACTGGATCGCAGTCTATGTCACCGATCCAGCGGTCCTGCATCATGTCCAGCAGGTCGAAAACGGCATGGTCACCTTCGACGACTTCACCCGGCAGGCGCTCGCCCAAGGCAGCGCCGCGGACGAACTTCAGGCGTGGGAAGTGCTCAGTTCGCTTCGCGGCTATGGCTGGGTGGCGACGGTCCGCATGCAGGGCCATGAACCGGCACGGTCGCACGAGAAGGCATCTGTAATCGTCGGGCTCGCCATCGATGTCATCGGACTGCGATTTCATCTCGAGGACGCGCGACTGCTTACCAAGTCGGGACGCCAGCATCTTTTCAGCGAGGCGAGGCTGGCGACGACGATGACAGGCCAGTTTCTCAAGGGCTCGTCCTCGTCGCGCGCTGGCCTAGGCGGCCCTCCGGGAGCGCTGGCCGCGAAGATGCTGGCCGAGCAGCCCTTTCTCAACGATGCCGGGCGGGTGCTTGACGCGTATGTCAGCGCCAGAAACACCAGCAAGGCGCCTCACCTGGTCGAGCGCTGGGCGAACGCGCTCTACTGGTTCGGGGAGGCACGCCGCGAGGCGTCGGATTTCATGGCGGTGGTGGACTATGGCTGCGCAGCAGACGGGCTGTCAGGGGCAGGCGGTGATGCCAAGGCGATGACCGAATTCGCCGAAGCAGCGCTTAATCCGAAAGCCGCACCCACGGGCGCGGGCTCACTCAGTGTCAGCGACGCTGTCTCGAAGATTTATCGCGAAGGTCGCAACAAGCTAGCGCATGGCGAGGATTCCGGGCTGTTCGAGGACCAAAGCGACACACGCGCGATCGGCGACAATCTGCTCAGCCTGCTGATGAACGAATTGACGCCAGAGATCGCCGAAATCATCGCAAACCGGCCGCAGATCCTGACCGTTCCCGAAGACCATGCCTATAGGGCGTTAATCACGCGCTTGAAGAGCCGTTCCTGACGCAGATAGACCCGACGTTTCCCGGTGCTGAAGTGAACGGCGAATTGTGGTCGGATCCTGCCGATCGATACCGCAACAACCGTTGACCGGTCAGTGATATTGCCACTGTCAGCACCACGGCTGCCGGCGCCCGGTCCAAGTGCGGGCGAGACCTTCGCTCACGAGCTGGTCCCCAAGCGATTGACCACCCCGAACGACGACCCGAAGTTTGCGTCCAAACCGGTCTTCATCACGATTTCCGATTGGCCGAACCTCGAACGCGCCTTCGTTCAATAGGTCACGAAGCCGATGAGTGGCTTTCATGCCGAGCTGATACTCGGCATCACACTTGGGTTCGCTGATCTCAGGCGTGTCGATGTCACCGATCCTGATCTTCTCACCCTCGAGCCAGAAGGTGTCGCCATCCACGACGCAGGTGCGACGTGTCATTCCGCATAGCTCAAATCGTGGCGAAGAAGTCTCCGCCATCAGCGAAAACCTCGGTGTGAGCTCTGAAGAGGTGAATAAGGCCTGGTTCAACGTGGGCCAGTTCAATGCCAGCATTCCACCAGCGAATACGATCGAAAAAGCCCCCAGTCCCAAGACCCACTCCTTGCGCCGCCGATTGCCGCGCTGCTTCTTCAATTCGTCCCGGAAATCGAAGCGAATGACATTGCCATCCTCGGTGCCTCGATCTCGTTTCGGAGCCATCAAACTCAGCCTTCCCCGCTCAAGCAATCCGTTCTTCGCCACTGCTATACAAACACGCTTCAGATGCGCGAGCTAATTGCTTGCCATCTGTCCAGAACGCTGCGGACATAGCTTGGCGTTTCGTTGTTTCGGGGAATGCCGCCGGCACGGATAACCGCTCCAGGCCCTGCATTGTAGGCCGCAAGCGCGAGGTGAATTTGCCCGAACTTGTCGAGCATCTCTCTGAGGTAACGTGCCCCGCCATCGATGCTCGCGACGGGATCATGCCGATTCGCGACGCCGAGATAACGAGCAGTGCCTGGCATCAGCTGTGCTAACCCCGCCGCGCCAGCGGGGCTGATCGCCATCGGGTTGAACCGCGATTCCGTCCAGATCAGCGCCTGCAACAAGCCTGAGGGGAGACTGTATCGGAGCTCTGCCTCTCGGACGTTCGCCGTGTAGATTGCCTCGCGGAACGAGGGCGCTGCCTTGCTTGGCCCCCAATCCATTTCACTCTGTGCCGCAACGGAGGGTTGGACAGGCTCAGCTACTGCCGGTGTGGGGCGATGTTCGAATATCGCGAAGGATGGCGCGTCTGCCTGGGCTGAAACCTGCACCGCCGGAACGGTCATCAGGAGCATGCCGATCATTCCAAATCTGATCATCTTCCATCTCGCCGCATTGCTTCGAATCGAGATAGAACGTATGGTGAACGCGAAGGTGTAGGAAAGTGTTTTGCGCGCGCGACTGGGAGGAGAGGTCGCTCGCAAGGGGGCGGTATTTTGAGCCTGAGGAGCCCCACATGTCCCCCGTGTTATCCAGCCCTACCAACTCGTCCCTTGCTTCAGTGGCAAAGCAGCTTTGCGAGGAGCTCGGTGGCCATTGGTCCGGCGCCAAAGGCATGGCGCGATGCCCGGCCCATGATGATCGAACGCCCTCGCTCGGCGTAACTTTGGGACGACGCGCCATCCTCTTCCACTGTTTCGCGGGCTGCAGCCAGGATCAAGTCCTGACGGCGCTCGCCGGACGAGGTGTTTCGCCGGCGAGCATGTTTTCGGGGAACGCCGAAGTCGATGCACGCGCCAATGTCGACAAGCCCGCCCACCGCGCATTTGCCGAGCGTATCTGGCGCGAAGCGACGCCAATCGGTGATACCCCCGCCAAGGCCTATCTTGAGGCGCGCGGCATTCGCGCTGTCTCTCGCGCCCTAAGATTTCACCCTCGCACCCCGCTCGGCCCGAAGGGAAACACTCAGTACTTGCCTGCTTTGATCGCCGCAGTGACCATGGATCATGGGTTGGTGGCCATTCACCGCACGTTTCTCAATCTGGTAAGGCCCGCAGTCGTCCCCTTCGACAATCCCAAGCGCGCACTCGGGAGCTTGGCATCGGGCGCCGTTCGCCTCTTCGAACCCGTTGAGGGGCGGCTCGGCCTTGCCGAAGGCATCGAGAGCGCGCTCGCAGCCAAGGCCTTAACCCAGATCCCTTGCTGGGCCTCGCTCGGCAATGAGCGTTTTGGCCTCGTGTGTGTGACGACAGTTATGTTGGCCGCCTGACGACAAACGAGATGGCCGGATCGTGATACATTTGTGTCAGCTTTGCCCC
>NZ_CAVK010000094.1 GCF_000382885.1 Sphingobium indicum BiD32
AAAGCGCCATGTGATGCAGGTGTTCATCCACACGCCCTGAGCCACGCTTGGAAGGGCATTCCCTTTTGGGCAGTGGCGCCGGCCGGATTGCCTATCGGTGGATAGGTGTGCAGTGACTGGCGGGACTGACATTGCCGGAGAATGGTCGGTCGGCGTCTGCGGGCGATCTGGCGGCTAATTTCGTCAGCAGGATTGGGAGGCAAGGTTGGACTGGGATTTTACGGCTGAACAGCTGGAGTTTCGGCAGCGCGTTCGGAACTTCATTGCCGAGAACAACGGGCCCGAGCTGGCGACCGGCATCAGTTACGTGGCGGGTGCCGGCGAGGACGATCTCGACCTTGCCGCGGCGCAGAAGATATTCAGGGAACGGCTCGACGCGGCAGGCCTGCTACGGACCTGCTGGCCCAAGGAGTTCGGCGGCCAGGAAGCCTCGCCGATGTACGAGTACATCATGCGCCAGGAGCTGGAAGCGCAAGGGCTCGAGCCGCGCGTCGGCATGACGATCATCTCGGCGGCGATCGGCAAGTACGGCACGGAAGAGCAGAAGGAGGAGTTCCTGCAGGGGCTTCTCAGCCGCGAGATCCGGATGTGCGCCGGGTTCTCCGAACCGCGGGGCGGCAGCGACCTGGCCGGGCTCGAGACCAGCGCGGTGCGCGACGGGGACGAGTGGGTCATCAACGGCCAGAAGATCTACACCACCGGGGCCGAGCGGGCCGACTACATGTGGTGCCTGGCGCGGACCGACCGGAATGCACGCAAACACGAAGGCATCTCGATCTTCATGGTTGACATGAAGTCGCCCGGCGTCACCGTGCGGCCGCTGCACACGATGGGGAACTACCTGACGGCAGAGGTCTTCCTGGATGACGTTCGTGTGCCGCATCGCCATCTGATCGGCGAGGAGAACCGAGGCTGGTACCTGAACACCCTTTCCCTCGATGTCGAGCGGATCAACATCGGGGCGTACTCTGCCTTCAAGCGTTTCCTCGATGCCATCGTTGACTTCGCTAAGAAGCCCCAGCCAAATGGCAAGCCGCTGGCGCAGGATCCGCTGGTGCGACTGCGCCTGGGCCAGCTGATCGTCGATATCGAGATGCTGCGGCATCTGAGCAACGAGTGCGTGTGGCTCGTCATGACAGGCCAGGTATCGGCCATGGTTCCTTCGATGGCGAAGGTGTGGTCGACGGAACTCTATTACCGGATGACGAGCATCGCCATGCAGCTGATGGGGCCGTTCGGACAACTGCAGAAGGGCTCGAAGTGGGCCATGCTGGATGGCGAAGTCGAGCTTGGCTATCGCAATTCGCCTCCCATGATGTTCGGCGGCGGCGCCAACGAGATCCAGCGCGACATCATCGCATCGCGTGGCCTTGGCCTGCCGCGGTCGCGATAACGAAGGAGAAACGTGATGGTGAAGGACCCCGTTTGCGGCAAGGACGTGGACGATCAGAAGGTCGATGGAGGCGAGACGCTCGGCGTGGGCGGCGCACCGGTGACCAACCCCAGCTTCGGAACGAAGCGTCTCCACCAGGGCAAGTGGTATTATTTCTGCAGCATGGGCTGCCGGCAACGGTTTATCGGGAATCCCGCTCGGTACCTGGAATCCGGCGAGCAGGCTTGACCGCCGATAGTGGCGACCGTGATTTGAGAAGGAGGAACGAGTGGATCTGAGCCTGAACGAAACCCAGGAGATGTTCAAGCAGACGGCGCGCGATTTCCTCGCGGCCGAGTTTCCGGCGGGCCTGGCGCGCCAGATCGAAGTCTCCGAGCCGGGATACTCGCCCGAAATGTGGCGGAAAATGGCTGAGCTGGGCTGGCCGGGCGTGCCGTTCCCGGAGCAGTTCGGCGGCCTTGACGGCTCATTGCTCGACGTGGCCGTTCTGGCCGAGGAACTGGCCCAGGGCGCGGCGCTGACCCCCTATGTCTCCACCCTGATGGCCGGGCTGCTGATCCTGCGCGACGGTGACGACGCCCAGAAGGAACGGTTCCTGCCCGGGATCGCTACCGGCGAATTGATCGCCAGCACAGCTCTGGTCGAACCGGCGGGCAGCTACGAGCTGTCCGACATCGCGCTGGCGGCGACCCCCGAGGGTGACGGCTATGTGCTGAACGGGACCAAGCTGTTCGTCGAATACGCCAGTGCAGCGCAGGAACTGATCTGCATCGCGCGTAGCGGGGGCGCCCCCGACCCGGCCGATCCCGCCGCCGGCCTCGGCATGTTCATTGTGCCCACCGATGCCCCCGGCGTTACCATCGAAAACCTCAAGGTGATCGGCGGCGACAGGCAGTGCGAGGTCGTCTTCGACAACGTCGCGGTCACCAGGGATCGCATCCTCGCCCGCCCCGGCAGTGCCGGCGCCAGCGTCGCATGGTTGCTCGACGTCGCCCGGGCGCTCGCTGCGGTCGAACTGGTCGGGTTCGCCCAGAAGGCGCTCGACATGACCGTCGACTACATCGGCTACCGCGAGGCGTTCGGCAAGCCAATCGGCAGCTTCCAGGCCGCCCAGCATCACTGCGCCAACATGGCGACCATGTTGCAAGGCGCCCGCTGGGCCGCTTACGAGGCCGTCTGGCGGCTAAGCCAGGGCTACGAAGCCTCCCACCACGCCGCTGTGGCAAAGGCCTCCGCCAGCAACGCCGGACGCGAGGTCACCATGCTCGCACACCAACTCCACGGCGGCATCGGCTACATGGAAGAGTTCGATCTCCAGTTCTACAGCCGACGCGCCAAAGGCTGGGAACTCAAATGGGGAACCCCAGATCAAATGCTCATGAAGGTCGCTGAGTGCGCAGGCCTGTAATCCTCCATCCTTCGCAAC
>NZ_CAVK010000093.1 GCF_000382885.1 Sphingobium indicum BiD32
CAAATCCGTTACAAGTCCAGGGTGTCGAAGGACTATCTCGAGATGATCACGCGCGATGTCGCTGTGCTCACGTTGAACCGCAGCCCACGTAACCTCGAATACTGGATGAACGAGGTACTCGAGATAACTCATCCCGGCTCGCAAGGTGCGATCAAGGGCGAACTCCTGAAGATCCTCGACGAGCAACGCGGCTCGAGCATTTCGCAGACCTTCACGATCCAGTCGATGAAGGTCGATCCCAATGCGCTGGTTTCCGAAGTGGCAGGCGAGTTGCAGACGATCGTCGGCAACCGAGTCATCTCGGTCGAGAACCGGCGGTTCCGTTACACCTGGGACTATACCGGACTCAGCCTCAAGCTGGTCGGCTTCGGCATGGTCACCGACAAGCCCGGGGAGAAGAGCTGATGGTCATGTGGGCGATCGGCACGCTTGCGGCAGGCACTGCGCTTTCATCGCGGTCCTGGTGCCTGATGAGCCGCGGAGCAGGTGCCGTGCTGCTGGCGATCGGCGCGAGCGTGGCCTTTACCGGGCCAGCATGGGCAGATCAGACAGTGATGGCTGCCGACGGGTCGCGGGTCGATTGTGCGGCATCGTCGCGCGATCTCACCCGCATCAGCCTCGTGGAAGACCAGTTCGCCTCGGTCTCCAAGGTCTCGACGGGCAATCCCGCCGAAGATTTCACTGTGGTCAACGAACCGGTGCGCGGCGATATCTACCTCTCGGTTCCCGAAGGCTATTCGCGGCCCTCGCTCTCCTTCTTTGCCACATCGAAGCGCGGCTACGTCTACAAGCTCGTCTGCCGCATCGCAGGCGAGGACGCCGTCCAGGTGTTCATCTCCAACCCGGCGATCGCGAGCGAGCGCGCTCCTGCTTCGACTCGTGCCCGCGTGGAACCGCGCGAACAGGCTGCGGCTCTGGTGCAAGCGATGTATTCGCAATCGGTCATCGACGGCTACCAGATGCGCCAGTCGGTGCGCAGCCCGGTGCAGGTCGGTACGCTCCGGGTGCAGATGATCGCAGAGTATCGCGGCGCCGAACTCAACGGCCGGGTGCTGCGGATCGAAAATCGCGGGAAGGAGGCGGTCGAACTCGATGGCGCAACGATAGCGCCTGCGAGCGCAGTTGCCGTTTCGGTCGCCGAGCCACGCTTGGTGCCCGGCCAGGTGACCACCGCCTATCTCGTCACGCGTACCGGAGAACGGCCATGAACCTGCGCACGCTTTTCTCACGCGAGCGTAGGCCGCTCGACGCCGCAGACATTTCTCCGGTTGGTGACGATCTTGCGGGCAACGAGGCCGTGCGCCGCAGGCAACGCCTGCTGCTTGGCGGCGCTTCCGGTGCCCTCCTGATCGCATCAGCCTTCTGGATCTTCGACGATGGCGACACGCCCGAAGCTGGAACCTCCGGGGCGCAGGACGTGAAGATTGCCACCGACGATATGGTCAACCGCAACATGTCCGAGCGGGAATGGATGGCCGCTTCGGAGAACCGCTTCCAGTCCACCGAGAACCAGCTGAAGTCGGTCGGTATGCAGCAGCAGCGGATCGACCAGCTCGCGCAGCAGGTGGCAGCCCTCCAGGGCCAGAACCAGTCGATGGCCGCCGACGGCCAACGGGTGCTCAGCGCCTATCAGCAGGAAAATGAGCAGCTGCGCGCGCAGGTGAACGCGGCAAGGGCCGCTCCCCCAGTCCCGCCCACACCTGGACCAGCAGCGATGTACGGTTCGGGTTCGCCGGGCACCTATCAGCAGCCTCCCGGAACCGCGGCTCTTGCTGCCACGCCTGTGTCTCAGGTGAAGGTGGTGGCCTTTGAGACAGGAGGGGCCGCGCGCGTCGAGCGCGGCAACACGGTCTATTCGGACAGTCCTGACTACCTGCCGCCCAACAGCTTCGCGTCGGCGCGTGTCATCGTCGGCGTCGATGCGGGCGCTGGCGTCAACAGCCAGACCGATCCGCTCCCGGT
>NZ_CAVK010000092.1 GCF_000382885.1 Sphingobium indicum BiD32
GCGCTGCGTCTGGACCGGCGGCCCGCCACCGCCACCACCGATCAGGCTGAGCGGATTGATGCCCATCACCACCATGATGATCAGCGCCACGGCAATGCCGCCGCAGCCGAACCTGCTGCCGATCAGCGGCAGGAGCATGCCCAGTCCGCCGCCCAGGCCACCGCCGCCAAGGCCGCCACCCCGGCCATCCTGCACCTCGAAATGGCTGCTTTCCTGTTCGTCGTCGAGACGCATGACGCCCTCCCTCTTTGCACCCTGCCTACGCGATTTGCCGGATGCTGCAAACCGCCGGGATGGCCAGAGGGTTGCGCGCAAAGCAAATTTTATCGACCCACATTAAGTTGGATTGCCGCGCCCAATACATATATTGCACTGCATCATGGACAATCAGCCCAAACCCCTCCGCCGCGCCCGCACGCCTTTGCCCCTGCCCCGCGAAGTCGCGCTGCTGCTTCAGGGAGGGGGTGCGCTCGGTTCCTTCCAGTCGGGCGTCTATGAGCGGCTGGACGAACTGGGGGTGGATGTCAGCTGGGTGGCGGGCATTTCGATCGGCGCGGTCAATGCCGCAATCATCGCGGGCAACCCGCCCCATCGGCGGATCAGCCGCCTCAAGAAATTCTGGTACACCGTGTCGGGCGGGATGCCCAACATCCTGCTGCCCGACATCGACCATATCCGCGAGATTGCGCATCTGGCCGCCGCGGGCACGGTGGCGACCTTTGGCGTGCCGGGCATGTTCCGCCCGCGCCTGTGGCCCGCGACGATGATGCCCGAAGGGTCGGCGGGCGCGATCAGCTTCTATGACAGCGCACCGCTGAAGGATACGCTGGACGCCTGTATCGACTGGGATCTGCTGAATGACGGTCCGGTGCGGCTGTCGGTGGGCGCGGTCGATGTGGAGACCGGCAATTTCGCCTATTGGGATACGCGCGGGCCGGGCGGCAATACCCGGATCGACGCGCGCCACATCATGGCATCGGGCGCGCTGCCGCCGGGCCTGCCGCCGGTCGAGATTGACGGGCGCTGGTATTGGGATGGCGGCATCGTGTCCAACACCCCGCTCGCCCATGTGCTGGACCATCAGACCGAGGATATGCTGGTATTCCAGGTCGACCTCTTCCCCGCCGAAGGGCCGATGCCGCGCCAGATGACCGACGTGTATTCACGCACCAAGGATATCCAGTTTTCCAGCCGCACCCGTCAGGTCACCGACCAGTATCTGCGGCTGCGGCGTGAACATGGCGCGATCAAGGCCTTGCTCGAAAAGCTGCCACCCGAACTGCGCGACGAGCCGGAGGCGCAGAAATTGCGCGACATATTGGATGGCGGGTCGGTCAATATCGTCCACCTCATCTACCGCAGCCGCAACTGGGAAAGCGGCGCGAAAGACTTTGAATTTTCCCGCGCCACGATGCTGGACCATTGGAGCCAGGGCCGCGACGCGGTGGAGGAAGTGATGCACAAGGGCGACCTGATCGCCCGCAACATCCTGAACGGCAAGAGCGCGACCTTCGACCTCGACGCGCCCGATCATCTCAAGGAGAAAAAGGCATGAGCAAGGCTTTTGCGGGCAAGACCGCGCTGATCACCGGTTCGACGTCAGGCATTGGCCTGGCCTATGCCAAGGCGCTGGCCGGGGAAGGCGCGAATATCGTCATCAACGGCTTTGGCGACAAGGATGCGATCGAGCAGGAACGGCTGGGGCTGGAGGCGCTGAGCGGGGCCAAGGCGCTGTATAGCGGGCATGACCTGACCAAGCCGGAGCAGATCGAGGCGATGATGGCGGAGGCCGCGACGGCCTTTGGCGGGGTCGATATATTGATCAACAATGCCGGAATGCAGCATGTCGCCCCGGTCGAGGATTTTCCGGTCGACAAATGGAACCTGATCATCGCGCTGAACCTGACCAGCGCGTTCCACGCGACGCGGCTGGCCGTGCCCTATATGAAGGGCAGGAAATGGGGCCGGATCATCCAGACCGCCAGCGCCCATTCGCTGACCGCCTCCCCGTTCAAGAGCGCCTATGTGACGGCCAAGCACGGCCTTGCGGGTTTCACCAAGACGGTGGCGCTGGAAGTCGCGACATTTGGCATCACCGCCAACTGCATTTCGCCCGGCTATGTCTGGACCCCGCTGGTGGAAAACCAGATCCCCGACACGATGAAGGCGCGTGGGCTGACGCGCGAGCAGGTGATGAACGACGTGCTGCTGGCGGGCCAGCCGACCAAGCAGTTCGTGACGGTCGAACAGGTCGCGGCGATGGCGATGTTCCTGTGCAGCGACGCCGCCGCCAACATCACCGGCGCGAATATGAGCATCGATGGCGGGTGGACGGCGCAGTGATGCGCCGCCCGTCCTGATAGTTGGATCCCGATGACTTTAGCTTGCATAACCTCCGTTCGGGCTGAGCCGGGACTGAGCTTGTCGAAGGCCCGTATCGAAGCATCGCGCTGATACGCATCCTTCGATACGCCGCTTCGACAAGCTCGGCGGCTACTCAGGACGAACGGATCAAGGTAAAGTCATCGGGATCTAAGTCGCCTTCGGCTCCAGCAGACGCAGCACCGATTGCAGTCCGTCCTCGCTCGCCGTCGCCAGCGGCAGGGGGCGGTCGGGCAGGCCGTCATGCTGGCTGTTGAGGAACAGGATCGCGGCAGGCGCGCCCAGTTTCTCGATCACGATGCGCGTGACGCGGCCTTGCCGTTCGGCTTCGGCCGGGGACAGGCGCACCGCATTATGCGGGGTGAAGCGGCGGCCCGGCGATGTGCGGTTGGAGGATGGCGCGGCGGCGGGCTGGACGGGGGTATCGGTCGTCATCGATCAGCTTTTCAGCGTCACGATGCCGACCGGGCCGGGCTTGGTCGACGGGTTGGACGCATTGGCCTTGGGCGGCTTTTCGGCCTTGGGCTTGCGGATCTCTTTGCTCGATTTCTTCTGACTTTTGGCCATGGTCTGGGTCTTTCAGTTCGCGGGAGTGGATGCAGCGTTCAGAGCAGCTTCCGCTTCCTCTTCGGCGCGGAATTCGGCGGCGATCGCTTCATCCTCCGTTTCTACCGTGCGGGTGGCGCGGCGGCGCTCGGCGCTGGCGGCAAGCTTGGCTTCGCGGCCCCAGGCATTGGCGGCGGCGACTGCGACGCGGCGCGCATTGGGCAGGGTTTCGGACAGCGAACGGGCGTGATGGATCGACTGCTGGGCTAGGCAGAAGGCGGATGTCTGGGCCATGGAGCAGGCTCCTTTGCGCGAGGAAACGGGATGTCGGGGCGACAGGCTGCGCTTCGTCGGACGCGCGCGGATCAATCATGTCGCAAGGGGGCGGACGATCATGGGGCCGCGCAGTGCGGCGGATCGTTCCTTTCACTTGTGAAATAGTATGGATGGCGGGACTTTACAAGGGCGGGCGCTTTTTCGTCGTCCGGCCCGCAGCCCCCTTTAACGCGCATAAAATGCCCTTATGCTGCGGGCAACCAAGGGAGACTTTCATCATGCGCCATGCGCTCACGGCCATATTGGCCGCCGCCAGCTTTTCGTCCATCGCCGCCGCGCAGACCGAGCCTGCGGCCCCGGCCCCCGTCCCCACCGCACCCCCGCAGAGCGCGATTGGCGCTGCGATCGCCAAGGATATGGACGGGCTGATGACGCTCTATCGCGATCTTCATGCCAATCCCGAATTGTCGGAGCAGGAGGTGAACACCGCCGCCAAGCTCGCCAAGCGGCTGAAAGCGATGAAGTTCGACGTGACCGAGAAGGTCGGCGGCACCGGCGTCGTCGCGGTGATGAAGAACGGGTCCGGCCCGGTGCTGCTGATCCGCGCCGACATGGACGGGCTGCCGGTGGTGGAGCAGACCGGCCTGCCCTTCGCGTCGAAGGTGCGGACCAAGACCCCCGAAGGCGTCGAGACCGGCGTGATGCACGCCTGCGGCCATGACACGCATATGACCGCCTTTATCGAAACCGCGAAGCTGCTGGCGGCGGCGAAGGACGATTGGAAAGGCACGCTGGTCATGATCCTCCAGCCCGCCGAGGAGGTTGGGCGGGGCGCGCGGCTGATGCTGGAGGATGGACTATATACACGCTTCCCCAGGCCGACCCACGCCATCGCCTTTCATGACGCGGCCAATCTAGAAGCGGGGAAGATAGGCTATACGCCGGGCTTCGCGCTGGCCAATGTCGACAGCGTCGACATTTTGGTGCGCGGCGTCGGCGGCCATGGCGCCTATCCGCAAACGACCAAAGACCCGATCGTGCTGGGATCGCGGATCGTGGGCTCGCTCCAGACTCTGGTGAGCCGCGAACAGGAGCCTTCGGACCCGGCAGTGGTGACGGTGGGCAGCTTTCAGGGCGGGGCCAAGCATAATATCATCCCCGACGAGGCGAAATTACTGCTGACGATCCGCAGCTATTCGGACGAGACGCGGGCGAAGCTGATCGAGGGGATCAAGCGGATTTCGCGCGGTGAAGCGATTGCCGCGGGCGTACCGGACGACCGGATGCCGGTGGTGACGGTGAAGGATGAATTCACCCCATCGACCTATAACCCGCCCGAATTTGCCGAACAGATGGCGGGGATATTGAAAGACCATTTCCCGCAAGGCCAGGTGGTCAAGACCCCCGCCGTGATGGGCGGCGAGGATTTCGGCCGCTTCTATCGCGCGGACAAGGCTATCCAAAGCTTCATCTTCTGGGTCGGCGGCGTACCCGCCGACAAGATGGCGGCGGCGCAGGCAGGACAGGCATCGCTCCCCTCCCTCCACAGCCCCTTCTGGGCGCCGCAAGCCGACAAGCTGATCGCGACGGCCAGCGAGGCGATGACGGTGCTGGCGCTGGATATATTGAAGAAGGAGTAGGAAAAGGTCCGGCGCCGATCTTTTCCTGTTGGCACAACCGGCCAAATCACGGCATGTTCAAAGAGTCAGTTTAGCAGGGGGCATTTGGCATGGATTTGGCAGCACGACTTACTGAACTGGCAACGAGGACACAAAAGCATCGCGAAGTTTTGCTGACGGAGGAGGCTGCAAAAACAGCTCTTGTCATGCCCTTCCTTCAGATGCTGGGTTACGACGTATTCAACCCATCCGAGGTTATCCCGGAATATAGCGCAGATGTTGGAACCAAGAAGGGCGAGAAAGTCGATTACGCGATTTGTATAGATAATATTCTGTCTATCCTTGTCGAATGCAAGCCTTCCACTGCTGAACTGAATGTCAATCATGCAGCACAGCTTTTTCGCTATTTTAGCGTCACAGATGCGCGGCTGGCGATCCTAACAAACGGCGTCATCTATCAGTTTTATTCGGACGTGGATCAAGCCAACCGGATGGACGGAAAGCCGTTCTTCACCCTAAATCTGGACTCCATCCGCAAGTCAGACATTAAAATCCTCGAACATTTTACGCGAACCGGTTTCAATATCGACAATATTGTTCGTGAAGCAGGCAATCTGAAACTCGAATCACTCGTCCGCAAGGAACTTGAAAGTGAGATGGCGTCGCCATCTGAGGAACTCACCCGCTTGATAGCTAGCCGTGTTCAACCTGGTCGCGTGACAGCGCAAATCAAAGACAGCTTTCAGCGGCTTATTGGTAGCGCATTTGCTTCCATTATTCGTGACCACGTCAACGATCGGCTTACCTCTGCTCTTAATGCATCCACCTTGCCGGAGCCTGAGAGCCCGATTCAGAAG
>NZ_CAVK010000091.1 GCF_000382885.1 Sphingobium indicum BiD32
CCCCTCCCGCAAGCGGGAGGGGAACAAATATTAAGCCGCCGGGGCGTCGAGGCCGTAGGCGGTGTGCAGGACGCGGACGGCGAGTTCGGTCTCGTCCTCGTCGATCAGCACGCTGACCTTGATCTCGCTGGTGGAAATCGCCTCGATATTGATACCGCGATCGGCCAGCGTCTTGAACATGGTCGCCGCGACACCGGCATGGCTGCGCATGCCCACACCCACGACGCTGATCTTGGCGACTTCGGTGTCGGTGATGATGCGGCGGAAGCCGATGGCGTCCTTGTTCGCTTCGAGAATGTCGACGCTGCGGGCGAGGTCCGCGCGCGGGACGGTGAAGGTCACGTCGGTCTCTTCATTGTCCTTGCTGTCATTCTGGATGATCATGTCGACGTTGATCGCGGCGTCGGCCAGCGGCGTGAAGATGCTGGCGACCGCGCCCGGCTTGTCGGGCACGCGCGTCACGATGATCTTCGCCTCATTCTTGTCATGGGCGATACCGGTGATGAGCTGACGTTCCATCTTGTTTTCCTTGCGCTTGGCTTCCAGTTCCTCGTCGCTGACGATCAGCGTGCCGGGCAGGTCGGTCTGGGTGGGATCATCGAAGGAGGACAATACCTGCACGACCACGCCTTCCTTCATGGCGAGGCCGACCGAGCGGGTTTGCAGCACCTTGGCCCCCACCGACGCGAGTTCGAGCATTTCCTCATAGGTAACAAGATCGAGCTTGCGCGCGCGCGACACGATGCGCGGGTCGGTGGTATAGACGCCATCGACGTCGGTATAGATGTCGCAGCGGTCGGCCTTGATCGCGGCGGCGACCGCGACGGCAGAGGTGTCGGACCCGCCACGGCCGAGCGTGGAAACGCGGCCGTCGGCCATCATGCCCTGAAAACCGGGGATCACGGCAACCTGCCCCGCGCCCATCGCGGCGAGCAGCGCATCGGTGTCGATGCTGCTGACCCGCGCCTTGGCATGGGCCTCGATCGTCTTGATCGGGAGCTGCCAGCCGAGCCAGCTGCGCGCGTCCACATCCATGGCTTTCAGCGTCATCGCCAGCAGCCCGCTGGTGATCTGCTCACCCGCCGCGACAACGACGTCATATTCGGCCGGGTCGTAGAGGGCGGAGGCTTCCTTGCAGAAGCCGACCAGCCGGTCCGTCTCGCCCGCCATGGCGGACACGACGACGGCGACTTCATGGCCTTGGCTCACCACATGCTTGACCCGCGCGGCCACGTTGCGAATTCGCTCCATCCCCGCCATGGAGGTGCCGCCGAATTTCATCACGATGCGCGCCATTTGCTTGTCGAACCTGCCTGTTGGTGAGAAAGAAAATGTCCCAGAAGGGCGAAACGGCGCTTCTTTAGCAGCGGATACGGATATGGCAAGCAACCCGACATCGACCATCGACCCGAAGGAGGCCGCTCATTTCGGCACGATGGCGGCCGACTGGTGGGACCCCAGGGGGTCAAGCGCGATGCTGCACAAGCTGAACCCGGTGCGGCTGGCCTATATTCGCGGGGCGATCGACCGGCACTGGCCGGGGAAATCGCATGATTTTGAGCCGCTTGAGGGCAAGCGCGCGCTGGATGTGGGTTGCGGTGCAGGGTTGCTGGCCGAACCGCTGGCGCGGCTGGGGGCCAGGGTGACGGGACTGGACGCGGCGCCGGAGAATATCGCGGCTGCGCGCGCCCATGCCGCGCCGCAGGGTCTGGCGATCGACTATCGCGCGACGCCGGTGGAAGAGGTGGCGGACGGCGGATATGATCTGGTCACATCGATGGAGGTGATCGAGCATGTCGCCGATCCCGCCGCTTTCGTCTGCGCGCTGGCGGGCAAGCTGGCTTCCGATGGTCTCATGATCCTGTCCACCCCGAACCGCACCCCCCTCTCCCGCCTGGCCATGATCACGATCGGCGAAAGCATTGGCGGCATCCCCAAGGGGACGCATGACTGGGGCAAGTTCATCACGCCGGAGGAACTGACCGCGTTGCTGGAACAGGCCGGGCTGGAGGTGATCGACAGTAGCGGGATCAGCTTCGATCCGGGGCGTGGCTTTACCCTGTCGGATAACAAGGCGATCAACTATCTGCTGACCGTGCGGCACCGGCAGGACTGACGCGATGCGCGGCGATCCCCGCATCGACGCCTATATTGCGCGGCAGGCGGATTTTGCCAGGCCGATCCTGATCCATATCCGCGCGCTGGTCCATGCCGCCGCGCCGGACATAAGCGAGGCGGTCAAATGGGGGATGCCTTTCTTCACCTATAAGGACCAGAATCTGTGCAGCATGGCCGCGTTCAAGGGTCATGCTGCCTTCGGATTCTGGCATGACAAGGTTGGGCGCGATGATGCCCGGCAGGGGGCGATGGGGCAGTTCGGCAAGATCATGCAGCTGAACGACCTGCCGTCGGACACAGAGATTGTCGCGCTGCTGACGCAGGCGATGGCGTTGATTGATGCCGGGGATCGGCCACGCGCCGGGGCGAAACAGGCGCGGGAGCCGCTCCCGGTGCATCCGGCTTTTGCAGACGCGATTGCTGCTGACCCGGCCGCAGCGGCGGTGTGGGCAGCCTTCCCGCCCGGCAAGCTGCGCGACTATTGCGAATGGATCAATGATGCGAAGAGCGATTCGACCCGCGAGCGACGCATTGGCCAAGCGGTGGAATGGATCGCACAGGGCAAGGGGCGGAACTGGAAATATCAGAGATAGCGGGGATCGACTTGATCCGCCCGACCCTCTTGGGAGGGTGGTGGACAGGGTTGGGTTCGAACCAACGTAGGGCGTAGCCCGGCAGATTTACAGTCTGCTGCCTTTAACCACTCGGCCACCTGTCCAGTACCCTTCGCAGTCAGGAAAAAGCTCCTTTACCGCGCTGGAGGCGGCTCAATGGCGAAAGGAGGCTTGCCTGTCAATGGTCGGATGTGAAAAGAGCGCTTCCATGAAAAGAGGTCATCGTCCCGCCAAGCCCAAGGGCGCGTTCCCGCGCTTCTATGGTCGCCACGCCGTCATTGCGGCGCTGGCCAATCCCAACCGCATCGTGCGCAAGATATGGGGCACCCGCGAAGCGCTGGGTGCGCTGGAGCTGCCGCCGGTGCTGCCGATCGTCTATGCCGATGTGGCCGACATGGGCCGGATGGTTCCGTCCGATGCGCCGCATCAGGGCATCGTCGCCGAAGTCGAGCCGCTGGACGATGTCTGGCTGGGCGATATTCTGGACGAAGGACGTGATGACAAGCGGCCGATCCTGGTGCTGGATCAGGTGACCGACCCGCATAATGTCGGCGCGATCCTGCGCTCTGCCGCTGCGTTCGATGCGCTGTGCATCGTCACGCAGGACAGGCACGCACCGCCCGAATCGGGGGTGCTGGCGCGCGCGGCGTCGGGCGCGCTGGAGATCATGCCGTGGGTGCGGGTGGTGAACCTGTCGCGCGCGCTGGATGAGATTGCCGAGGCGGGCTATTGGCGGATCGGGCTGGATGGCGAGGCGGATACCAATCTGGGCGACGCGATCGGCGAATCGCGGGTCGCGCTGGTGCTGGGGGCCGAAGGCGAAGGGCTGCGCCACAACAGCATGGCGCATTGCGACATTTTGGCTAAACTGCCGATCAGCCCGCGCATGGAAAGCCTGAACGTGTCCAACGCCGCGGCCATCGCCCTGTACGCCGCCGCCAGCCGGTAGGCAGCCGACCGGGCGGGCAAGTCTGGGGGGATCGCGCCATGAAGCGTCTGTTGCGTTGGGTGCTGGCACTGCCGGGGGTCATGGCGCTGTCCGCCTGTCTGGTGACGCCGGGCAAGTTCGATTCGTCGCTCGACATTCGGGCCGACCGCAGCTTCAGCTTTACCTATAAGGGCGAGATCATCGCATCGGACAGCGGCAAGGGGGCGATGAGCCTCCCTGAACCGGCGAGTGATGATGCGGATGCTGCGCCGGCGCAATTGCTGCAGATCGCGCAGGGCAAGTTCGACAGTGAAGCCGACAATGGTGACGACGTGCAAATGCGCGCGATCGCCGACGCCTTGTCCAAAGAAAAAGGTTTTAGATCAGCACGTTACATTGGGAAGCGCATGTTCGAGATCGACTATGCGATCAGCGGGCGGCTGACCCATGCGTTCCTCTTTCCCTTCAACATCGACGCGCAGATCGTGCTGCCCTTCGTCGCGGTGGAATTGCGCGGGGACGACCGGGTGCGGGTGAAGGCACCGGGCTTTTCCAACGGGTTCGACAAGAGCCAGGGGCCGACGCTGGGCGCGGGCGGGCCGGGCGAGGACGCGGCCAAGGCGCTGAACGGCCGCTTCACGCTGACGACCGACGCGGAGATTATCAGCCAGAATCAGGAGGAAGGCGCGCAGCCTGTACCCAATGGCAAGCGGATCGTCTGGCGGGTCACCCCGCTCACAAGTGAGGCACCCGCTGCCACGCTGCGCTTGCAGCGGTAGCGGGCGCCCTCAATTCATCAATCTTCCGGTGCGATGGTGACCCGCAGGCCGTCCAGCGCGTCGCTCAGCACAACCTGGCAAGACAGGCGGCTGGTGTCGTTGCGATGGTCGGAGCTGTCGAGCAGGTCGTTTTCGTCCTCGGTCATCGCGGGAAGCGAATCGGCGAAAGCCGGGTCGATATAGACATGGCAGGTGGCGCAGGAGCAGCAGCCGCCGCACAAGGCCAGCAGTTCGTCAAAACCATTGTCCCGGATGACTTCCATCACCGACAGGCCATTGTCGCCATCGACAGCCTGTTCTTCGCCCGCACGGTTGACCACGATCAGTTTCGGCATCTATCCAGTCCCCAATAATTTTCTTCGCCGCTCTGACGGACAGTCGCGGGGAAATCAAGAGCGGACCGAAACACTTATGGTCAAAACTGTACAAACATTGCGCGACAGCATGGATGCCATCGCCGCGATCGAGCCTGGATTCGGCGCGGCGCTGGCCCGCGCTGGCTATCCTGAGCCGCGCCTGCGGGAGCCGGGCTATGAAACGCTGCTACGCACGATCGTGGGCCAGCAGGTCAGCGTCGCCGCCGCCGCTGCGGTGTGGCGCAAGCTGGAAGCGGAACTGGGCGCGGGCTGCGCGCCCGATGCCTTGTTGGCGCGCGACCATGACGCACTGCGCGCCTGCGGCCTGTCGCGCCAGAAACAGGGCTATGCCCGGAGCCTGGCCGAGATGGTATTAAGCGGCGCACTGGACCTGAACGCCCTGCCCGCCGATGATGAGGCGGCGATCGCACAACTCATCCAGATCAAGGGGATTGGCCGCTGGTCGGCGGAAATTTACCTGCTGTTTGCCGAAGGACGGCCCGACATCTGGCCTGCGGGTGATCTGGCGGTACAGATTGAGGTCGGCCGGATATTGGGCCTGCCCGAACGACCGAGCGAAAAAATGACCCGTCAGCTGGCCGAAGGCTGGCGTCCGCATCGCGGGGCCGCAGCGATCATGGCGTGGCACCATTATAATATAGAGGTTTTGTAATCCATGGCCCCCACCCTGCCCCACGCCCGCTACATCGTCCTGGCTCATGAGGGCGTGTGGAAGATCAATCTGAACAACAGCTATTATGGCCCGTTCGACACGCAGGCGGCGGCGGTCGAGAGCGCGACCGATACGGCGCGCGAGGCCAGCGAAGGCGGCTATCCCGCGTCCGTGCTGCTGATGAAGGACGCCACCAATTTCGAGACGCTGTGGAGCAGCGTGCAGGATTGACCCTGTCCTTTGGTCTATCGACCAAGGATTCTTATGCGGTCACGGGAACCGGTCGGCCAACCGGGCATTTCATTGCTCTGAACCAAGCAGGCCAAGGATGAGCAAGAAAATATTGATAGTCGAGGACGAGATTTTCGTCGCTCTGGAAATTGAACAGATTGTCGAGGAGACGGGGTTTGACGTCAGCGCGATTGCCGCAGACCGAGAGGCAGCGCTGGCCTGCGCGGAATCCTGTGATATTGCGCTGGTCGATCTGAACCTGCGCGATGGGCCTACCGGACCGATGATCGGCATGGAGCTGGCCAGCCGCTATGGTATCCGGGTCATCTATGTGACGGCCAATCCTTCGCAGATTGGTGCGGCATCAATGGCGGCACTGGGCGTCATTACCAAGCCGTTTCGCGCGCAGAGCATTGCCGCCGCGTTGCGACTGGCGGCACGAGACGACCCCGAATTGCACACCGCCGATATTGCGGGCTTTATTCCGTTCCTGCCGCGCGGCTCATCGAGCGGGCTGGAATCCAGAGGCTGAGTTTCAGCCCGTCGGCAGACCAGTCCCGCACGATGCGGCCTCCCAGTTGCCGCTCCACGCTCAGCGTGATGAGGCGGCTGCCAAAACCATCGGAATGAGCGGGTTGAACCGCAGGGCCGCCCTGCTCACGCCAGTCTATGCGGACGTCTGACCCTTCGCGCGTGATATGAAGGGCAATCCTGCCCTCCGGCGTCGATAGTGCGCCATATTTGGCGGCGTTGGTCGCCAGTTCGTGGAACAGCAAGGCCAGCGGCGTCGCCGAGCGATCGTCGATCGCGACATTGTCGCCCGACAGTGCGATGCGTGAACCGTCCTGCGCTTTGTAGGGCGCGAAAATCTGTTCCAATATGCCCCAGAGCAGCCCCTGCCCATGGCCGACCTGCGGCGCGGATTCCGCGCTGTGGGGCCGCACGAAATCATGGGCGCGGCCCAGCGCCAGAATACGATCGCGCAGGTCGTCGGCGACATCGCTGATTTGCGGGTGCTGGCGCGCGGACAGGCCAATCAGACCCGCGATCACCGAAAAGATATTCTTGATCCGGTGCGACAGTTCATGCGCGATCATCTCGCGCTCTTCCATCATCAATTTCTGTTCGTGGATTTCGGTGCAGGTGCCGATCCAGCGCAATATGGTGCCAGCCCCGTCGCGGATCGGCAGGGCGCGGCCCAGGGTCCAGCGATAGTCGCCGCTATGGTGGCGCAGGCGATATTCGATCTCATAGGGTTCGCCGGTTTCCAGCGAGTTACGCCAGCGGCTCCAGGCGCGGTCCTGATCGTCAGGATGGAACATATTGTTCCACCCCTCGCCATCGGTCGAACCGGCCGGCACGCCGGTATATTCATACCAGCGGGCATTGTAATAGTCATGATAGCCGTTGGGCAGGGTCGACCAGACCATTTGGGGCATGGTGTCGGCCAGCGTGCGGAACATGCGGTCGCTGTCGGCGATGGCGGCGGCGTCCTGGCGTTGCCGGGCGATGACGTCGCGGTCGCGGCGACGCCCCTCCAGTTCCACCATCACCTGCCGCGCCAGCAGGATCAGACCCTGCCTCTGCATCGGCGTCAGATCAGCGCGCGGCTGCGTATCGATGACGCACAGCGCGCCCAGCGGCACGCCCGCACTATCGACCAGCGGCGCACCGGCGTAGAAGCGGATGTGCGGCGGACCAGTGACCAGGGCGTTGTCGGCAAAGCGCGGATCGTTGCACGCATCGGGCACGACGAAAATATCGCTGCCCAGCATGGCGAGGGCGCAAAAGGATACGTCGCGCGGCGTTTCCTGCGCATCGATGCCGGTGCGCGCGAGAAAGCGTTGCCGCGCCGATTCCACGATGCTGACGAGGGCGATCGGCGCTTCGCACAAAGTGGAGGCGAAAGCGGTGATCTCGTCCAGATTGCGAAAACCACCGGCGTCCAGATCATAGAGCGCGAGCAGCGCCGCGCGATCCGTGTCCAGGCCGATGCCGTCAGCCATCACTGACACGCTCGATATCGGCACCGACGGCGGAGAGCTTTTCCTCCAGCCGTTCGTAACCGCGATCGAGATGATAGACGCGATTGACCTGGGTTTCGCCTTCTGCGGCAAGGCCCGCCAGGATGAGGCTCATCGAGGCGCGCAGGTCGGTCGCCATTACCGGCGCGCCGACCAGCTTGTCGACGCCGCGCACCACGGCGGTGCGACCGTTGACGGCGATGTCCGCGCCCATACGCGCCAGTTCGGGCACATGCATGTAGCGGTTTTCAAAGATGGTTTCGGTCAGCACCGATGCGCCGTCCGCCATGGTCAGCATCGCCATGAACTGCGCCTGCATATCGGTCGGGAAGGCCGGAAAGGGCGCGGTCGAGAGGGTGAGCGGCTTCAATTTGCCATCGGAGGAGACGCGGATGCCATCCTTGTGGACATCCACCTGCACCCCGGCGTCGCGCAGTGCGGCGAGGATGGCGTGCATGTCTTCGCCATTGGCGCCGATCAGGTCGAGCGAACCGCCGGTGATGGCGGCGGCGCAAGCGTAGCTGCCCGCCTCGATCCGGTCGGGCATGACGCGATAGGTGGCACCATGGAGGCGTTCGCGGCCGTGGATGATCAGCTTGTCGGTGCCGACGCCTTCAATGTCCGCGCCCATCGCCAGCAATAATTTGCACAGATCGACGATTTCCGGTTCGCGCGCGGCATTTTCCAGGATGCAGGTGCCCTTGGCCAGCACGGCCGCCATCAGCGCATTTTCGGTCGCACCGACCGACACCACCGGGAAGGTGTAGATGCCACCGGGCAGGCCACCATCGGGCAGGCTGGCGCGGACATAGCCCGCCGCAATTTCGATAATCGCGCCGAATGCTTCGAGCGCCTTCAAATGCAGGTCGATCGGGCGGTTGCCGATGGCGCAGCCGCCGGGCAGCGACACCCGCGCTTCGCCCGCGCGGGCCAGCAAGGGGCCAAGCACCAGGATCGACGCGCGCATCTTGCGCACGATGTCATAGGGCGCTTCGGTCGAGGTGACCCGCCCCGCCCGCATGGTCATGACCCGGCCGAAATCCTCTGGCCTGGCCCCTTCGATCATGGTCGAGACGCCCAACTGATTGAGCAGATGGCCAAAGCTATCGACATCGGCGAGGCGCGGCAGGTTGCGCAGCGTCACCGGCTCGTCAGTCAGCAGAGCGCAGGGCAGCAGCGTCAACGCTGCATTCTTCGCGCCGGAGATGGGAAGGCGGCCATTGAGCGCTTTGCCGCCGCGGATGATGATGCGGTCCATTGGTCAGGGTTAATAGCGGCAAACGCGCGCCGTGCAAGGCGGGCGGCGGGTGATTTGTACCGTTCGCGTGTAACGGCAGAAACAAATGCTGCGACCTTGATCGAGTTTAGTGCGGCGCATGAAAATGCAGCCAAAAGGCGCGTGGGGCGTTTTGCCATCGTAACGACAATTTTTAAGAGGTTTTTTGGTGGCAACGAGTTGTTTCGCAGAAAGGCTGGCCAAGCATGTGCCGCTGTCCGACGCGGAAAAGTCGGCCCTTGCGCGGCTGGAGGAAAATCCGCGCAAGGTGAAGCGTGGCGCGATGATCCAGCGGGTCAATGAAACGGTGACCGAATTGTTCGTGCTGCGCGAAGGCCGGGTGATGAGCTTTGTCATCCTGCCCGACGGCAGCCGCCAGATCTTGCGCGTCTATTTCCCCGGCGATTTCATCGGATCGGCCAGCACCATTTACAGCAAGGCGCCCGAATCGCTGGTCGCGCTGACCGATGTGGTGGTGTGTCCCTTCGACAAGCACGCACTGCGCCGGTTGCTGGAGGATTATCCGCGGGTAGCGGCATTGCTGTTCTTGCTGTCCAATGCGGAACGGGTGGCGATGACCGACCGGATGGCATCGCTGGGCCGCACATCGGCCAAGGCGCGGGTCGCCTCCTTCCTGCTCGACATGTTCGACAGGCTGCGCGTGACCGACGACGGCGTCATCGACAGTTTCGACCTGAAGCTGACGCAGGAGGAGATTGGCGATTCGATCGGCCTGACATCGGTGCATGTGAACCGCATGATCCGCCAGATGGAGCAGGAAGGGCTGATCAGCCGATCCAACGGCCGCATCACGCTGCACCAGATGGCGCGGCTGGAGGAGATCGGCCATTATATCAACCGGCACAAGGTTATGGATCTGGACTGGTTGCCAGTAGGCTGAGGGTGGGTTGCTTGTTCCCGCGAAGGCGGGAACACGACTCTTTAGTGCGATGGCGTGGCTGGGCGATCGGGCGCAAAGCAGCGGGTGCAGCGGCGCCAGCAGGTGAGGCCGGGCATGGCGACGGCGGGCTGGAGGCCGGGCTTGGGATAAAGGCCGGTCAGGATGGCGGGGGAAACCCCCTCTGGTGCAGCGGCGCTGTGGCACATCAGGCAGTTGCGGACATATTTGGCGCGGGTGAGACCGGAATGATCCGCCTGCGCGGCGAGGCTGGCGGGCGTGAGCAGGAGCGCGGCCGCCAGCGCCAGCCTCATGCCAGCAACTCGACGTCCCAATAGAGCCAGTCGTGCCAGCTTTCGTGGAGATAGCCGGGCGGGAAGGCGCGGCCATGTTCCTGCAAATGCCAGCTGGTCGGGCGGATCGGCTGGACATGAAGCTGCATCCCCGCCTGTTTGGGGGTGCGGCCGCCTTTTTTTAGGTTGCAGGGCGAACAGGCGGTCGCGACATTTTCCCATGTGGTGCGGCCGCCCGCGCGGCGGGGCACGACATGGTCGAAGGTCAGGTCGCTGGTGCTGCCGCAATATTGGCAGGTGAATTTGTCGCGCAGGAACAGGTTGAAGCGGGTGAAGGCGGGATGTTCGGACGGCTTCACATAATGTTTGAGCGCGATGACCGAGGGGATTTTCATGTCCAGGCTGGGGCTGTGGACCTGCCGCGCATAGGAGGCGATGATATCGACCCGGTCGAGAAACACTGCCTTGATCGCGGTCTGCCACGGCCACAGGCTCAGCGGATAATAGCTGAGCGGGGTGTAATCAGCATTCAACACCAGTGCCGGACAGTTTTCCGGATGTCGTATAAGGTCGGGATGGTACATAGAAAGCCTCTACCCCCTTGCCGACGCTGCTGATCCACCAGCAACATGACACCCGCATGACAGCATTAACCAATATCGCCCGTCAAGAGCCTGTATGACATCATCCGTCGCACCACAGCATATGGTGACCCGTTTCGCCCCCAGCCCCACCGGGCGGCTGCATGTCGGCCATGGCTGGTCCGCGCTGCTGGCGCATGACATGGCGCGGGCGGCAGGTGGCCTTTTCCGGTTGCGGATCGAGGATATTGACGGCACCC
Organism: Sphingobium indicum BiD32; assembly: GCF_000382885.1. Lineage (GTDB taxonomy): Bacteria > Pseudomonadota > Alphaproteobacteria > Sphingomonadales > Sphingomonadaceae > Sphingobium > Sphingobium japonicum_C. The sequence goes on from NZ_CAVK010000091.1 coordinate 11,032, forward strand.
GCAGCCGGGCGGAGCATGTTGCGGGGATCATCGAGGATCTGGGCTGGCTGGGGATCAGGTGGGATGGCGATGTGGTTTTTCAATCGCAGCGGCTGGCGCAGTATGACGCCGCGCTGGAGCGATTGCGGGACATGGGGCTGCTCTATCCCTGTTTCTGCACGCGGGCGGATATTGCGGCGAGCGCCAGTGCGCCGCATGGGCCGGAGGGGGCGCCCTATCCGGGGACATGCCGGGGATTGAGCGAGACTGAGCGGGCGCGACGGATCGGCGCGGGGGATGCCCATGCGTGGCGGATCGATATGGGGAAAGCGGTGGCGCGGGTTGGGGTGGTGGAATGGGCGGCTTCACCCCTCCCCTTCAGGGGAAGGGACGGGGGTGGGGGCTTGCCCCAGGCGCTTTGCCAGGACGATAGCCCCCACCCCAACCCCTCCCCTAAGGAGGAGGGGCATTTATGTGGCACTGTTGTGGCCCACCCTCTCCTCCATGGCGATGTGGTGCTGGCACGCAAGGATGCGCCGGCGAGTTATCATCTGTCCTGCACGCTGGACGATGCGGCGATGGGGGTGAGCCATGTGCTGCGCGGCGACGATCTGCTGGGGGCGACGGATGTGCATCGCCTGTTGCAGGCACTGCTTGGCCTCCCCTCCCCTGTCTATATCCATCATCCATTGCTGGTGGGCGCGGATGGCAAGCGGCTGGCGAAGCGGAGCGGGTCGATTGCGCTGGCGGCGTTGCGGGCGCAGGGCATGGACCCGGCCAGACTGGTCGCTGACCTAAGGGGCAGGCGCTTTCCGGTTGGCATCGCGCTGGCAAGCGCCTAGGTTGACCGCCATGAACACCGTCCTCGTCATCGCCCTCATCCTTGCCATGGGCGCAACGCTGTTTGCGCTGATCCGTGGCATCATCAGCTTCCTTCAGATTACCAAGGAAGAACTGAACGCGCCCGAAGGCAGCGGCCCCAGCCCGTCGCGGCTGAAGCAGAACAAGATGATGATGAGCCGCGTGCTGTTTCAGGCCGCCGCGATCATCATCGTCGCCATCCTGTTGCTCGCCAAGGGCAATAGCTGAACCCATGGTCAAGCTGAACAAGATTTACACCCGCACAGGCGACGCGGGGACGACCGGTCTTGTGGATGGATCGCGCCTGCCCAAGCACGCCCCCCGGATGCGGGCGGTAGGCGATGTCGATGAAGCGAACAGCGCGATTGGCCTGGCCATCGTCGCGATGGGCGATGCGCAGGAAGTCGTCTGGCTGACGACGATCCAGAATGACCTGTTCGATCTGGGCGCGGACCTGGCGACGCCGATACCCGATGGCGCGGACGAACCCTGGGCGCTGCGGATCATTGCGACCCAGGTGAAGCGGCTAGAGGATCAGATCGACGCGATGAACGCCGATCTGGCCCCGCTCGACAGCTTCATCCTGCCCGGCGGATCGCCCGCCGCCGCCGCCATCCATCTGGCCCGTGCGATTACGCGGCGGGCCGAGCGCAGCGCGACGGCTGCGGCGGTCGAGGTGGCGCTGAACCCGCAGGCATTGGCTTACCTCAACCGGCTGTCCGACCTGCTGTTCGTGCTGGCGCGGCGGGTGAATGACAATGGCGCAGGCGATGTCAAATGGGTGCCGGGCGCGTCGCGCTGATCGTACGCGCCATCTGACTCAGCTATGGCACGGCTCGTCCCGCCTGGCGAAATTAACCTTGTTTGTTGGGAAGCCATTTAGTCTGTCCCCCGACTTTGCGCCCCATTCGCAATTATGGGGCATTCCATGCATTTCTATCTCGCCACTTCCTTCATCTTTCCGCGCTCGCTGCGCCTGCGTCTTTTTACCCTCTGTTTTGTCGCCACGCATTTGCCGCTGCTTGGCTATAGCAGTTGGGGGCTGGCGACCGGGCGGATTGCGCTGACGGAATTCATCCTGCTGACGCTGATGACGCTGTTCGGCACGGCCATTGCGCTGATCGGTATCGGCGCGCTGCTCAATCCCATTCATGCACTGGCCGAAACGCTGAATCGCAGGGAGGAGGCTGCGCTGCCCAAAATGGGCGATGTGATCCAGACGCTCTATGCCGGGGTCCATCGCGCTGCCAGCACGGCGCAGGCGCAGATCGACGACCTGCATGTCGCGGCGCATGAGGATACGCTGACCGGCATCGCCAACCGGCGCGGCTTTCTGGCACAGATCACCGCCCTGCCCCGCGACCAGCGCCGGGGTTGCGTTGCGATCATCGACATCGACCATTTCAAGCAGGTCAATGACCAGCTGGGCCATGATGAGGGCGACCGGGTGCTGGCCGCCTTTGCCGATCGGCTGTCGGCGCAGTTGCGCCGCGTCGATCGGGTCGCGCGCTGGGGTGGCGAGGAGTTTGTGATCTTCTTCCACGGCGCGGCGGAGGACGAAGCCTGCTGGTCGCTGTCGCGGATCGCCGCCCAGATGCGGAGCGATCCGATCGGCCGGATTCATGGCCGCCCGATCAGCTTTTCCGCCGGGGTGTGCCGCTGGGGCGGGGATGCGGTGGATGGCGCAATGAGCGCGGCGGACACCGCGCTCTATGAGGCCAAGCAGTCGGGGCGCGACCGGATTTGTCGGGCTGCGACGGCTGCGCAGATGGTGTGACGTCGCCTAGTCGACGACGCGGGCGGTCCAGGTGGTGATCCAGTGCCAGGCACCGCGACATTCGCCCATCGCCGCTGCCTCGATCAGGCGGAAGCGCTGGCCGTCCCAGACATAGGCTTCGCTGCCGCCGCAATCGCCAAGGCCGCGTCCCTTGGCGAAACTGTCGAGCCGCGATTTCTCCGGCGTCCAGCCGACATTGACCAGCATGGGATGGTTCGCATCCTCGCTCCAGCCGGGCTTGAAGTCGAAGGTGGCAAAGCGGAAGGCGCGGCGGCCCGGCACGCCGGTGGCGATGACGGGTACGGACGAGAAATTATAGGCACCCGATCCGCAGGGGACCAGGACGAGCGTTTCGGTTTTGGACAGGCGTTGCAGGTCCGGGGTCTGGTCGCTGCGCATCTCGTCGGTGCAGCCGGTATATTTGCCGAGCGCCGTTAATTCCTCCCGCCACAAGGCGGCGGGCGCGGCACCGGCAGGCACCGGTGCACGGCGGATAGCGGGCGCGATAGGGGCGGGTTTCACCGCTGTCGGGCCAAGCGCGCCGGTCGCGACCAGCGCGGTCGTGGTGCCGGCCCGGCCCTGCCGCGCGTCCATATAGCGCAGCGCCGCGCCTGATCCGGCGAGCGAGGGGCGACCGAGCAGTCTGGCACCGGCGCGCACCTCCATGGTGGAGCCACGCGCCATGGCGATGGCGAGGGCGGAGGCCTGCGGTCCCCGGATCGTGGCTTCGCCGTCGCGCGCAATGGCGGTGGCGATCCTGCGGCCATCTACGGAAAAGCTGACATCCGCCTGCCCCTTGCCTTCGCGGCTGATCCAGACTTCGGCCTGGGCGTCCGGCCCGGCAGCGCGGGCGATGCCGATCATCAGCGGAATATCGGGCAGGTCGCCGCCTTCGGGCAGCAGCGCGACCGCTTCGCAGCGGTTGCGATTGTCGCAGCCGATGGTCCAGTCCTTATAGGTTTCCAGCGCCCCCGGCTTTGGCGCCTGCGCCATGGCCGATGCCGATCCCAGCGTGACCGCCAGCGCGGCCGCGAAAAGTCTGTTTGCCCCCATGGGGTTAACCATAATAGATTTGCTGGGGCAGCGATAGAGTCTCGTTACGTGTCCGTAGCGGACGGTCCACTGGCGTTTGGATACAGCATGTTCCCGCCTCCGCGGGAACATGCAGGGTGTCAGCGCAGGCTGAGCATCAGTCCGGCGAGCGCCGCGCTCATCAGGTTGGCGAGGCTGCCTGCGACCAATGCCTTCAAACCCAGCTTGGCGATCATCGGGCGCTGGTTGGGAGCGAGGTTGCCGGTCACCGCCATCTGGATCGCGATCGAGCTGAAATTGGCGAAACCGCACAGCGCGAAGGTAACGATGGCGATACTGGCGGGGGACAGCGTGTCCTGCACCTGCCCCAGATTGATATAAGCGACAAATTCGTTGAGCACGACCTTGGTGCCGAACAGGCCGCCTGCGACCTGCGCTTCCTCCCACGGGATGTTGAGCAGATACATGACCGGCGAAAAGACATAGCCCAGCAGTTGCTGGAAGCTGAGCGTGGGATAACCGAACACGCCGCCGATGCCGCCCAATATGCCGTTGGCAAGCGCCACCAGCGCGACGAAGGCCAGCACCATCGCGCCGACCGCGACGGCGAGCTTCACCCCGGTCTGCGCGCCTTGCGCGGCGGCCATGATCAGGTTGGCGGGCTTTTCCTCATCATGGCTGGCGACGGGCATGGGTTCACCCGGTGTGCCTTCGGGCAGCAGCGCGGCTGGCCCTGCCCCGCTGATCCGGGCTTCGGGCAGGTGAATGTCGGGATCATCGCCCAATGGCAGTTCGCCCTGCACGGGGAGGCGCGTGTCGGGCATCATGATCTTGGCCATCAGCAGCCCACCGGGCGCGGCCATGAAGCTGGCGGCGAGGAGATAGTCGATCTTGATCCCCATCGAGGCGTAAGCAGCCAGAATCGTGCCTGCAACCCCGGCCATGCCGCTGGTCATCACCGTGAAAAGCTGCGGCGGGGTGAGACCCGCAAGATAGGGGCGGATGACGAGCGGGCTTTCGCTTTGCCCGACGAAGATGTTGGCGGCGGCGCACAGGCTTTCCACCTTCGACACGCCGGTCACCGCCTCGATCGCGCCGCCGACCCAGCGGACGATGAACTGCATGACGCCCAGATAATAGAGGATCGACACCAGGCTGGCGAAGAAGATGATGACCGGCAGCGCCGCGATGGCAAAGCTCGCCCCGCCGATTTCGGGGCTGGCGAGCGGACCGAAGATGAAATTGGTGCCCGCCTGCGCATAGCCCAACAGGTTGGACACCCCCTTCGACATGCCCGCGATCACCGCGCGCCCGGCCGGGACATAGAGAACCAGCAGGGCAATCCCCGCCTGCAACAGGAACGCCGCGCCCACGACCCGCAGCCGGATGGCGCGACGGTCGGACGAGAGCGCAATGGCGATGGCAAGGATGAGCAAGATGCCCGCAAGACCGATGAGAAGATGCATGAAAGGCTTTCGCGGGGATAGTGGTGGCGCGGGAAGGATGTTGGGCGCGACTATATGAGCGTGGCAGCGGCATGGCCAGTCGGATTGACGACGGGGTGAGACGATAAAACAGGCCGTTGGCGCAATATAAATGAGAGTATCTCGCTTTTCTGCTCGGAAGCGCTAGTCTGGGAGCAAGACAGAATCGCGGGAGGAGAGCGGGATGACGCAGGCGGGGGCTTTGACGGCCGGGGCGGAGTGGCGACGGGCGCCGGTGCTGCCGATTGCGGCGGGGCTGGGTTATGCCACCAGCGTCATCCATATTTACGGGCTTGGTCCCTATATCGAGCCGATCAGCCAGTCATTTGGCTGGTCGCGGACGCAGACGACGATCGGGCTGACGCTGGCGACTTTGGTGCAGGCGCTGTTTTCGATACCGATCGGGCTGATGGTCGATCGGCTGGGGCCGCGCTTGTTCGGGCTGGTCGGCGTGCTGCTGACCACAAGTGCCTTTGCGATGCTGGGGACGGCGAACGGCGACAAGACGCAATGGCTGATGCTGTGGAGCCTGCTGGCGCTGGCGACGTTGCCGGTACAGGCGACGGTGTGGACCAGCGCGGTCGCGAGCCGCTTTGCCGCGTCGCGCGGGCTGGCCCTTGCCGTGACTTTGTGCGGCGCGTCGCTGGCGGCGGCGCTGTTTCCGCTGCTCGGAAGCTGGCTGATCGCCCATCATGGCTGGCGGACGGCTGCCCCAATGCAGGCGGCGATCTGGGTGGCGATCGCCTTTCCCATGATCTTCCTCTTCTTTCGCGGGGCGCATGACCGGCGCGGCAAGGAAGTATTGGCTGAGCGGCCGACACTGACCGGCGTGACGATGGGCGAAGGGCTGCGATCATCCATCTATCACCGGCTGCTGCTGGCCAGCCTGCTCTTCACCTTCACCATCATCGCGCTGGTGGTGCATTTCGTACCGATCCTGACCAGCCGGGGCGTCAGCCCGATGGCGGCGGCTGGCACGGCGGCGCTGGTCGGGCTGTTTTCGGTGATCGGGCGGCTGGGGACCGGGCTGCTGCTCGACCGGTTCCGCGCGTCGATGGTGGGGGCGAGCGTGTTCCTGCTGCCTGCGATCGGGTGCCTGTTGCTGCTGGTGGGGGGCGAGAGCTGGATGGCGCAGGCAGCAGCAGCTGCGATGGTCGGGCTGACGCTGGGGGCCGAAGTGGATGTGATCGTGTACCTCACCACCCAGCATTTCGGGCTCAAGACCTTTGGCGGCCTCTATGGCGGATTGTTGATGGCGCTGTCGATCGGCACCGCGACCGGGCCGCTGGGCGCGTCGGCGCTATTCGATGCGACGGGGGACTATGGCCCGTTCCTGTGGCTGACGATCGCGCTGATGGCAGGCAGCAGCCTGACACTGGCCAGCCTGCCGCGTCCCGCCTTCGCGACTGGGGGGAGCTAAGCGTCCGCCACGAAGGCGAGCGAGAACCAGGAGGACATGGCGTCTGTCGCCAGTGGCGAGAGGCAGAGGGCGCGGCGGCGGCGGCTGTTGGGTGAGGTTTGATGTTCGTCCAGCAGGCCGCGCCGTTCCAGTACGCCGACCTGGCCGACGACGACGCTCAACGACAGGCGCGATTTTTCGCTCAGTTGCTCCAGCGTCAGCGCCCGCCCCTCCAGCCCCGCCTGATACAGGAGGAGCAGCATTTCCCAGGCAGGATCGCTAAACAGATTCTGGCCGAGCAAGGTGGCGCGCGCCCGCCGCGCTTCAATATAGCGCGCGAGCGTGGCGAGCTGGCTCCCGCCATCGCCATCCAGAACGGCTGCATCCTCCTGCCTTGCATGGACATTGCTGAGGCAGCGTTGCAGCGCGACGATCAGATCGACCGCCTCCTGGCTGGGGACGATGCTCTCAGGCGGAATATGCGCGGTCATGGAGCGACTTTCGATCAAGTTCGATGCCAATGATGGTGAAGAGCATCAGGGGGATGATCCAGACCGTGTTCAGCCCTTCGTAGATGCGGTCGGAAAAGCTCTGGAGCAGCAGCGTCGCGACATGGGACAGCAGCGTCATCAGCTGGCAGGCGGAAACCCAGACCGGCCAGTAATGGTGGCTTTGCAGCATCAGCCAGAGCAGCGCGGCAAAGGTGAACAGATCAACCGTCATCAGCCAATATTGCGTCGCCTGCCACGATCCGGCGAGTTGGGCGGGAATGGTGAACAGCACCGCCGCCACCGAGATGACGACGAAGCGTCGCCCGTCCCGCCCGCCAAACGCCAGCGCGAATGCGCAGGTTAAAAACATCAGAAGCCAGAAAGAAGCCGCCAGCATTTGATCACCGGTTGAGAGGGGGGAGAAATCAAACGTTTACCCAATGCCGACGGCTCCACCTGGTCAGGCGACCAGGGTCAGGTGGCGCTGCACATCGTCCTGAACGGGCGCGTCCATCCCCAACGGGCAACCAAAGGCCGTGACGGCATGTTGGCTTTGTTCGATACAGCGGGTCAGGAGCGCTGTCGCGCGGATCATGTCGCTGCGCCCCTCGATAATCTTGGTCGCGCTTTCATGGATGCGCAAAATGATGCGCTGGCTTTCGGCGGCGGTCAGACCGGAGTCCTGTGCCGCAGCGAGAAAGGCGGTGGTCAGCTGCGCAGTGTCGACGAGCGCGACGTCCAGCGCGGCGAAAGCCTGCTTGGTCTGATCGGCGACGGCCTGGGTCTTTGCGGGATCAAGATTGAGCACAAGTCATCTCCTTCGCACGACGCCATACAGGCGGTGCGTTGTCAGCGTGGCAATATGGGAAGGATCAGGCCAGCGCCTTGAAGGCTCCGGCAATGAGCAGCAGCAGAGTGACGACACCAACGCCGGTCAGAACGGCGGCGCGGATCATCGCCAATATGCGGCCATCGATACTCAGTTCATTGATCGATCCCCCTAGCGGCGGGCCGAAGGCGAGGATGCGGCGCAGGAACTTTTTGCGTTCCGTCTGCTCATCCGGCCTGTCCGGCTGAGCGATGGATGACGCAGGTCCGGCATCGGAGGCAAGCCGCTGCGTTTGATGTATCAAAGGCTGATATGTGCCACTTTGGGGCTGTGGTTGCTCGAACGAAACGAACAGGCGCGCTGCTTCCTTGCGGGAGGGGACGCCAAACTTGCGCAAACTGGTGCGCACGCGCTGATCCACCGTATGCTCCGACACGTGGAGCTGCCGCGCGATTTCCTTGGAATTGAAGCCCTGCGACACCAGCCGCAGGCACTGCTTTTCCCCCTCGCTCAAGGCTGGCAGGGTTTCCGCCACTCCATCGCTCCTCTTGCATGGACGCTTTTGCCTATGAACGAACCAGAGGCATCAAAAGGCCCAGCCAACGCATATCACATCCGCAAGGTTGCGATTCGGTTTGCGTCACGTCCTAAAATGACATGACTGGGTGTTGATACGCAACTTAGTTAGGCAGCAAGAAAAAGGATGCTCAGGCGGTCGGCTTGCCGTCCTGCTTGGCCTTGTGCGCCGCAAGCAGTGCGTCGATCTCGACAATGCGCTGGCGCTGGGCGGTATCCTTGGCCAGCCCCTTGAGGCGACATTCGGCCCACAGGGCGCGACGCTCGGAGGTGAGGGCTTTGAGATAGAGGTCGGCCATGCGGGGCATCCTTGGAAAAAGAAAGGCGATGATGTCCTTACAAACCCGACACCAAAATCCTCCCCTGCAAGGGGAGGGGGACCGGCGGAGCCGGTGGAGGGGTATCACCCTAGCGATAGGGCGACACCCCTCCGTCTGGCC
>NZ_CAVK010000090.1:2500-19899 GCF_000382885.1 Sphingobium indicum BiD32
AGTGTTGTCGTTGGTGGTGCGGACTCTCAAGCGTGAGGTAAGGGCATCTGGTGAATGCCTTGGCATGTACAGGCGATGAAGGACGTGGCACGCTGCGATAAGCGTGGGGGAGCCGTGAGCAGGCTTTGATCCCGCGATTTCCGAATGGGACAACCCACCTTCACCATTTAAGACTGGTCCTGATGCGTCTCTTAGGAGATTTGGCAGGCCCCGTGTTAAATGGGAGAGGTATCACTAAGCTGAATAAAATAGGCTTTGGTGAGGCGAACCCGGAGAACTGAAACATCTCAGTACCCGGAGGAAAAGACATCAACCGAGATTCCGTTAGTAGTGGCGAGCGAACGCGGACCAGGCCAGTGCCTGGATGTTAGTTAACAGAAGTGTCTGGAAAGGCACGCCATAGCGGGTGACAGCCCCGTATGTGAAAGCGAACATCCAGGACTCGAGTAGGGCGGAGCACGTGAAACTCTGTCTGAACATGGGGGGACCACCCTCCAAGCCTAAATACTCGTACATGACCGATAGTGAACCAGTACCGTGAGGGAAAGGTGAAAAGCACCCCGATGAGGGGAGTGAAACAGTACCTGAAACCGGATGCCTACAAGCAGTGGGAGGGTCCTTGAGACCTGACCGCGTACCTCTTGCATAATGGGTCTGTGACTTAGTGTATCAAGCAAGCTTAAGCCGTTAGGTGTAGGCGCAGCGAAAGCGAGTCTGAATAGGGCGAATAGAGTTTGATGCATTAGACCCGAAACCCGGCGATCTATGCATGACCAGGCTGAAGGTGCGGTAACACGCACTGGAGGGCCGAACCGTTCAATGTTGAAAAATTGTCGGATGAGTTGTGCTTAGGGGTGAAAGGCCAATCAAGCCGGGAAATAGCTGGTTCTCCGCGAAATCTATTGAGGTAGAGCGTCGAATGATTGCCGTTGGGGGTAGAGCACTGGATGGTTGCGGGGGTCGCGAGATCTACCAACACTAACCAAACTCCGAATACCAACGAGTCTAGTTCGGCAGACAGACGGCGGGTGCTAAGGTCCGTCGTCAAAAGGGAAACAGCCCTAACCTACAGCTAAGGTCCCCAAGTCATCACTAAGTGGGAAAGCATGTGGGATTTCCAAAACAACCAGGAGGTTGGCTTAGAAGCAGCCATCCTTTAAAGAAAGCGTAACAGCTCACTGGTCTAAACAAGAGATCCTGCGGCGAAGATGTAACGGGGCTAAAGTGATGCACCGAAGCTTAGGGTTCAGTCTTTTGACTGAGCGGTAGCGGAGCGTTCCGTAGGCCGTTGAAGCGATCTGGTAATGGGTCGTGGAGGTATCGGAAGTGCGAATGCAGACATGAGTAGCGATTAACAGTGTGAGATGCACTGTCGCCGAAATTCCAAGGGTTCCTGCTTAAAGCTAATCTGAGCAGGGTAAGCCGGCCCCTAAGACGAGCCCGAAGGGGGTAGTCGATGGGAACCACGTTAATATTCGTGGGCCTGGAGGTGTGTGACGGATGGTGTAAATGGTCTGGGCTTATTGGATTGCTCCAGGCTGTGAAATCGTCCCAGGAAATAGCCCCTCCGTATAGACCGTACCCTAAACCGACACAGGTGGAATGGTAGAGTATACCAAGGCGTTTGAGAGAAGTATCCTGAAGGAACTCGGCAAATTGCCTCCGTACCTTCGGAAGAAGGAGGCCCCATCTATGCGCAAGCACTGATGGGGGGCACAGGCCAGGGGGTAGCGACTGTTTAGCAAAAACACAGGGCTCTGCTAAGTCGGCTTCAAGACGACGTATAGGGCCTGACGCCTGCCCGGTGCCTGAAGGTTAAGAGGAGGTGTGCAAGCACTGAATTGAAGCCCAGGTAAACGGCGGCCGTAACTATAACGGTCCTAAGGTAGCGAAATTCCTTGTCGGGTAAGTTCCGACCTGCACGAATGGCGTAACGACTTCCCCACTGTCTCCAGGATATGCTCAGCGAAATTGAATTCTCCGTGAAGATGCGGAGTACCCGCGGTTAGACGGAAAGACCCCGTGCACCTTTACTGCAACTTCAGAGTGGCATTAGGAAAGAGCTGTGTAGCATAGGTGGGAGGCTTTGAAGCATCGACGCCAGTTGATGTGGAGCCATAGGTGAAATACCACCCTGCTGTTTTCTGATGTCTAACCTCGCACCGTTATCCGGTGCAGGGACCCTCTGTGGTGGGTAGTTTGACTGGGGCGGTCGCCTCCTAAAGAGTAACGGAGGCGCGCGATGGTGGGCTCAGGACGGTTGGAAACCGTCTGTTAGAGTGCAATGGCATAAGCCCGCCTGACTGCGAGACTGACAAGTCGAGCAGAGACGAAAGTCGGTCATAGTGATCCGGTGGTCCCTCGTGGAAGGGCCATCGCTCAACGGATAAAAGGTACGCCGGGGATAACAGGCTGATGATTCCCAAGAGCTCATATCGACGGAATCGTTTGGCACCTCGATGTCGGCTCATCACATCCTGGGGCTGGAGCAGGTCCCAAGGGTTTGGCTGTTCGCCAATTAAAGTGGTACGTGAGCTGGGTTCAGAACGTCGCGAGACAGTTTGGTCCCTATCTGCCGTGGGCGTCGAAATTTGAGAGGAGTTGACCCTAGTACGAGAGGACCGGGTTGAACATACCTCTGGTGTACCTGTCGTCACGCCAGTGGCGCAGCAGGGTAGCTATGTATGGACGGGATAACCGCTGAAAGCATCTAAGCGGGAAGCCTCCCTCAAGATAAGATTTCATAGGACGGTCGAAGACCACGACCTTGATAGATCGGATGTGGAAGTGCGGTAACGCATGGAGCTAACCGATACTAATTGTCCTATTCGCGCTTAAACGGTTCACTTGTGAACCGCAGAGTCCCACCATCAATGACAGCTCTGGAAACAGAAACGTCGGACATGGTCGGTTGTTAAGCCAGCCCAGATATACATTTACCAAAACGTGCACGGTATCGATTAAAACCCCCTTATATGCGCCTGCTTCATTGCTTGGTGACCATAGCGTCTGTGACCCACCCGATCCCATCCCGAACTCGGCCGTGAAACCTGACTGCGCCGATGGTACTATTGCTCAAGCACTGGAAGAGTAGGGCGTCGCCAGGCATTGAAGCACGCGCATATATCGGATCACACAAAACCCATTCATGATCTCGATAAAAGGGCGGACCCAAAAGGTCCGCCCTTTATCCTTTGGTGACGCGGGATGGAGCAGCCCGGTAGCTCGTCAGGCTCATAACCTGAAGGTCGTAGGTTCAAATCCTACTCCCGCAACCATCTAAAAGCCCGTTAACTCAACGAGTTGACGGGTTTTTTAGTGCCCGGAATCCGGAAGCAAAAATCAGCCCCGGAATCATATCGGAATCACTTTTGAGGAAAGAATGGCGTAGTTTGCGTGCGCCTTGCTCGTGCGAGTGCGTGCAAAAAAATCTGCGGCGGGGTTCTGCGACCCTTCCGACTCGGGAAAGTGGCCCGACCGCGAACCGAAATCGGCGGCTTGGCAGTTGCCCCAAGGCGGATACGCCCGTTTCAACCATCTCTCTGGATCGCGGGGAGTAAAGTGGACGCCTCGAAAAACTCTGGCCTTTGAAGGTTGGATTTGATTCACTTCGCCAACGATGCGTCGGAGGCGGTAATGGCAGGGCAGCCGGGTTTCTTTGATCTTTCGGACCGGTACGAGGCGCTGAGCGCGGCGGGCGATCCGCTGGAGCGCTTGGGTTCGGTGGTGGATTTTGAGGTGTTCCGCGGTCCATTGATTGCCGCCCTGCGCCGGAGCGTCCGCGGTAAGGGCGGGCGCCCGCCGTTCGATCCGGTCATGATGTTCAAGATTCTGGTGGTGCAGGCGCTTTATTCCCTGTCGGACGAAGCGACCGAGTTCCAAATCAAGGACCGGCTGTCGTTTCAGCGTTTTCTGGGGCTTGGCCTCGATGGCACCGTGCCGGATGCGACGACGGTGTGGTTGTTCCGGGAGCGGCTTGTGCAGGCCAAGGCGATCGACCGATTGTTCGCCCGCTTCGACGCTGCGCTCAAGGATCGCGGCTATCTCGCCATGGGCGGCCAGATCATCGACGCCACGGTGGTGCCGGCGCCCAAACAGCGCAACACTGAAGCTGAGAAAGCAGCCATCAAGGAAGGCCGTGTGCCCGAGGACTGGAAGCCGGCCAAGGCCCGACAAAAGGACCGCGATGCGCGTTGGTCGATCAAGTACAGCAAGGCCAAGGTCCGGGAAGGCGCCGATCCGAAGGCGGCAAAGCCCGTCGATCTCGCCATCCCGATGTTCGGCTACAAGAATCATATCGGCATCGACAAAGCCCATGGACTAATCCGCACCTGGAATGCCAGCGCCGCCAATGCCCATGACGGGGCTCGGCTCCCAGGCCTGATCAGCAGGATCAATACCGGTTCGGGCGTCTGGGCAGACACGGCCTACCGTTCGAAGAAGAACGAAGCGTTCCTGGCAGCAGGCATGTTCAAGAGCCATATCCACCAGAGGCGCAAGCCAAGGCAGCCGCTGCCGGAACGGATCGCCAGGGCCAACACGCGGCGATCCAAAATCCGCGCCCAGGTCGAGCATGTGTTTGCGGGGCAAAAGCACCGGATGGGGCTCGTCGTGCGCACCATCGGTATCGCCCGCGCCACCATCAAGATCGGCATGGCCAACCTGGTCTATAACTTCCAACGCCTGGTATGGCTGTTAGCGTCCGCGCTCGTGGTGTAATTTCCGGTGTAGGCGATGGTGTATTCCGGGGTGGGGCATGCCCCACCCCGGAATGCGGCGTCGCTGGTGGCCACCGGGTTCATCGTTATGGTGGAGTTTGCACACTTCAACCGTGACGAAGAGGAGTTCCCGATGACCGAGGACAGATTACTGATCGAAGAGCTTGCTGCGAAGGGCGGCCAACCGGATTTTTTGCGCACCATCGCCGAGAACGTGCTGCAGCTGATCATGGAGGCCGACGTTGATGGCCTGATCGGCGCGGGTCGCCACGAACGCAGCAGCGAGCGCGCGACCTGGCGCAACGGCTATCGCGACCGTTCGCTGGATACCCGGGTAGGCACGCTGAACCTGAAAATCCCCAAGCTGCGTGCTGGGTCCTACTTTCCGGGCTTCCTTGAGCCCCGCAAGATGGTCGAGAAAGCGCTGGTTGCGGTGATCCAGGAAGCGTGGATCGGCGGGGTCAGCACCCGGCGGGTCGATGAACTCGTCCAGGCCATGGGCATGACCGGCATCTCCAAGTCCACCGTCTCCAAGCTTTGCAAGGACATTGACGAGCGCGTCCATGCCTTTCTGAAACGCCCGCTCACCGGCGAATGGCCGTATCTCTGGCTCGATGCCACCTATCTCAAGGTACGCGAAGGCGGGCGGATCATCAGCGTTGCCGCAATAATCGCCATGGCCGTCAACACCGAGGGCCGGCGCGAGATCGTCGGCCTGCATATCGGCCCCTCGGAAGCGGAGGTCTTCTGGTCCGACTTCCTGAAGGACCTTGTTCGGCGCGGTCTTACCGGCGTGAAGCTGGTCATCTCCGATGCTCACGAGGGCCTCAAGGGCGCGATCACCCGCGTCATGGGCGCCACCTGGCAGCGCTGCCGGGTGCACTTCATGCGCAATGCCCTGTCCTATGTGCCCAAGGGCCAGAACACTGTCGTCGCCGCCGCGATCCGCCAGGTCTTCCTGCAGCCCGATCAGAAAAGCGCAACGCAGGTCTGGCGACAGGTCGCCGACCAGTTGCGCACCCGTTGGCCCAAGCTCGGCGCCTGCATGGACGAGGCCGAAACCGACGTGCTCGCCTACACCGGCTTTCCCACCCAGCACCGCACGAAGTTACACTCAACCAATCCGCTCGAGCGGCTCAACAAGGAGGTCAAGCGCCGCGCCGACGTCGTCGGAATCTTCCCGAACGAAGACAGCATCATCCGCCTCGTCGGGGCTGTGCTGATGGAGCAGAACGACGAGTGGCAGCTCCAGCACCGATACATGCAGATCGAAGGCATGGCCGAACTCAACCAACCCATGATCGAGGAGGAAAATCAGCCCCTACACATCACCGCCAAAGCCGCCTGACGATGGCCCACGGCCACAGCCGAAATTACACCACCTTGACGGACGCGACCGTATGGCTTGAGGGGCGAACTGCGCCTGCATGACATCAAAACGGCCCCAAAGAGGAGCCGGAAACGCCAAGATCAGCCGGAAATCGGGCAAATAGCCAAGCCATTCATGCCTCCGGCACCCGTCCAGATGCGGTCACGACAAAATTACCGGGTTCTTCGAGGTGTCCAAGTGAGCGTCAGGCATTTGCTGACCGGGCAGCCTAATAGATCGCCACTGCTCAGCCTTTGCTGCGCCTAGGGATGCGATGTCCGCGTCGACCGGTCGAGACGGCGGTGGATCAGCGACACGATCGTCAGCAAATCCTCCGCATCATCCTTGGTCATCTCCCAATGGATGCGCGCCTCATGCGCTGTGGGATTCCTGAACATGCCAAACGTGCCTCTGACGAGATTGGCAAAGCCGCTTTGTTCGCTTCTCTCGCTGACCGTCGATCGGGAATTGATGGCCAGCATCGGAGATATCCCGCCAAGCGTCCGATCGACGAGACTGCCGCCGTCGTCAGTGACGCCGGTCAGGCGCCGCATCTTATCGGCTACGCTCTTCACCGCTTCCTGCACAGCATGAAAATAATTATCGGCCAGTAACTCCGCCCTGCAAAATGCAAGAACGTCGGCGTGAACACCGCGACCTTCCAGGTCCGTCCGTAAATCGCGCGCCCGGCGTTGCGCTTCAGGGAGGGTCGTCGCCTGCACTACGCTTTTCAGTGCGCCTGTTTCGTCAACGACAAGGCCGGCGAAGGCCAGCGCCTGATTGAGCGCAGCGCGCATCGGTTCAAAGCGATGGGGTTCGCGGCTGTAGCGTGCCGGACTCATCGCGAGCCGGATGAACTCCAGCACATGGGTCCTATTGCGCTTGCTGTTCTGACTTTCCGCGAACGCATTATAAATGCGTAACCGTTTCGTGCTCTGGCCAGGATCGACCATTTTGGCAGACTGAAGCAGAAAGCCGATTTCACTGTTCTGCAGGCCGTTGTCGGTGTCACCGAGCGCCCCCGCAATTGCCTCGAGTTGATCCTGCAAAAACAGCTTCATCTGCGTGTCTGACCTCTCTCAAACCGGTCGGAAGATGCGGATCACGGCCGCCTGTTTTCCTGTTGTGCGAAGTTCGAAATCGCTCCGGAAAGGTCCCCGGCCGTCCGGCTTTCTTCCATTCGAAACAGCAAGCTCAAAGCCGGCGGGATCAAGCCAGCGCATTCTTTCACCTTCCTCCACGGGTATGACCGCGTATCGTTGCCGATGGCCATTCGTACCGGTGAGGTCAGCGTTGAATAACTCCGGGGCTGTTTCGGGCATTTCCCGTCGCGGCAAGCTCGCCTGCCAGCGCTGGAAGAGTTGAGGGTCGATGCGATCTTCGCTGTCCGGCTCATCGATATCTTCCTCGATCCATGCATCGAATTCCAGGCGCCGGGCCGTGGCTGCTTCTCTGGTCCGCGCCAGTCCTTGCGAAAGGCAGAAGGCAACGAAGGGATCATGGGTGCCCCAACGCAGCAGTTCTCGCGCCCAGAAGCCGAACCATGGCAAGCCGGTCGTTTGCTTCCAGTCCGCCAGCGTCGGCGTGGTCACGGCGTCAGGCGCGCCATCGGACCAGGCTTTGGCGACAACAGCGCCAATCGCGACGCCCAGCCGGAATTCGAGATTGTCGGCCACGAAGCGTTGCCACGCGCGCAGGCTTTCCGCGTCCGGAGCTCTGGCGCCCGGCTCGTTCATCCACCAGCCCAGCACGTCATTCCATTGATCGAGCAGCGCCTGATCACCGAGGGTAGGGCGCACGCGGAATCCGAATCCCTTATCGCCCTCGAGAAGGCTGCCAATTTGCTCGAACAGGTCGATCCGCCCTTCGGCGTCGAGCGCACCATAGTCGACCGCGCCGGCAATCGAGGCCAGGATCTGCGCCGCAACCGCCTCAAAACGCCGACCCACCCAAGGCGTGAATCCATATTGGTAGAGGCGCTGCCGTTCGCCAGCGTCGGGATAGATATGCTGGATGATCCCACTGCCGCGACGGATGAATGCGACCTCCAGCCACGCCTCCTGCTCGGCCGCGACGGCCGTGAATGTCCTTGCCCAAAGCGCGCGTAACTGTTCTTCGGCGCGGGCGGGCGTCATCGCCCCCTCTTCATCGCGCTCCGTCTCGGCAAGCGCGGTCAGCAGCACGCTGTCGAGTTCATCCATCGCATCGGCGAGGCGCGATGTCGGATCGCTTGCTCCCGTCCCCGCATCGCCGCTGACGGTTCCCGGAGCTGTTCGCTCCAGCCAGTCCATGAAAGCGTCCGGCGCTATTCGCAGCAATTCGTTCGCCTTGCGCCAGATTCGAGTCAATAGCAGCGCCAGCGGGCTTTCGGCCGCATCGGCTTCCTGTTCCTCGGCGAGCAATCTGCGGGTCAGTTCCTGATACTCGGCCGTCCACTCGCGAAGTTGGCGTTCCTGAACGGGTCTGGGCGCCTTCGGCTTCGTCGAATTCGACGTCGTCGAAATCCGTGTCGGCAACGCCACCAGCGTCATACCCTCGATACCGCGTGCGGCGCCGGGTCGCCCGGCTCGACCAGCCAGGTTGCGGAACTCTGATGTAGAGAATGGCGCGACGATCGGGGCTTCCTCGACCGGATCCCAGGAGCGTCGCTTGAGTGAAGTCAGAAAGATAAGGTCGAACGGGAGATTGACACCTTCGGTCAGCGTGGCCGTCGCCACTGTAATTGGACAGATTTTCCGATCGATCATCTCGACCATCAGGCGGCGTAGCCGCTGCGGCATCTGGCCATGGCTAGTGGCGATGCCACGATCGAGCAGGAACAGTTCGAAAGAATCGGCCCCGCAATAATCGAGGCATGCGGCACGGGCTTCATCGAAGCGGTCGCCCAGAAATCCTTCCGGCCGCTCGAATTCGACGACCGCTTCCCAGGCGCCGAGGGCCAGTGCCTCGCTGAACCAGCGCATCGTCTGCTCGGGCTCCTGCGCGACCGAAATCAGGATGCGCTGCTCTTCACGGGCCAGATGTAGAGCCGTCCACAGGACGCTCAGGCTGTTGAAACGATTGAGGCTGTTACGCCATTGCGCCGCCAGCAGGGGCATGGGCGCGAAACGAAGCGGGAGATAGACGGGGTTCTCCTGGCCCCGCAGATAGAGCGGCTTACCATTCATGAGGTCGAGCAGGATCTGCCCGGATGATCCCGGCGCGGTTTCCAGCACACCGATCACCTGCCGCGTGCTGCGGTATCGGACGCCGACCGCCTTGGCTTCTGCATGTCCCTCGATCCATCGCGCCACCGGGCCGGATGCGCCGCCCGCTACTGCCGTCAGCGCAATCCGGGTGACTTCCGGGCGCTGGGCAAGGATTCGCGACACAAGGTTCTCGAGGCGGAGCGATCGATTGCTGTGGTCGGAAAAGCTGACGGCCGTCGCCTCGCTGGCTTCGGGCACGACCTGATGCGCTTCATCAATGATCAGCAGGGAGAGCCGCGCGATCAGCAGCTTGCCCAGATAGCGCAGCAGGGCATCGGCCTTTTCGACGGTGGCGATCAGGACCACCGGCTCTTCACTGGTCAGCCAGGCATCGGTAATCCCCCAGTCCGCACCGCCATAGAGACCGGTGACGATGACATCGCCACGCAACTCCGAACTGAGCTTGGCTTCCACCTCGCCAGCGAGCGCTCTTGAAGGGACAATGTAGAGCGCCAATGGCCCGAGCCCGTCCGGCGCTCTGAGCAGCAATTCCTTGATGAGGGCCAGATTGGCGACAAGCGTCTTGCCTGACCCCGTGGGGGTGCAAAGCGCGAAACTCGATTCCCGAAGAAGCCGTTCAATCCCATGAAGCTGGGACGTCCATAGGATGCCCCGATTGCGGCTGAACTGGTCACGGGCATAGCGTAGCAGCCGGTCGGTGCGTTCCGGACGCAAGGCAGCAAGGCGCCGCAGCGGGGTGAAAATCGATGCGGCGACATAGCGGTCTGCAACCTGTCGCATCAGCCCGATCACCAGCGCGGCATCATGGCTGAACAGCTGGTTGGCAAGGTCGTCCAACGCTCGCAGCTTGGCCATCGCGGGCGCCAAACGCTCATCGTCCCCGCGTCGAAGGCTGTCGGCGATCAGGCCGAGCGAGCGCACCAGTTCGACGGTCACGGTCCACAGGAAACCGGGCGTATCGTCTTCACCGTGCATGGCGGCGAATATGGCGTTCTCGGCGTCTGCGCTCGTCAGTCCGGGATTGGCTCGCCAAAAGGCGGCGCTCCGCTGCACGACCCTGTCGAAATCCGCGCGGAGGAAGGCGGAATAGAGGCGGACACCTTCATGCTCGCTCTCGATCTGATCCAGCAGCCCCGACGCCATCGCGGGCAAACCGCCTAGTTGGTACGCCGCAGCGGCGAGAAGTTCGATGGGTACGATGCCGCGCACGCCATCCTCGGCCCGCGAGAGCCATTCGAGAATTTCTCCCGTTCGCCGGTAGCAATCGACCGCTCGGGGGGATTCTCGGCCTTCGATTGTGCTGAATATATGGGCGGCGTGAAGAAGCCGGCGCGCGTCGTTCAACTGACTTGCCGATTCGCGGTCGCCCCAGCCAATCGTTGGAACCTGCCAGGTCGTCTGCAGACAGCGGACATAGGCGCGCGCCTGGGGCCGGGTGAGCGCGTTCTCGATTGCGAGGGCCTGCCGGATCTGTTCGGCCAGGACCAGGCGTTCTTCGTCAAGCGCAGCCATCAGCCCTCACTCCAGAGAAGGGCGTAGAGGTCATCGATCAGGCTGTCGCCATCTTCCAGAATGACCTCGACAACCTGCAGATCCCGTCCGGCCTTGTAATCGGCGGGCCTTTCCTCCCAGCCCACGACGGTCTCACTCGCCTCACGTTTGGCGGCGCCATTGCCGCAGATCACGACAAGGTCGGTTCGCTCGGGCTGTGGTCCGAGTTGCATGACAGCACGGTCAATCGATACGATCGTCGCCGCATGGCCTTCCCGGTCACGCTGTTCGAGCAGGAACTGCAATTGCCGCAGGCCATGTGGGATGGCTGTGTCCCGGTTCATCTCGAACCAGATCCCCTTGCCATTATGCTCGAGTTCGTTCGTGTCCGGATTGCGCACCTTCTTGCCGTGCAGCAGCGCCGCCACCGCCGATTCGGTCAGCGTCTTTCGCCACTTGGCTTCGCCGGCAATGACGCGGATGACTTCACCGCCGCCATTCAAGGCGATGCCGACAAAATCTGTGCCGTGGCGGCCATAGATTTCCCGCACACGTTCCGGATCGAAGCGCAGCGCCCAGAGATATTTCTCGACATCATCATGTTCGCGAAACAGAAAGATCGGCACGCGCCAGGCATGCTGACCGACAAAGTCTTCCTGATAGGCCTCGGTTACGAGGCCGGCCATCACTTCCCCGAACAGGCCCCTGAGCGCCTTGGACGGCAGGCAGTTGGGATAGGCGATGACAGGCGCCGCCGCACCGTCGGGATGCAGGCTGATGCCGATCTTGCGGTGGAAATATTCCCGGGCATCGAGATGCGCCGACTCGAAATAGGGGCGCAGCGCGGTGATCAACTCGTCATCGATTTCCTGCTGCTGCTCGAGCAGGAGATGGCCGTAATTGCCGCCGCGCACCGTACCATAGGCTTTGAGCCAGGCTTCGAGCGCTTGTTTGGGAGGTGGGCAGTCATGCATTGTCCGTCTCCCTCGAAAGAGGGGTTAACCGGTCAAGCTTGGCGAGGAAGAAGCGCTCGCTCCATAGGTCGAGCGATTTGGTTTCGGCGGGGCGCAGGAAGCGGCGTACATCCTCGGCCGCCGCGTTCCAGTCGATCTTCGCGATTGTGTCGCCGAGCGCCTGTTTGAGCCAGGGCATGTCGACGACGATGCTCTCGTCTCCTGCCCATGGGCCAGCCTGAATCAGCGCGGTGCGGAGCAGGGTGAGGTTGGGCGCGGTTCCCCTGGCGACATACCAGGAGAAATCATACCAATCCCTGCCCTTGAGGAAGCCGCGGCAGAGCAGGGCATGGATCTTGAGTGCGAAATTGGATGGCAGATCCTGGTGGCGCACTTCATGATCGGCCGGGAAGTCGAGATAGGTCGCATCCTCGTACGAGCCGGTGGGTGGGTTAACATCGATCTCCAGCTTGATCCGGATCGTCCGGGGTTTGCCGGTTCCCGCGAAGGACAGGTCGAGTTGGCTCGCGATCGAATCATTCTTGAGCAGGGCCTGCCGGATCGCGCTGTCCATCTTCGCTTTGGGCAGCGCGTCGAGTTTGAGCCCGAACTGCTCGAAGACCTCGACCAGTATCTTGAGATAGGGCGACCAGTCGAAATCCGGGTCAGGCACGCGCAACAGAAAATCCAGATCCTCCGAAAAGCGGGGCAGGCCATGCAGGATGCGCAGCGAGGTGCCACCCTGGAACAAGGCGACGTCGAAGAAATCGCCGCGCCACAGGGCATAGAGCGCGATCTCCTGGAGGATTTCCTTGACGGCATTCTCCTCCTCGAGCGCATTGACCGCTTCATATCGGCGCAGCTTTTCCTTGATGATGTCAATCATGGGCTGGTGATTGCTTTCTGGCCGGGAGTACGGTGCTTTCCAGCGCGGCGAGGAAGGCGTTGACTGCCTTGTGCTTGTACACGGGTTGGAGCTTGGCAAAGTCCTTGCGACGGAGCGCGGCAAGCCTGTCTTCCTCGATCCGCATTCCCTCGATGACCCAGTCGATCCCGGTCCATGGCTGCTTGCGCAGCGCGACGAGATCCATCAGCGCGCGCAGGGGCTGCGCGACGAACGCCGTGAGGTTGCCGATGGGGGTCCGATCAACGCCGGTCAGGAAGCGATAGTCGGCGATGGCGAGCGGGTGAAAATCGAAGGGGCCGAAGTCCGGCGTCTCATAATGCAGCGTCTTGCGCCCCGGCGAGACGCTGGCGGTGACGAAGACACCTTCGGGAATCCAGCCATGATAAGCGAGCGCGCTTTCGAAGGAGACATAGCTCCCGGGCAGCAGACTTTGCGCGATCGCGAAGGGATGGACCATCTCGCTGCGATAGCGTGATCCTAGCAGATAGGTGCCGCGCTTGACCCGGAGCAGCGAGCCATCCTTGAGCGCGCGATTGACCAAACCATAACGCCGCGCATCGCCGCCGCCGAGCAAGCGTCCCAACTGGCGTTCGCTCAGGATATGATCGGCGAGACCTGCCGCCTTAATCTGCTGTGCCAGGGAGGACATGAAGTTCTTGATACTTCCAAAATATGAAAGTTTCCAGAATTTCTTTGTCGTGGGCTTAAAGGGGAAAGCCTTCCCCTGCCGGGCAGCCACGCTTTGCGAGTCTCCCCGGACCCCTTCGAACGGGGCTCGCGCCCCGTAACGCCCCAATAGAGGGAGAGGAAAGCCGGTTGGCCGTGACGGGTTGAGGGTGGCGAGAGAGGCTCGCCGCCGGCCCGCCGCGGAGACAGGCCATGGCATCTTCACGCCGCACCCGCTCGACGACCGAACGGGTGAACCTCTACGAACAGATCACCAACCGCATCATCGCCGAACTCGAATCCGGGCGCGTGCCCTGGGTTCAGCCCTGGGGTTCGTCCCGCGCCGCGATCGGCATGCCCTACAATGCCGTCAGCAACCGGCGTTACAGCGGCCTCAATATCCTGACGCTGTGGAACGCCGTCGTCGAACGCGGCTTTGCCGGACACGCTTTCCTGACCTTCCGGCAGGCAATCGCGCTCGGCGGCTCGGTGCGTAAGGGTGAGCATGGCGTCGGCATCATTTATACTCGCCGCTTCATCCCCGGCGAAGAGCGGCGTCGCGCCGAGAATGAAGGACGCGAACCTTCGGGCGGCATCCCCTTCCTCAAGAGCTTCACCGTCTTTTCGGTCGAGCAATGCGACGGGCTTCCCGCCCATATCTGCGAACCGCCGCCGCCGATCCCCGAAGGGCTGATCCTCCCGCAGGCCGAGGCGCTGATCGCAGCAACCGGTGCCGATTTCCGCATTGGCGGAGCAATGGCTTATTATTCCCCGCGCCATGACTATGTGCAGGTGCCACGGCCGGACGATTATTTCGAGCCGGTGAACTGGCACCGGACGGCGCTGCATGAGCTGTCGCACTGGGTCGGCCACCCCTCGCGTCTCAATCGCGATCAGAGTGGTATCTTCGGATCGCCCGGCTATGCGCGGGAAGAACTTATTGCAGAGATTTCAGCAGCTTACTGCTGCGCTGCGCTGGGAATCGCACCCACCGTCCGACACGCCGATTATATAGGCTCCTGGCTTGAAATCCTCAAGGACGATCATCGCGCCATCCTGCGCGCGGCTAGTGCCGCGTCGAAGGCGGCTGACTATCTGCTCGCCTTCCGGCCGGAAGCGGTGCTTGCCGCCAATGACGACGATCCGGACCCCGATCCCGACTGCGCCATGGCCCTTGAAGGGAGGGCTGCGGCATGATCCTCCTGACCCCCGAATTGCGCGAGCAGCTTCGCGCCAACGACCTCGCCCGCATCGAAGCGCTCCGTAGCGGCGATCCTGCACCCGATCCCGTGCCGGTGGTCCGCTTCTTTAACCCTGTCGGTGCGGCCACCTGGCTTGCGACCGAGCTGGATGAGGACGACATTTTCTTCGGCCTTGCGGACCTCGGTTTCGGCTGTCCGGACCTGGGCAGTTTTGCGCTGGACGAGCTGCAATCGATCCGCTTGCCCTTCGGTCTCGGCATTGAGCGGGATACGCTGTTCGAAGGCGCGTTCCCGCTCTCGGTCTATGCCGAAGCGGCCTGCCGTGCCGGCTCACTGATCGAAGGCGAACGCATCCTCTACCGGGCTGCCAGGGCCGCGAAAGGCGGTGCGTGATGCGCTTCGCCAAATGGCCCCGGCCCACCGCCTATGAGGAGACGTCGCGCAAACGGGCCGCCTTCGCCCATAAGCAGCGCCGCGAGCGCGAGGCGTTGCCGCTTTTCGCCGACCTGATCGCCAGAGGGCAGCATAGCGTTGAGGAGGAGATGGCGCGCCGGGCCGAATGGTGGCCCCGCCAGCAGCAGGACCGGCGGGACGCGCGCGCCGCCGTCTGGCGCTCGGCACGGGCGAGCCTGTTCGCCTTTCCCGAAGCACAGCGCCGGACAATCCGACGGGCGTGGCGGGATTGTCCCTATCCGGCCGATCCCTCCAGCTTCGCGGACCTGTTGCACCATATCCGCATTGGCAAAGTCGATCCGGGACGGCCGCCGTGGAAATATCACGCCCGTCTGCAAGCGCGTGTGACGCCTGATCCCCGTTGCTTCGCCGATGCTTTCAGGCGCGTCGGTCAGCGCAGGATCGAGCCGGCACCCGGTCATGCAGCTGTCGAATGTCCGCAATATTGCGGCAATCTCGGCCATGGCATCCTGTTCATCGATGCTGTGCCGCCGGTCGAAGCCGACGGCCTTGCGACTTTCCATGTTCGCGGTGTCTGCACCGATGCTGACATTGCCCTGATCGGGCGGCTCGCCGAGGTCGAGCAAGGCCGTCCAATCCGCGTGGTGCGCGTCGATGTGCCGCACACCCGCACGGGCGGTTTCTCGCATCGGCTACTGATCCTCACCTGCTCGGCCACCAAGCGCCATGATCCCGGATGGATGCCGGCGTGGGAGCGCTATGACGGGCCGCTCTGGCAGACCTGGCGCAGCGTCGATCCCGATCGCAAGCGCGCGCGTGTCGGCTTCCTGTCGGCGCGCTACGGCTTCGGCGCCGGTGACCGGCCGATCGAGGACTATGACGCGCGTCTGTCGCCTGATCTCGCTGACCGGATGATTGCGGGTGGCATGACGACAGGCTGGCCGCGGCCGCCAAGCCCGAACAAACCCGACAATTACGGCTCGCATCCCGGCTCCGAGATCGCCAGCCTCTGCTATCACGGCACGCGGCCGTTTACCGACATCGCGTTGGTGGGCGGCGGCCTTTATCTCAAGGTGATGCGCGCCTTCCTCGAAGGTTTCCGCGAGATGCGCTGCATCACTCCCGATGGCGAAATCACCGAGATCAACGCCGGGATCGGCGTCATGCGCCAGCGCCTCCGCACCTGGCTCGAACAGGGACGCGGATCATGAGTGATCCGCGCGCCCGTGCCGGTCATAATGGTGGGCCGCCGCTCGACGATGAACCCGAGAGACTTCCGCCAGGTCCGCATTATTGTAAATATTGCCGATACTGGTCGCCGCCTTCCGAATGGGAGGCGCGCGCTTATGAGGCGCTTCAGCTTGGCCTGTCCAAACGGCGGGTCAAGCGGCCGTCGGGCACCTGCGACCGGGTGCTGATGCAGCATGGCAAGCCGCTCGCCTTTGCTGCGACGGTCGATACCTTCGGGTGTCTCAACTTCTGCGCGAAGCCACCCCCGCCAATCGTGCGCGGGCGGGGTTTCGTCACCATCTATGAAGGCGACCAGATCGTCTGGCAGGGCCATGAGGAGGATGTGCCCGACGAGCATCGGTGATCGGCCTCAGCCCGATCCATGCTATAAGAGCCGCGATATCGGCAGAGGATTCGCAGATGCCCAAGAACCGCCAGACCTTTCACGATCCACTGGACGAACTGCCGCCGGTGACGATCGAAATCCTCAAGGGCGACCTGTTGCGTTTCACCCAGGTCGACCGCGACGGGCGCACCAATGTCGTGACCTTCTCCGATCGCCTCGCGGTCCGGCGGGGCGTGTTCGATGCCGCGTCGCTCAAGGCCGAAGGACTCAGAGCGGAAGCCTGAACTGGTTGGGGTCGGGCGCGGGCGTTCTTTCCAGCTGTTCGATGATCGTTGCCGCAAGCGTGTCGGCGGCGCGTTCGCGCATCCGCTCGTCCGGCATCGTCAGTCCGACGCGTGCCCATCCCGGCGCCGCCAGCAGGATGGCGGACAGTTCATCTCTTTCGATTCGCTCCATGAAAGAAATGGAACATATCGAGAACATAAGGACAAGGCCAATCCGTCCTGGCGTGCTCGGTCCATGCCGGACGGACGATTTCAGGGTAAGGGCAGGCGAGAGATAGAGGGCAGCCGGGAGGTCTCGTGACGGGCAGGAAGCCGGGAGAGAGTCTCGCGGCCGCTCGTCATGGAGAACCCCATGACCCAATTTCCCTCTTCGCATTCCCTCCTTGCCCGCCTGCGCACCTTTGTCGCGGCCTGGCTGGTGATGGAGGTAACGCCCGACATGGACGCCGCCGACTATGAGGCGCGGGTCCACGAAACCCGCCTGTCGCCGGGCCTGTCCCTCTTGCTCATCCTCCTGGGCGCGCTCCTGTGCTGGGCGGCAGTTCTCGTTCTGGCCGGTGTGCTGTGAGGGTGAACGCCGGCGCTTCGGGCGAGCGGCGCGGGCCTGCCG
>NZ_CAVK010000089.1 GCF_000382885.1 Sphingobium indicum BiD32
CTCGAAACGAACGGAGGTGGATGATTCTACCTGAAACCACCACGCACCAGACGCATGGGAGGGCTGCTGTCCTACACGCCGCCCGCCATGTTATATTGCGCGCGCAGGCTCTTTCTCACCGTCGATACCCAAAACGGCATGCATAACAATATATCACAACCCGATAAGAAAATGTCGCATTTGCCGGGAAATGTGCGAAGTTAAGCGCGGCAAATCCTATTTACGGCGTCTCGGTCGGCGCGGTCTTGGGGGCAGTCGGCACGGCATCCTTGGCGGTCAGCGCCACGGCAGGCGGGCCTTTCTGGATCGCGGCGGCAAGCTTGCCAACGGGCGCGCAATCAGCCTTGCACAGCGTCTGTGCCCTGGCCAGCACCTCCTTGGCCTTGGCCAGCGCGCCCTTCTCCACCATCGCTTCCCCCTGCCCCGCCAGCGCGGTCAGATCGGTCGGGTCGAGCATCAGCGCTTCCTTGTAAAGCCGGATCGCCTTGCCCTGAAGCCCCTGTGCGCGGGCGACCTGCGCCAGTTCGACATAGGCAGCGCGGTTACGCGGATCGAGTGCCAGCGCGCTTTCCAGCGCATCGGTCGCGCCGCTCAGATTGCCCGCCGCAAAAGCCGCGGCTCCCGCCTTCTGCCATTCGATCGAACGCGGCTCGATCTGCGCGTCGGGACGCTGGGTCAGGCCGACGCTGGACACGGTGGTCAGGACAGCGGCTAGCGCGATCGAGGCAGGGGTAAAACGCATGAGTATCTCCAGCCATGTTTCAGGCGCTGATTTGGTCCAAGTGTCGCGATTTTGCGGGCGCTTGTCCATGGCCTGTTTCACGCCGCCACTTTCAGGCCGACCGGCGCAGGCGTGCGAAGAAGAAACCGTCGGTGCCATCATGACCCGGCGTCAGCAGCCAGCCAGCGCCATGGGCGCGGCCCAGCGGCATATCGATCGTTTCCGCCATCCATCCGTCATGCCGGGCCAGAAAGCCGTCCACCTGATCGCGTCCCTCCTGATCCGTCAGCGCGCAGGTAGCATAGACCAGCGCGCCGCCAGGGGCCAGCAAGGGCGCGGCGAAATCCAGGATGCGCGCCTGTTCCGCGACCAGCCGGTCCAGTCGCGCCTGCGTCAGCCGCCAGCGCGCCTCCGGGTTGCGCCGCCAGGTGCCGGTGCCCGAACAGGGCGCATCGACCAGCACGACGTCGGCTTGGGCCTTCAGGCTGTCCAGCCCCCGCCCCTCATGCCCCTGATCGATCAGCAGCGTTTCGATGAAGGTCGCCCCCGCCCGCTCAGCCCGCGGGCTGAGCCGCGCCAGCCGCGCGCGGATCGTATCGGCGGCGATCAGCGTGCCCTGCCCCGCCATCGCAGCGGCCAGCGCCAGCGTCTTGCCACCCGCGCCCGCGCATAGATCAACGACGGTCATGCCGGGCGCAGCGGCGCAGGCCAGCGCGATCATCTGGCTGCCACCATCCTGCACTTCGACCAGCCCCTGTTTCCATGGGTCGGTCTGCTCGACCGGGAAGCCTTCGGGCAGGCGCAGGCCATCGGGCAATCCGGGGATCGGCTGCGCATCGGGCAGGTGCGGCGCGACGGTGGCAGGCCTTGCTTTGAGACGGTTCACCCGCAGATCGACTGGCGCGCGGCCCAGCAGGGCATTTTGCTCGACCGGCGCCGCCAGCAGCGGCGCGAGCCATGCCGGCATCGCCCCGGCGCTGGCACCCACCTCACCCGGTTCAATCGGCATCGGCGCATGCGCCGACCCGTCGAACAACGCGGCCAGATCGGGCCGCTCCTGCGCCAGCCCGATCATCGCTTCGCGCCCGGTATCAGGCCGCTCGCCTGCGCGGCGGATCGCGTCATAAACATGGTCACGCACCGCCCGCCTGTCGCGCGACCCGGCATAGCGCCGCTCCTTGAAATAGCGCGCGATCAGCGTGTCGGCAGCAGGCCCACCATCCCGCGCCGACGCGATGATGGCGTCGAGCAGCTCGATCGCAGCCTGGATGCGGGCGGCGGGGGTCATGACTCCCCTCCCTTTAGGGAGGGGTTGGGGGAGGGCATGTCGCAGTAATCGACGATCAGCACACGCCCTCCCCTAACCCCTCCCGCAAGCGGAAGGGGAATATTATCAGCGCGTCGGATAATTGGGCGCTTCCCGCGTGATGGTGACATCATGGACATGGCTTTCGGACAGGCCGGCATTGGTGATCTGCACGAAGCGGGCGCGTTCCTGGAGGTCGGGGATGGTGCGGCTGCCAGTATAGCCCATCGCCGCCTTCACGCCGCCGACGAGCTGATGGATGACGTCCTTGGCCGGTCCCTTGAACGGCACCTGGCCTTCAATGCCTTCGGGCACCAGCTTCATCTGGTCCTTGATATCCGCCTGGAAATAACGGTCGGCGCTGCCGCGTGCCATCGCGCCGACGCTGCCCATGCCGCGATAGCTTTTATAGGCGCGGCCCTGATAGAGGAAGGTTTCGCCCGGTGCTTCGGCGGTCCCGGCCAGCAGCGATCCGACCATGACGCAACCAGCGCCCGCCGCCAGCGCCTTGGCCACGTCGCCCGATGTCCGCAGCCCGCCATCGGCAATCACCGGCACGCCCAGCTTGGCGGCGGCTTCGGCTGAATCCATGATCGCGGTCAGCTGTGGCACGCCGACGCCCGCAACCACGCGGGTGGTGCAGATCGACCCCGGCCCGATGCCGACCTTCACGCAATCCGCCCCCGCGCCGATCAGCGCGCGGGTCGCTTCGGCGGTGGCGACATTGCCGGCGACGACCTGGACATGGTTGGACAGCCGCTTGACCGCTTCGACGGCGGCGGAGACCTGCTTGCTGTGGCCATGGGCGGTGTCGATGACGATCAGGTCACATTCCGCGTCGATCAGCGCCTCGCTGCGCTCCAGCCCCTTGTCGCCCACCGTGGTCGCCGCCGCCACGCGCAGACGGCCGGTGCCGTCCTTGGTCGCTTGCGGGTAGTTGACCGCTTTTTCCATGTCCTTGACCGTGATCAGGCCGACGCAACGATAGGCATCGTCCACCACCAGCAGCTTTTCGATCCGGCGCTGGTGCAGCAGCCGCTTGGCTTCGTCCTGACTGACGCCTGCGGGGACAACGGCCAGATTATCCTTCGTCATCAGTTCGCTGACCGGCTGGGCCGGATTTTCGGCAAAGCGGGTGTCGCGGTGGGTCAATATGCCGACCAGCTTGCCCGATTCTTCCACCACCGGAATGCCGCTGATCCGGTGCTTCTTCATCAGCATCTGCGCGTCGGCCAGCGTGGCGCTGGGCAGGATGGTGATGGGGTTGACGACCATGCCGCTCTCGAACCGCTTGACCGCGCGTACCGCGTCGGCCTGCTCCTCCACCGTCATGTTCCGGTGCAGTACGCCAATGCCACCCAGCTGCGCCATGACGATCGCCATGTCGGCTTCCGTCACCGTATCCATCGCCGACGACAGGATCGGGATGTTCAGCTTTATTTCGCGGGTAACGAAGGTGGACGTGTCCGCCTGACTGGGCAGCACGTCGGATTCGCCGGGCTGCAACAGCACGTCGTCAAAGGTGAGGCCGAGGCGGATATCCATGGAAAATGCCACTTTCTGATGCGGAACCGCGGGCTGGTTCCGGGGGATTTGTGGCGGCCCATGTAACCACTATGGGCGCGGACGGCCAGTCCCTTTGGGGCATTTTATTGCGCTGGTAGCGGGGGCATGAAAAAGGGCGCGCAACCGCATGGTCGCGCGCCCTTTTATAGCTTGGCCGATCAGGCGCCGGCGGGCGATGGGTTGCCGAACGGTCCCTTGCGCTTGCCCGCGCGCGGGATGGAGGAACCGGCCGCCGGAATGACCGACGGCTTGATCGTCGTGCCGTCGTCGCGGGTGATTTCACCCTTTTCCAGCAACGCCTTGATCTCGTCGCCGCTCAGCGTTTCATATTCGAGCATGGCGTTGGCCAGCAGGTGCAACTGGTCCTCATGACCGGTCAGCAATTCCTTGGCCCGGTTATAGCCCTGCTCGACCAGCCCGCGAATTTCCTTGTCGATCAGCTTGGCGGTCTCGTCCGACATATGGACGCGCGCGCTCTGCGAATAGCCAAGGAAGGTTTCGCCCTGCTGCTCTTCATATTGCAGCGGACCCAGCTTGTCGGACATGCCCCATTGGGTGACCATGTCGCGCGCCAGCTTGGTGGCATATTGAATGTCGCCCGATGCGCCGCTCGATACCTTGTCATAGCCGAAGATGATCTCTTCGGCGACACGGCCACCCATGGCCACGGCCATGTTCGCGTGCATCTTGTCGCGGTGATAGCTGTAGCTGTCGCGTTCGGGCAGGCGCATGACCATGCCCAATGCGCGGCCGCGCGGGATGATCGTTGCCTTGTGGATCGGGTCGGACGCGGCCTCATGTACCGAAACGATGGCATGGCCCGCCTCATGATAGGCGGTCATCTTCTTTTCATCGTCGGTCATGACCATGGAGCGCCGTTCCGCGCCCATCATCACCTTGTCCTTGGCTGCTTCAAACTCGTCCATCGCAACCAGCCGCTTGCCCCGTCGCGCCGCCATCAGCGCCGCTTCGTTGACAAGGTTGGCAAGATCCGCGCCGGAAAAGCCGGGCGTGCCGCGCGCGATAGTCCGTGGTTCGACGTCCGGGGCCAGCGGCACCTTCTTCATATGGACGGCCAGGATCTTTTCGCGGCCTTCAATATCGGGACGCGGCACCACAACCTGACGGTCGAAGCGGCCCGGACGCAGCAAGGCGGGGTCGAGCACATCGGGACGATTGGTCGCCGCGACGATGATGATGCCCTCATTGGCCTCGAAACCGTCCATCTCGACCAGCAGCTGGTTGAGCGTCTGCTCACGCTCGTCATTGCCATTGCCAAGGCCTGCGCCACGATGGCGGCCAACCGCGTCGATTTCATCGATGAAAACGATGCAGGGCGCGTTCTTCTTCGCCTGCTCGAACATGTCGCGCACGCGGCTGGCACCGACGCCGACGAACATTTCGACAAAGTCGGAGCCGGAGATGGTGAAGAAGGGCACGCCCGCTTCGCCTGCGATCGCGCGGGCCAGCAGCGTCTTGCCGGTGCCGGGCGAGCCGACCAGCAGCGCGCCCTTGGGAATTTTGCCACCCAGACGGGCAAATTTGGTCGGGTTCTTGAGGAACTCGACAATTTCCTGCAATTCCTCGCGCGCTTCGTCGATGCCGGCCACGTCATCGAAAGTGACCTTGCCGTGCTTTTCGGTCAGCAGCTTGGCCTTCGACTTGCCAAAGCCCATCGCGCCACCTGCGCCGCCGCCCTTCTGCATCTGGCGCAGCACGAAGAAGGCAATGCCGAGGATCAGCAGGAAGGGGAGCGACTGATAGATGAGGATCATCCAGAAGCTCGGCTGTTCCTCGGCCTGCCCTGAATATTTGACATTATAGTCGTCAAGCAGACCGGTGAGGCCAGGATCGTTGACAGGAACGGTGCTGAACTTCTGGCCGCTGGCCAGCGTACCTGAAATCTTGTTGGGCGCGATGGCGACGTCCTTGACCTGCCCTTCCTGCACTTTCGAGCGGAATTCGGAATAGGCGATGCCAGTCCCGGCGGTCGAGGCGGAACGGCTGTCGAACATGGACACGAACAGCAACAGGGCGACAATCACACCTGCCCAAATCATCGCGCTCTTGATCCAGGGATTGCCCTGCGGGTCTTTCTCGTCGTTCATCATCACTCTCTTTCACCGGCCAAGATAGGGCGCGTAGGGCAAAGCGCAAGCTTGGGACCAACCCTATATGGCAAGGATTAACCGACGGTGAGTTGGACAATGACGAGATAGGCCAGCACCAGCGCCAGCCCCGCAGAAAGGCCGCAAAGAAGATAGCCCAGATAAAGCAACAGCGGCGGGTGCGGCCGGGCCAGCTTATGGTTACGTTGCGCTGCCGAAAGGATGACACTGGCCAAAAGGCCGTAGGTCAAGGCCGCAAATTCCACCATCGTTGCAAATCTCCGCTTATTCATATGCAGGATGACGCATGGGCGGCATTAAGGAAAGACTGTTGCGGCGCACAAAAACGGCAGTCCGTTGGGTTCATGCGTCGGGTTGCGGAACTTTTCTGGAATTCACGCGCGGCGGTGCGCGACGTAGCGTCCAGACCGATCCACCCCGCAGCAGCCAGTTACCCAGATTCGCTCGCCCCCCTGCCTGCGCCGCACCGATCGCACGGTCCAGCGCATCGCCCCGCGGCAAGGCTGCATCGGGCGCTGCGGCGCGCAGCATGTGGAGGATCAGACGGCGCATATATTCGCGCGGCAAGTCGGTGCGATCGAGACGCCACTGCCTGCCGTCACATTCGACATGCCGCGCCGCCAATTCGGCAACGCTCCAGTCCAGCGCAGCCTCTGCCTCGGCCAATGCCGCTGCGCTGCGGGCTGCCGCTTCCGGGTTCAGCCAGTCCGCCCCCGCCAGCGCCGCGCGGAGCGCCGCCCGGTCGAACCGTGGGTCGGCATTGGAGGGATCATGAACATGCGGCAGCTCTTCATCATCCACCAGTTGCTGCAGCGCGGCCTTGCGCACGCCGAGCAGCGGGCGGATGACGGTGCCGGATCGGCCCCGCACCCCGGCCAGGCCGCCAACCCCCGACCCCCGGTTGAGCCGCATCAGCAGGGTTTCAAGCTGATCGTCGGCATGATGGGCGGTCATGACCCAGTCGATGCCCTGCGTAAGGCGCCATTGTTCGATCAGCGCATAACGCTGCGTCCGCGCCCAAGACTGGATGTTACCGGTGGGCGGCATGTCGGGCGTCGCGACATGGTGGGCAACCCCCTGCCCCGCGCACCAGCGCGCGACCATTGCCGCTTCGTCGGCGGAGGCGGGGCGCAGGCCATGGTCGATGGTCACCGCCGCCACCCGTCCGGCAAAGGACTGTGCGGCCAGATAGAGCAGCGCCATACTGTCCGGCCCGCCCGACACCGCGACACCAAAGCGCGCCGCCGGGTCATCGCCCACCAGCGCCTGTGTCGCCGCGATCAGCCGGGCTTGCAGCGCCGCGCGAAGGCTCGTCAGCTGCACTTCGCCCTGGTGCGGCCCTTGTCCATCATGCCGCGCAGGCTGGCGGACAGGCTCGTCCCATAGACCTGCTCCAGCTCTGCATAGACTTTGCAGGCGTCGGCGGGCTTTTTGAGCTGGATCAGCGCTTCGCCCAGATAAGCGAGACTGTCGGGCGCGCGGTCGCCGCGTGGGCGCTTCTGGTAATTTTCGTAAAAGGCGACCGAGGCCAAAGCAGGCTTGCCCTCGTCCAGATAAGCGCGGCCGAGCAGATTCTGCGCCCGGCTGGCGACCGACGATGTGCCATATTTGTCGACCGTAGCCTTGAGCTGTGCCTGCGCTTCGGGATAATATTTCGCGTCCCAAAGACGAAAGCCATAGCTGTAGGCATCCATCGCCGCGTCGCCCGTATCGGGCCGCTCGATCGCGGCGACGGCAGTTTTGCGAGCCTCGCTCACGACCGGGGCTGCGGGCGCGGGCTTGGAGGCCACAGGCTTGGCGGCAACCGGCGCGGGGGCCGCCGCGTCCGGCGCCACAGCCGTGGGCGTCACCGCTGGCGGGGTTTCCGGCTGGAGCAGGCGACCTTCGATTTCGGCCTTATATTTGTTGAAAGCGTCTTCCAGCTGCTTGAGCTTGAAGCTGTTTTCCTCGACCTGGCCGGTAACCGACGCCAGCTGCGATTCCAGAGCGCCAACGCGCGCGGTCAGGTCCGATATGGGCGAAGAGGATGGCGAGCCGGGCGCAATGGTCGGGGCGGCGGGGCGGACAATCTGCGCTTCGATAGGCGCACCGGCCGGAAACACCTTGCGCTGGACTGCCTTCATTTCCTTTTCCAGCCGGTCGACCCGCATCTCGACCGGCGCGTTTTGCGCGATGGCGGAAGGCGCGATCATCAGCAGAAGCGGCGCGCTCCATGCCAGGCAGGAGGTCGCGAAAAAGGCGTAACGCATGATATTCCCCGACTAACTCTATCGCCTTAACCATAAGGCGTTATTTCGCGCGGTAAAGCGCGACGTTTCGCCCCGCCAGCGCCGGAACCCAGGCTCAGCCGCCCGTGTCATCGCCCGATGGAGCAGGCGCGGGTGCGGCCGGCGCGGATGCAGGCGCTGCGGCGGGTGCCACTTCGCCAGCTGACGGAGACGCGGTTTGACGCGGCATCGCCCGACGCTGCGCAGGACGGGGCGACGGCGTTGCAGAGGATACCGGGGCCACCGGAGCAGCAGCGGCTGTCCCGCGCGCCAGCAGTGCCTCGGCACTGACCGGCACGTCGGCGATCGTCCGATCCGGCGCGCCCAGTGGCGCCACGACCTTGCCCCCGACGGTAACGCTGAGCGATT
Source organism: Sphingobium indicum BiD32 (assembly GCF_000382885.1). Lineage (GTDB taxonomy): Bacteria > Pseudomonadota > Alphaproteobacteria > Sphingomonadales > Sphingomonadaceae > Sphingobium > Sphingobium japonicum_C. The sequence goes on from NZ_CAVK010000089.1 coordinate 8,359, forward strand.
GCGGCCGCCCCGTCAGGATCATCGGGTTACGCGCGCCCGCAGGCAGAGTGAAAACTTCGCCCTTCTTGAGCAGGCCGTCCTTCAGCCGTTCGCCAGCCTCGTCATAGATACGCAGCCAGACATCGTCGGTTGCGGTAAAGACGACCGGCTGCGCGGCTGGCGCGACGCGCGCAGCGCTGGAGGCGGCAGGGGCGGTGGCCTTTGCCTGTTGCTGGGCGATTTCCTCGCCGGTCGGCGGCGTCAGCGATTGCGAGCGCCAGAGCGTGTAACCCGCGATCAGGACGATGACGATGATGGCCGCGGTCCAGGCCAGCGTGCGCGACGGCACGCGGGCGGGATCGACCGGCTCGAACGCTTCGTAGCGATTGGCACCCATGTCGCTGCTATGCACCGCCTGGCGCACTTCGGCGGCAATCGCCACCTCGTCCAGATCGACCGCGCGGGCATAGGCGCGGGCGAAACCGACCGCATAGGGGATACCCGGCAGGGCGGCATAATCGTCGCGCTCGACCGCTTCCAGCTGCCGCAGCGCAATGCGCGTGCGGGTGGCGACCTCCGCCAGCGACAGCCCCAACGCCTCCCGCGCGGCACGCAATTTCGCGCCGGGGGTGTCGGGCTGCATTTCCGGAGCGTTGTCCGCACCGGTGTCCAATTCTGTTTCGTCTGCCATGCTGCTCCGCGACCTTCGATGGTCGGTCTTGTCTCACTGTGGGACGGGGATTGTCAACGGCGCGCCGCGCCCTTGCGGCTCACCTCACCCCAGTTCGATGTTCCGTTCAACCGCCCACCTGGTCAGTCGCGGCCGGATGTCGCGCGCGCCGCCGTCCAGCAATTCGCGCATCAGCGCGTGTAACTCCGTCGCATCGATCGCGCGGATCATGGCCTTGACTGGCCCCACCGAGGCCGGGGTGATCGACAGACGGCGAATACCAAGGCCAACCAGCGCCATGGCTTCGAGCGTGCGCCCGCCCATTTCGCCGCAGACACCGACCGGCACCTGATAGTCGCGGCAGGTCCGCACCACCCGGTCGAGAAAGCGCAGGATCGCGATACTCAGCCAGTCATAGCGTTCGGCCAGGCGCGGATGGGCACGGTCGGCCGCGAACAGGAACTGGGTCAGGTCATTGGTGCCGATCGACAGGAAATCCAGCCTGGGCAGCAATATGTCCAGTACCTCGGCGAGCGCCGGCACTTCCAGCATCGCGCCATATTTGACCGCAATCGGCAGCTTCTTCTTGCGCTCCTGCAACCATAAGCGCTGATGTTCGACCAGCGCGCGCGCTTCCTCATATTCCCATGGCTCCGACACCATCGGGAACATGACATGCAGCACCTTGCCCGCGCTTGCCTCCAGCAGGGCGCGCGCCTGCGCCTTCATCAACCCGTCGCGGTCGAGCGCCAGCCGCAGCGCGCGCCAGCCCATCGCCGGATTATCCTCCAGTTCCTCATCTTCACGCTGCATATAGGGCAGCGCCTTGTCACCGCCGATATCGACGGTGCGGAAGATGACCGGGCGATCCCCCGCCGCGTCCAGCACATCCTTGTAGAGACGCTGCTGCTTTTCGCGCTGTGGCAGGGTCGCCGACACCAGAAACTGGAATTCGGTGCGGAACAGGCCGATGCCGTCGGCCCCGACCATGTCGAGCGCCTGCGCATCCTCACGCAGGCCCGCATTGACCATCAATTCCACGCGCTGCCCGTCGGCCGTGACCGAGGGCAGGTCGCGCATCGCGACGAATTCGGCGCGACGCTTTTGCGTCACATGCAGCTTGTTGTCGAACGCCTCTTCCATGTCGGCGGTCGGGCGGAGCAGCAGCAGATTGGCGTTGACGTCCATCTGGATGAGGTCGCCCTCATTCACCAGATGGCGGATGTCGCGGACACGGCCCAGCACCGGCACGCCCATGGCGCGCGCGACGATGGTGACATGGGCGGTCAGCGATCCTTCCTCCAGGATCACGCCCTTCAAGCGACGGCGATCATATTCCAGCAATTCGGCGGGGCCAAGATTGCGCGCGATCAGGATCGCATCCTGTCGCAGGCCCATCTGCGCCGCCGTGCCCAATTGCCCCGACACGATCCGCAACAGCCGGTTGGCCAGATCCTCCAGATCGTGCATCCGGTCGGACAGCAGCGGATCGTCAATCTGGCGCATCCGCATCCGGGTGCGCTGCTGCACGCGCTCGATCGCCGCTTCGGCGGTCAGGCCACTGTCGATCGCTTCGTTGATCCGCCGGGTCCAGCCTTCGTCATAGGCAAACATCTTGTAGGTTTCCAAAACCTCCTGATGCTCACCCTCCATGCCGAATTCGGCCGCCCCGGTCATCCGGTCGATCTGTTCGCGCATCTTGGCGAAGGCGGAAATGACGCGCTGGCGCTCGGCCTCCGTATCCTCCGCGACCGTATGTTCGATATGGACGCGCGGCTGGTGGAATACCGCATGGCCGCGCGCCATGCCCATCACGAGTTGCAGCCCGTGCAGCATTGTCGTGCCAGTGTCGGTCACGCGCTGGTCGCTTGGCCCGTCATCGGCGAGTTCAGCGTTGGCGATCAGTTCCGCCATCACCATCGCGACGGTCTGGAGCGCCTCTATCTCCACTTCTTCATATTTGCGTGGTTCGGCATGTTGCACGCACAGGACACCGATCGACCGTTCGCGCCGCACGATGGGCACGCCCGCAAAGCTGTGGAACAATTCCTCGCCGGTTTCGGGGCGATAGCTATAGTCGGGGTGGGACGCTGCCTCGTCCAGGTTCAGCGTTTCGACATTGGTGGCGATCAGGCCGACCAGCCCCTCCCCCATCGCCATGCGGGTGACATGGACGGCCTCCTGCTTCAGGCCACGGGTCGCGAACAGTTCCAGCACGCCTTCGCGGACCAGATAGATGGAGCAGACCTCGCTCGACAGCGATTGGCCGATAATCTCCACCACCTTGTTCAATTTGGCCTGCGCGCTGGTGCGCGATGCCATCACTTCCTGAAGGCGGGTGAGGATCTGGCGGGCGGCGGCGGCGGGGGTGCTGGGCATGGTACCTGCGCTATCAGATCGGCGGCCTGCTTTCCAAGGCGATTCATGCAGGGTGATTGTTAAGCAGAGGTCATTTGCATGGCGGAAACATTCTGTACAATCGTCTAAGAGAAGAAAGTCGGCTTTCAGGGAGAATGGACCATGGCGACATTGGGTGAAACGGCGTTTGAACGCGATCTGCTGGACCGGGGTTATTCGCGGCGGCAACTGGCCAAGGCAACCGCGCTGCTGGGCGCAGGCGCAGCGGCGATCCGCGCGACAAGCGCCGTAGCGCAGCAGGCGGCCAAGCCGGTCGCGGGTGCGGTACGAATCGGCGCGAATGAATGCTGGACCGGCCCTTTCCCGGTCGCTGCCGAAGCCGCGTTCAAGCTGGTGACCGAGGGCAATCGCTACGAGCCGGACAATGAGCATCAGAAATTGTTCGACGCCGTCGCCGCTGTCGAGGCTGTTCCCACCGACCGTATCGTCGCCTGGCCCGGATCGTCCGATCCGCTGAGCCGCGTCGCGATCGCCTTTGCCTCGCCCACGCGCGGCATCGTCACGGCGGACCCGACCTATGAGGCGATCTGGCGGACCGGCGACTGGCTGGGCGCGAAAGTGACGAAGGTGCCGCTGACCAAGGATTATGCCCATGACGTCAAGGCGATGTTGGCCGCTGATCCCAATGCCGGGCTTTATTATGTCTGTTCGCCCAACAATCCGACCGGCACGGTGACGCCGATCGCCGACATACAATGGCTGGCCGACAACAAGCCCAAGGACGCGATCCTGGTGGTGGACGAAGCCTATATCCACTGGACCGAGACCGGCACCGCCGCCAGCATGGCCGCCGCCCGCGACGATGTGATCGTGCTGCGTACCTTCTCAAAGCTGTTCGGCATGGCGGGGATGCGGCTGGGGCTGACCTTCGCCGCGCCCGCGCTGATGGAAAAGATGATGCGCTATGATGGCGGGCAGGTGACCGGCATGTTGCCGATGACCGCCGTGGCGTGCGGCACGGTGTCGGTCGCGCAGGCAGACCTCATCAAGGCGCGCCGCGCGGAGATGAACGCCAATCGCGACAAGGCGATCGCCTTCCTGACCAAGAAGAAGATCAAGGTCATTCCCGGCAGCCACGCCAATATGTTCATGATCGACTGGGGCAAGCCCGCCAAGGCGATGTCCGATGCGCTTCTCGCGGAAAATGTGCAGATTGGCCGCAGCTGGCCGATCTGGCCCAATGTCTCGCGCGTGTCGGTCGGGTCGGCGGCGGAAATGGACGCTTTCTGCGCGGCCGTGGACAAGGTGTGGAAAGCGTAGCGTCACCTCACCCTTGCCCACCATAAATTTTACAGACTCTGGCGGCTGGCTCTTATACACAGCTGAC
>NZ_CAVK010000088.1 GCF_000382885.1 Sphingobium indicum BiD32
CTGATCACCGAAGGCGCGCGCGGGGAGGGCGGCTATCTGGTCAATTCCGAAGGCGAGCGCTTCATGGAGCGCTATGCTCCGTCGGCCAAGGATCTTGCCTCACGCGATGTCGTTTCGCGCGCGATGACCGTCGAAATTCGCGAAGGGCGCGGGGTCGGCGTCAACAAGGATCATATCTATCTGCACCTCGATCATCTGTCGCCGGGGATGCTGCATGAGCGCCTGCCCGGGATTTCGGAGTCCGCGCGGATTTTCGCGGGGGTCGATGTAACACGGCAGCCGATACCGGTGTTGCCGACCGCCCATTATTGCATGGGCGGCGTACCAGCCAATTATCATGGCCATGCCATCAGCGCCGCCGGCGGGGATCCCGACGCCATTGTGCCAGGCCTCATGGCAGCGGGCGAGGCCGCCTGTGTATCGGTGCATGGCGCCAATCGCCTGGGCTGCAACTCGTTGCTCGATATCGTTGTCTTTGGTCGTGCGGCGGCGCTTCGCTGCGCCGAAATGCTCATACCTGGCGCGGCCCAACCGGAATTGCCGGCAGATGCCGGCGCAGCGAGCATCGCCCGGTTCGACAAGCTCCGTCACGCAAAGGGCCAGACGCCCACCCCGCAACTCCGGCTCAAAATGCAGCGCACGATGCAGAGTTTCGCAACCGTGTTTCGGACAGGCGATATTCTGAAGGAAGGTGAACAAGGATTGCGGGAGGTGTGGGACGGCCTTTCGGATATCGGCGTCTCCGACCGATCGATGATCTGGAATTCGGATCTGCTCGAGACGCTCGAGTTCGAAAATCTTCTTCTGCAGGCTACCGCCCTTGTCGGTTCCGCAATCGCGCGGACCGAAAGTCGCGGAGCGCATGCGCGCGAGGACTTTCCAGACCGGGATGATGAAAAATGGATGAAGCACAGTCTGGCGTGGGTGGATCCGACGGGGGCCGTCCGCTTGGACTACCGGCCAGTCCATACATTCACGCTGACCGAAGACATCCAATATATCGAGCCCAAGGCGCGCGTGTACTGATCAACGGATACTGGCAGGTCCTCGGATGTGAGGAAGGAAGACGGCATGGTTCAGCTTTCACTACCGAAGAACTCCAAAATAGGTAAAGGTAAGCACTATAGTGCGAGCCGCACCGCAAGGAATGTCCGCCGAGTCCGTGTATACCGGTATGACCCGGACGATTCACAGAATCCTCGCATCGACAGCTATGATGTCGATCTTGATTCATGTGGGCCGATGGTTCTCGATGTGCTGATCGCGATCAAGAACGACATCGATCAGACCCTCACCTTTCGTCGATCGTGTCGCGAGGGCGTGTGCGGCTCATGCGCGATGAATATCGACGGGAGCAACACGCTCGCATGTACCAAGAGCATCGCCGAGATCAACGGCGATATCAAGATCTACCCCTTGCCGCACCTGGATGTGGTCAAAGATCTTGTGCCTGACTTGACCCATTTCTATGCGCAATATGCAGAAATAAAGCCGTGGCTTCAAACCACGACGCCAGAGCCGCAAGGGGAATGGAAGCAAAGTCATCATGACCGTGCAAAGCTCGATGGTTTGTACGAGTGTATTTTGTGCGCCTGTTGCACAACATCCTGTCCGAGTTATTGGTGGAATGGCGACCGCTATCTTGGACCGGCCGTGCTTCTCCAGGCCTATCGGTGGCTCGCGGACAGCCGTGACGAAGCGTCCGGCGAGCGCCTCGACAATCTGGAAGATCCGTTCCGGCTATATCGTTGCCATACGATTATGAATTGCGCGCAAACCTGCCCCAAAGGCCTCAATCCCGCTAAAGCAATCGCGAAAATAAAGACGTTAATGATCGACCGTCAGGTTTAGGACATCGGGTCCAATTTTAGTTTCCATGGTCGCGAGGGCGAAGTTCCGACATGGACATATCCCCGATTCTACATCGATGCAGCGGAGATTCAATGCAGTGAACCGCGCCGAAACCCTCGTAATCGTTCAGACAAGTTCGCGGGGGCTGCACAAAAGCCTCATTCAAGGCCGGCAGACGAATGGCTTGCGCCAGCGCCGTGGCCCCCTGCTGCTGCACGCTCATCGACCAGAGTCGTCGAAATTACCGTTTTTACCTTTACACTCATATATAAAACATTCATATATCAATTCTATACATCGTTAAATTGCGCTTTGGCGTGGAGGTTGGAACGAATGATTACATCGGCGCAGATGCGTGCGGCGCGCGCTCTTTTGGGCGTCGACCAGCGGCAACTCGCCGAAATGGCGCGCCTTTCATTGCCAACCATCCAGCGTATGGAAGCGTCGGACGGGCAGGTTCGTGGCATAATCGATACGTTGATGAAAGTGGTCGAGGCACTGGAAAGCGCCGGCGTCGAGCTGATCGCCGAAAATATGTCAAGCATCGGTGTCGGTCGCGGTGTGAGGTTACGCGAGGCGACCGACCGATCGGTCCTTCGTCCGCCCGTGCCGATCCACCCCGGCGGGAACACTGACGATGCGGCATAGGATGCCAGCCTATCGTTTATCCCCCAAGCCGCACCTCACTCCCGAACATCATTTTCCAACGATCTGTCTGCGTCGGTCGACATGCTGCGTCACGACCCTCTTGGCCGGTCAAGGCGCGGGTGTGTCTGGCAGCTGAACCAACCCCGCTTGCCGTTTCCCAGAAATTCCGTCGATCAACGGCGCTCCCATCGCGAAAGTCATTATCATGCAAGATGTTGTCATCCTGGCCGGCGCTCGCACGGCGATCGGCGATTTTGGCGGGAGCCTCAAGGACATTGCGCCGGTCGAACTTGGCCGAATCGTGATCAAGGAGGCGATCAGCCGTGCGGGCCTTGCCCCGTCCGACGTTCAGCATGTCGTTCTGGGGCAGGTCATCCAGAGCGAGCCTAAGGATATGTATGTGTCGCGGATCGCGGCAATGAATGCAGGGATCCCGAATACCACACCCGCATTGACACTCAACCGCCTGTGCGGCTCGAGCGTCCAGGCGATCATCTCCACCGCGCAGATGATCGCACTGTCGGAATGCGAGATTGCTGTGGCGGGCGGCGTCGAAAGCATGAGCAATTCTCCTCATGTCGTCAAAGGCTTGCGCTGGGGTCGCCGCATGGGCGATGAAGCCATGGTCGACGCCATGATCGCAGCGCTTACCGATCCGTTCGGCGCTGGACATATGGGAATCACCGCCGAAATCATTGCCGAGCGCAATGACATCACTCGGGAAACGCAGGACAAGCTGGCGGCGGAGAGTCACAGGCGCGCCGCAATCGCCATTACGGAAGGTCGATTCCGCGATCAGATCGTCCCAGTCGAACTCAAGAGCGGCAAGGGGACGGTGCTTTTCGAGGTGGACGAGCATGTCCGGGAGAATGTGAGCGAGGCGGACCTTGCGGCGTTGAGGCCAGCATTTCGCAAAGAGAATGGAACCGTCACCGCCGGCAATGCGAGCGGCGTCAATGACGCTGGCGCTGCACTCGTCCTGGCCTCTGCGGCAGAAGCAGCGCGCAGGGGGCTCACGCCGATGGCGCGCATTGTGGGCTGGGGCCATGCGGGTGTTGCCCCCGAAGTGATGGGGCTGGGTCCGGTAGAGGCCGTTCCCATCGCTTTGCGGCGTGCCGGCCTGACGCTCAACGATATCGACGTGATCGAGGCCAATGAGGCATTTGCCGCGCAAGCCTGTGCCGTTGCCAAATTACTGGATTTCGATCCGGCAAAGGTCAATCCGAATGGCAGTGGCATCGGGCTCGGTCATCCGGTCGGTGCCACCGGCGCCATCATCACGATCAAGGCCATGTACGAGCTCCAGCGGACCGGTGGGCGATATGCCTTGATCACGATGTGCATCGGCGGCGGGCAGGGCATTGCCCTGATCATCGAGAGGTGGGCAGCCGCTTAAGCGTCCGCGCATTCGCTGGACTGCGTCCGAGGCAGCGGACGCAGCGCTAATGGGAACCTCGATCAAGCGCGCAGCGGATACGCTGGCCGATCGACGGTAAGAAGGCGGCTTGACGCTGCCGGAAGTTGGTCTGGATGTCGGCGATTTGGCTTTCAGACAAGGACAGAGAGGCTCCTTTCCGGGCGATTACGGCCTGATTGGTCCCGCCCTCGGTCGGAACCATCAGCGTATCGCCTTGGAAGCACCGATGCATCTTGCCGGCATAGCTGCGGCGATAGGGGTCGCCGCCCCAGAGATTTGCGATCATCAGCCCAGCGGGCATCAATCGTTGGTGGCAATGCGCGTAAAACAGCGAGGAACAGAGCTGGGGCGGCTGGCCATGGGCATCAAAGCCGTCGACCAGCAGGATGTCCGGCCGTGCATCGGAATCCCGCACATAGTCCGCGCCGTCAGTACAGATGATCCGGAAGCGGCCATTGTCGGGCGGTACCAGAAATTGCTCTCGAAGCTCAATGACCTCGCGACTGATCTCGATAACCGTGATCTCGGTATTGGGCAGGAGGTAGTAACAGAGTTTTGCAAGCGAACCGCCGCCAAGGCCAATCATTTCGATCCGGGCGGGGTTGGGATTGAAGAGCAAGAACGCCATCATCATGCGCGTATAGTCTATGGTCAAGGCGAGCGGGTCTTCCCTGTTCATCTCGCTCTGAACGGAATTCCAGTCGAAATGGAGGGACCGGTATTTACCCATGTCGGAGACATAGGGTGATCCAGGTCGTGTGTCGTCGGGATCGTTATGCTCGGGCCAGAGACCAAGCCTGCCCAGGAACCGGATGTCTGAGTTAGACAGGCCTTCGACGTCGCAAATTGACGTGTTCTCTCGGCCGTCGATGAGCGTGTCCCAATGAAGAGTATAGTCATCGATGCGTTGGTCGAGGGAATCAGGCATCCATATCCGCCGACTTGGCAGAGGCCGGCGTACGGACAAGCTGAAGCTCACCGTTGCCAGATCCGGTCCGCGCCGGTGAGGCTTTGAGCATCTGGGCGGCGATTGGAAATGCAGCGCAATGTTGGCCGCTTGGAGGGTTAGTGAGCATCTTCACCGGTTACGATCTCCGCTGGGCGATTGAATATCAGGTGGAGACGCCTCGTTTGCCCCGGAGCTGGAGTGCTTTCCCGAAGCCTGACGCCCCGGCCGATACCGGCGCTCGACCCATTGTCCCCCAAAAGCTCGACGCCCGCGCCTTCAAGCGCGGCAATCACCTTGACCAGCGTGTCGACGACACCACGCACCTGGCCACCGGACGATTCCATCCGCTGAATCGTTGGGAGCGAAATCCCCGCGAGCTCGCCAAGTGCGCGCTGATCGATGCCCAGGAGTGCCCGCGCCGCCCTAATTTGATATGAAGTGATCATTCCACCTCCATGATGTTTAATGCATCAGTAGTGGACGATAGCATATTGACGATCAATATGGTACATCACTTGGCATGTTTTCCGAGCGGCGCGGAGTGAGGAATCTGGTTGGGCGCAAATCCAGGGAAACATGGGTTCGAGATACGAAAAGGCGGTAAGATGACAGTGAACGACGAGTATGTTTACGATGAGGCCACTGGTGAATGGGGGCCTGCTAGTGAAGTGAATCCTTCGGACGCGGTGATGTCCGACACCGCCAATATGGTACGTGACGCGGTCGGCAATCTGCTTGCCGATGGCGACAGCGTGACCTTGGTGAAAGACCTCAAGGTCAAGGGTACGAGCCAGACCATTCGCCGGGGCACCGTCATAAAATCGATCAGGCTGACGGCAGATCCCCAGGAGATCGATTGCCGCTATGAGGGTATCAAGGGGCTCGTTCTGCACGCAGAGTTCGTCAAGAAGCGATAATGGGCTTGGGCCAATCTATCGCATGGATTGTTGATCGATGAACTTGTGTCTCGCCGCTATCGCCGCGGATGTGCGCCGACTTGGCTTTGCCTGCGTTCCGGGGAGCACATTGCGCGACCTGTTGCCACGAGAGGCGCGCAAGGGTTGGTCGCAATTTGCGGCCAGTTGGGATGATCTGGGGCCGGACGCCTATATGGCTGACGCTGGCCGCTATCGTCGGCGTCGCTACGCAGCCTATCGTGCCACTGCTGCAACTTTCGAGCGTAGGACCCACAAGGCGCACTATCAGAGCCGATGCTATAATCGCCTGAACGGGGGCATCGAGCGTTGGTTTGAGCCCGTGACACAAGCCATTGCCGACAATCCGGCAACCGAAGCGATCCTGCGGTTGTGCCAGGCGCTTTTCTCCCAGGCGACCCTGGGTGAGACGCCGATCGAACAGGATGTGGAACTGCACCAGTTTCGCATTGAAGCGGGTCCAGGGACGGTTGGCAGCCCGACACCAGAAGGCATGCATAGGGACGGGGTCGATTGGGCCTGCGTTTTGCTGGTCAACCGAACCAATATCGAACATGGCGTGACGCATATCCAGGACGAAAATGGCAAAGATCTGGAGACGGTCACCCTGGATGCTCCTCTCGATACAATATTTCTGGACGATCGGCGCGTAACCCATGGCGTCACCGATATCAGCAGAGTGAATGCCGCTCAGGCGGGTTTCAGAGACGTGCTTGTCATCACGTTCCGCGCGTCGTCAGGTGAATGTGCAGCGCATGAAAAAGCCGAAGGTTAAGCCGCCATCTCATGCCGGGCAGGATCGCGGGTTCTTCTGGTGGGAGAACGACACGCTCGTCATCAATATTCTGGGCAAACCCAGTGCGCGCAGCGATGCCATCGGGAAATCCAAGGGCCGCCAGCTGATGGTCAGCGTGACAGCGGCGCCGAAGTTGGGCCGGGCGACCGATCATATGGTGCGGTTTCTCGCCGGAGAATTCGGCGTATCGACTTCAGCAATAACGGTCGTCTACGGTCGTATGAACGTCAACAAGCAACTGAGAATCGAAGCGCCTACGAAGCTTCCGGCGGTTATTCAGCAACTGCCGTTACTGTAGCGATCCCTGAGCCCTGATGGCCTGGCCATCGGGGCGATAGGGGAGTCGCAATCTCCCTGTTATCCGGCGTAGCGCGCCTCAAGATGGTCGAGCTCACGAATGATCTTGCGCGCCGTTTCGCTGCCAAGTTTGCGGGCACGCACCTTTCGCAGGATTTCGGTGCGTTCGGCACGCAGTGCTGCCAGGCGCATTTCACGTTCGATCTTGTCCGTACGTCGTGCGAGTGTCGAGGTCTCCGCATCCTGCGAGCGGCTTTCGATCCGGTCGCGATATTCGTCCATGATCCGACCCGCCGCAGCCACATAAAGATCGGCATCCTTGCGCCCTTCGGCCATACTGTGCTGGACACGCTCGATCTCTGCAATCGCGGCTTCAGCCGCCGCGACACGCGCGCGATCGTCGTCGGCCTTGACCGAGATGTCGACCGGCATCTGCAATCCATGGAGGAGCATCGGCAGACCGATACTGCCAGCAACCAACGACAGGATGATGACCCCCATGGCCAGGAAGATGGCGAGATCCCTGGCGGGAAAAGCCGATCCGTCGGCCGTAGCCAAAGGCAGCGTGAGGACGCCCGCCAGCGTGATCGCGCCGCGGACGCCCGCGAAGGTCATTGCCGACACCGTCCTCACACTGGGGGTGGCGGTCGCTTGACCCTGGCGGAACAGCGTCATGCGGAACGCGACCCAGACCCAGGCGAAGCGGAGGGCTGCCAGCCCCAGCGTGATCGCGACGACATAACCCAGCAGCCACCAGGGTGTGTGATGACCCGTCACCCGAACGGTGTCCGCCGCACCGGCCAGTATCTCGGGCAATTGTTCGCCCAGCAGCACGAAGATGATGCCGTTGGCAGCGAATTGGATCATGTCCCAAACGGTGTTGCGGCGGATCCGCGTCACGGCCAGAACCGGTCCTGACGTTTCGGCGAAGCCCATCGTGATGCCTGCTGCGACGGCCGCGAGAATGCCCGAGCAGTGGAATGCTTCAGCCAGAAGGTAGGCGCCAAACGGAATGAGCAGGCTGATCAGAATTTGCGAGCCGCCATCCTCACCATAGCGTCTCGAAATTGCCTCCTTGGTGCGGGTCACTACCCACGTCACGCTTCCGCCGATGAGGATACCGCCGATCGCCATCCACAAAAAGCTCAACGCCGCGTCATAAAGAGAAAACGTCCCCGTGAGAGCGGCCGCCACCGCGAAACGCAGGCAAACCAGACCCGAGGCGTCGTTCAAGAGAGATTCGCCTTCAAGAATATGCATCATCCGTCTGGGGATCGGCACACGCTGGGCAATCGCGGACACCGCGATCGGATCGGTCGGCGAGATCACCGCGGCCAGGGCGAATGCCACGGCGATTGGCATCGCCGGGATCAGCCAGTGGATGAACAGGCCGATACCGAGGACCGTGAAGAGGACAAGCCCCAGGGCCAGCGCCAGGATCGTCGTGCGATCCTTCAGCAATTCCTCCCGAGGAATCCGCCATCCATCGAGGAAGAGCAGGGGAGGCAGAAACAGCAGGAAGAAAATCTCGGGCTCAAGCGTGGCGCGAAACGTGCCGCTGATACCGATCGCTGCGCCGATTGCGATCTGGACAAGGGGTCGCGGAATCGCGAGCGGGAGCATCCTTGCGATGGCGCCGCTCATGACCACGGCCAGCAACAGAATAAGAACGATGGACACGGAATTCAATGCGTTATGTTCCTCGATGTTCCTCGGCGTCGATCGATGCGCGCTCCGCAGACCTTAGCGGTGATGTCTCTCTTCGACCAGCTTCTGATCGGGTTTTGTTCCAATTTTCGGATCGCCGCTATGCTGGCTCCCAATAAGGGGGGCGCTGAGGCATCTATCCCGCCCTGGCGCGTAATCGCCTCGCCTTCGAGGGTTCGGAATGCTAGCTATCGACGATGCTTTCCCTTGAGTCCCGTTCCGGCACCTTGGCGCTCTGCTTCTCGGCGCTGGCAGGGTATGTCGATGCCGTTGGTTTCATCAAGCTGGGCGGGTTCTTCGTCTCTTCCGTCATCGCCGATGTCACGCGGATGGGCGTCAGCTTCGCGCAAGGCTCGACGCTCGCTGGCATCGCTGCGCTCCTGATTGGGGCTTTCGTCGTCGGCGTGATGGTCGGTTCAGTGATCGGCGCCAAGATGCCAGGGCAGCGGCAGCCGGCAGTGCTCGCAATGGTCGCCATGCTGCTGGTTTTGGCAGCCGGCACAGCCGTTGCGGGTTGGCTGCTCTGCACGGGCGCCATCATGGCGCTGGCCATGGGGGGATTGAATGCCGTCTTTGAAGAAGACGACCAGCTCTACTTTGGCAGCATCTTCATGACGGGCACGCTCGTCAAACTGGGTGAGGAGATCGCGCAGCCAACAGGTCGAGGGTTTGGCTGGGTACCTTATCTGATGCTTTGGTTGGCGCTCGTCGCGGGGGCCACAATCGGCGCGCTCGTCTGTGGCGTTCTGTCCTTCGGGGCTTTGTGGATTGCGGCCGTGTTCGCGGGATTGCTTGCAGCGTTCACCGCGTCCGTGAAAGGGCATCAAGAGAGTCTATAGGCACCGGCACGCCTCTTGGCTTGGTACTGGTCGAGGAGATCACCGGTTGGGCGATGGCCTTACAACGCGGCACTCCATTGCGTAGAGCGCGGACTTCATGGTGCCGGCGGCGCTAGGTAGCCTGACCATCTCCGCCCCCATTCGATCGTTGGTTTGAGGACTGCGCACCTGCCGCGTTCAAAAGCGCGGACTGTCGTTTAATACAGACAGGTTTTTGCAAGCGGATGCACTCTGTCGACGAGTCGGCCAGGCGGCCTGTCAAGTTGTGTCGAGTGACAACAGCAGCTACGTTATTGAGATTGAATCGCAAGTCGGGGCGTGTGCCGGATTGGAAGATCGAGCGCGCCTTGACGCCGCCGATCGCTGCCCCGGAAGATGGATGCTGCCTTGCCTAATGAGCACATAGTATTGCGGATATATGGCACTGGTCGAGATCTCGAGATCGATGGGGTTTGGAGCGTGCGTCGCAAGAGCCAGATCCATTCCAACGGGCCAGCGGGGCGGCAGTGCCGACGGAGCCTGTGAAGGACGCCGACGCGTTACCATTTCGCGGGCAGGGCGGGGCTTCCGAGCGCATCGCGGACGCGCCGCTCGACCGTCTGCGTATTCTGTTGGAAACAGAATATGATTTGCTGCTCGTCAGGCTCAGCGGTGTGTTGCGATCGCCGGATGCTGCGACTGAAGCGCTCCACGACGCCTATCTCAAGCTCGGAAGCGGCGCAGCCATCGGGGAGGTCAGAAAGCCACTCTCCTATCTCTATCGAATGGCAATCAATCTGGCGAAAAACCGGCGACGTCATGAAATGCTGTTCACTCCTGCCGATGCGGCCGCAGTCGTCGGCCTCACCGACGAAGCGCCGGATCCCGAGCGCGCAGCGGGCGCAAGGCTTGCTCTGGCTCGAGTGCTCGACGCGCTCGAAACCCTGCCCACCCAGAGGCGTGGCATCTTCCTGGCGGCCTGGCGTGACGAGAAGACGCAGGTCGCGATCGCCGCGGAATTCGGGCTTCATAAGCGTACCGTCCAGAAGGAATTGGCACGCGCAGAACGGCATCTGCGGACCGCTCTTTGTGGCGAGTCTTCCTGCGAACCTGCATCTTCCGCCGGCACGCCACGCTAGCATCTGAGCAATCTGGCCGCTGACCGCAGCGCGCGGACGATGCGCAGGTTTCGAACCCCTGCGACCGCTGCACCGCAGCCCCCTCTATCTCCAAGAAATATTTGAACCGGGAGGGCCGCCTTTCCGTCCCGCCAAGTGTCTGAGACAGCAGGGAGTAATAGGGTCCTCACGCCGTGTTCTGACACGGGCGCCCTTTCCAGGCGTCAGTGTCCCACGCGTGGCGACTATTGGGATTGGCGATCAGACCGCGTTCCGCGTCCGTAGCTTGCCCAGTGTCCCTCGGGGGTCGCTATGGCGGCAAGGCGCGGTTGAAGGCCGGCGAGAATCTCAACGCGCGCGATTCGCGGCGGGGCGAGCGCACGCCGTCGTTCTTGACGCAGGGGGCGAGGCGCG
>NZ_CAVK010000087.1 GCF_000382885.1 Sphingobium indicum BiD32
TTCGGGCCGACTGGGCCAATCTCGAGTTGCACGATGGCACGCTGTCGGTGCGCCGCCCATCGAAGACGCTTGCGGCGGTTCGCGCCATGTTGGCACCCTATCTCGATCCCGACGTCGACCTGGTCGCGGAACTCAAGGCGATGCGTCGCGAAGATGCCCAGCGTGATTAAGGCGCTTCTGGACAGCTCGAGCGTGCTCGCGTTCATCCGCGGCGAGCCGCACAGCCTCGATGAGGATCAAGTGCTCGCGGGCGCCGGGATCTCCAGCGTCAATCTCGCCGAGGTCATCGGTGTGCTGCTCGCCAAGGGCGTGCCCGACGAACGCATCGCCCTCGCGATCGACCGGCTCGGCCTGAAGGTGGTGCCGCTGGAGGGGGAGGCCGCGGCGCTGGCCGGACGCCTTATCCCGCGTGGGCGGCCGCTCAATATAGGGCTTGGCGATTGCGCCTGCATTGCGACCGGCATCGTGCTGGGCGTGCCGATCTACACTGGCGATCCGGACTGGCTGCAGCTCGAAGTCGACGCGGACATCAAGCTGATCCGCTGAGCGTGGCGCGCGATCTCCTCCCCCTCTCGGCGGACCTGCCGGCCGACCTGCTCGCCGAGATCGAGGGCGCCCGCGATACGTTGGCGGCCGCCAAGGCGGGATCGACCCAGAAGGCCTATGCGTCCGACTGGGCGCGCTTCTGCGACTTCTGCGACGTTCGCAACGTCGAGGCGCTCCCGGCGCACCCCGACATCGTCGCCCTGTTCGCCCATGTCGAAGCGGAGGCGGGTTCGGCCCCGGTTACCATCGCCCGGCGCGTCGCGGCGATCAATCACCATCACAAGGAGGGCGGCTTTCCCTCTCCGACGGCGCGCGATGCCGCCGGCGTCATCGCGCAGATGATGGCCGGTGTCCGCCGTAAATACGCGCGGAAGAAGGAGCAGAAGGCGCCCGCCGAAGCCGAGGTGCTCAAGGCCATGCTGGCGACGATCGAGGGCATGGGGTTGCGGGCGGTCCGCGATCGCGCAATCCTCGCTGTCGGCATGGCCGGAGCGTTCCGCCGCTCGGAACTGGCAGCCATGAACCTGCCCGAGGTCATATTCGTGCCGTCGGGGATGCGGATCACGATCCCGCGCTCGAAGCGCGACCAGGAGCAGCACGGCCAGATCATCGCCATTCCCGAGGGCCGGTTTATTCGGCCGGTGACGCTGCTCAAGCACTGGTTGCACGAGGCTGGGCTGAATGGGCTGGATCCGCTGACCGGCACGGCGCGGCAGGGTCCCGTGTTTCGGCGGCTGACGCGATCGGACACGCTGACCGGCGATCCGATTTCCGACAAGACCGTGGCGCGGTTGGTCAAGGCCGCCGCCGCGGCAGCCGGGCTCGATCCGGCGCTGTATTCGGGGCATTCGCTGCGCGCCGGCTTCCTGACCGAGGCCGCCTCAAAGCAAGCGAACCTATTCAAGATGAAGGATCATTCCCGCCATAAATCCCTCGACACGGTCGCCGACTATGTGCGCGACGCGGCGATGTTCGATGACCACGCAGGGGATCAGTTTCTTTGATCCCGCGGCTTCCGTTATCCGCAGACCTTCGAGACTGGGCCTGAACTGCGAACGGACTGAGACGATGGTTTGCCCATAATGACGACCATCGTCCTCGTTCACGCTTTACGGGCAAAGCTCCGGGCGAGGCATATGAGTAAAACGACGCGTCAAATCATGGGGGGCATGCCCCCCATGATCCGATCACCCAATTGGCCGCATGAACGACAACCGGGACGAGCTTGACTTACCCGCGAGACTGTCCAAGCAGGCGAGACCAGCCTGTTTTCGCCGGTCATAGCCACATTTTAGATGGCCAAACTCGCCGAGATGCGCATCATGCGATCCTTCAGCGAGAGCTTGGTCTTCTTGAGTTTGCTCAACCGCACCTCGTCGGGACGCAGTATGCGGCTCTCAAGCTCGATTTGCTTGCTGACTCTTTCATGAGCGGCTTTTAATCGCCCGAGAAAACGAGCGGACATATCCTATTCCTTTCTTGACATGGGGTTGATGAGATAAAGCGACTATCTGGCCGCCTTTGTGGATTCCTTGTTGCCATTCAGAACGCCACTGACAGTATTTGTGGCCGATTTGGGAAGCTTTTCCTTCTTTGGTTTGCGAGGCTCCCGACTTCCCGACATCTTCTTCTTACCCATGAACGTAGTCCTTTGCATGATCACCCGATGGTGACGTGAATCATGTCGTGTGCCTGATCGGACCGTGGCGTCCGATCAGGGATAAGGAAGCGGTTCGGGGGGGAGCCTGAAATAGAGGACAAAGATCACGATTGGTTCCTTCGCCGCCACCGCTGCGGCAGTCGGCAGCACTGCTCACGCATAACCGTCGCCTGACACGGGCGATGGCAAAAATATAAAATAATGCTTTCTTCCTGTGGAAGCCAATTTCCTAAATCCTAAGATCAATATATTAGGATGTTAGTAAATTTCGCGATGCCCTAGTCGGCTTAAGCGCCGAATAGGGCTTAAATGCCGATGATCGGCTGTTTTTTAGGCGGTGTCGCCAGCGCGATGGAGAAAAGTTTCATGACAACGAGATGATGCCAGATATAAAAAGTAAGTCAACCATGGCACGCCCGCAGTTTTTCCGATGCAGTCGGTCACGCATCTAGTGAATTGGCCGGAACGATCGAAACGGCGGCTCCTATAATTTGGACGCGCGCAGGTGACGATCCGGTCCGAGAGGAAGAACGGATGAACCTGATCGTACCATGCCGGGTTCGACCTTCTGGCATGGGGCTACTTGACGGGGCGGTTCTCGGCCTTGTCTAGCTGGTCGCCTGAGCTTATATTGGCTGTATGGCTTGGGACATTCAAAGCGTCCGTCAAATTTCCCATCGCGGCAGCAGCGCGCTCGCGCGCTAGCTCGCCCTGACGGTACGCCGTCAGGGCCCATATCGTCCCTATTTTTCCTTCTTTCTCGAGGGTGTGAGCGCCGGGACCTCGGCGTGCCCGTGAGGAGCTTGTCATGAAGCCATTTAGTGATGCGACGGTTGCGATAATCGCCCGCTCCGCAAACCTGGTAATGGGCGCCGCCGACGAAATCGCGCTCGGCCTTTATCGGCAACTGAGAAGAAGGTCGGCCGAAGCAACCGGCGACGAGGCATCCGCACTTGAAACCCAATGCGTTGCAAACATCGCGACTTTTGTTCGTGACGTTGCGAGCAATATCGGCGCACGCGACGTTAGGGAGCGTTTTTCCGGTCGGCTCGAAGGCTTCCAGATGCATCGTTCGACCTATGCGGTCGTTGGGGACATCTTGAAACCGGTGCTCAAGGACGTGCTCGGCGCAGATGCGACAAATCAATTGTGTGCCGCCTGGGGTGATGCCTATTGGGGCATTGCCAGCCCGCCCAGCCAGGCCGCCTGACCGACCACTGAGATCGTGCGGAGCGTTGCTCCGCACGATTGTGTTTGCTTGTCGCAATGTCGGGAGTCCGCCATGTCTTCGTCGCAATTTCTCTGGGTGACCCGTTCGTCGCCCTATGCTTTCCTAACCGGCCATCATTTGCGTGCCGCCGGGCACAACCCCTTGGTCATGCCTGTCCTTACAATCCGGCCAATCTCCTATGAGCCTCTGACCAAACCACCGGACGCACTGGTCTTCACGAGTGCGCACGGTGTCACCCACCATCTGTTCGATCCGGAGATGGCGGAGCTGCCGATCTACGTTGTTGGTCAGCGGACCGAACGAACGGCACGAGATGCGGGATATCGCGACGTTATCTCGGCCGACGGGAACGTTGGCGACCTCTATGACCTCATCACAGCCCGTGCGCCGCGAGGATCGTCGGTTGTTCATTTTGGAGCTCTTGAACCCGCCGGCGATCTGGCGCGCGATCTTGTCGGCCAAGGCTTTTCAGCACAGCATGTTGCCGTTTACGAAAGTCTGGACGTCCCCAGTAACATGCTCCGTCCGGCGCTCGCTGCTTTACCCTGGATTGACGGCGTCCTGGTGCATTCGCCGAAAGCCGGACGGCGATTGGCCCGCTTTCTCGCGGAATGCGGTGATCTCTGGCACGGCACTGCCTTTTGCATATCCCGCGCCGCCGCCGAACCGATAAGCGAGATGATCAATGCGCCGGTGCGAGTGGCGCAATTTCCTACGGAAAACTCCTTAATCGCACTGATCGGCGACAGCGGCGAGCATACCCTACCGGCCGTCGCGGAGCGCGTCGCCTTTGCGGAGTGCGATCATCGCAGGGCAGCGGTCACCAAGACCTCGATTTTGTAATCGGGGCTTTAGCCGACACCCGCGTGGATCGGCGTATAGCCCATGCCCGGTCCAGGGCTCATTGGGTTATGGTCATGCCAATCTCCTCCGTTCAGGGCTGACGATATCGGGAGAGGGCAAGCCGCGACGCATTGGTGTTGGCTGATTCGCTGCGCACCGATCCCAGTTGTTTCCGTATTCTTGAGCCGCTCGATCCCCTGCTCATTGAGTTACGGGAATGGTCGCGGATCGCCGCGGAACGGGGCGAAGATCTCCTCCGCCTAGCCAACCGGATGTGGACCCATTTGTGGCGTTACTACCCGCAGTTCCTCAACCATACCGATGCCATGCCTGTCTCGATCGCATCCGTTACGGGGTGCGCTCGAAACGTTCTGGGCGCCCGTGTCGTGAATGCTCGAAGCTGCGATCGTGCTTGAGTTGGTGCTCGGCAAACATCTCGAAGCCGGCACTGGCGGCGAAGCGCTGCTTGATCAGTCCAGGTCATCGCCGCCGCCCCATCCGAGTTTTGCGCCGTGGGCTTCCAGCTCCTCGCGCACGGCAGTCAAAGCCGTTTGGAGCGTGGCGAGTTCTTGAAGCGCGTCAGCGGAGAATGCGCGGTCTGTGGCCGCCAGCCGCTCGACAGCCTTAAGACGTGCAGCCTCAAGATTGGCCCGTAGGCTATGTACCGGGTGACGTCTTTCCATCGGGTCTTCTCCTTGGGTGCCCGCCGCAGATATCGCTAATTAGCTCAAATGGATCGTTCGGTTGCGCGACGAACCGTCGCGGCGAGCCGAGGCTGGCCTCGACGGCAAAATGCCTGCAGTAGTCTATCATCCATTGTTCCGTCGTTGCCTGGATTCCGGATAATTTCCAATCCTGTGGGGATTTGGCCTTACCGCAAACGCCAGAACCACCAGTGGCAGGCCAAGGAAAAACAGATTGATGCCGGCAAGCATGCCGATCGCCCAGGCGGCGGTTCCTGGCCAGCCGTCCCAGATCAAAAACACCAGCAGCAGATCTATCAATCCGCTGAAAAGCAGCCAGCCCCACTGTCGTGAATGACGGCGGAAATCGAGACTGGAAAAGATCGCCGTTAACCCTTCGACGGTAAACAGGACCATTAGGAGCATCGTCAGGGTCAGTATGCCGCGAAAGGGGTTCACAGCCAGAAGCAAGCCAATCGCCGTCGCCAGAATACCTGCGGCCAGTGACCACCAGTATCCTGGCAAGTGCTTCGCCCGTATCAGCGTAACCGTTCGAACAAGGCCTCCGCCGAAAAACAGCCAGCCGATTAGAATGTCGACCACCAACGTGCTCCAGACCGGCATCGTAAAGGCAAGCAATCCGAGAAGTTGGAGCAGCAGTCCCTGGACAAGCAGAAGCTTCCAGTGTCCCGCCGCTGCTGCTACAATGTCTTTGCGGATTTCATCCCGGGTAAGTGGTTGCTCTAGAGTCATCCATCTTCTTCTTGTTTCGTGGGAAATTACGCGGGTGGTCCGCGCGCGGACGTTACGGCTCTTATGTCTAACCACGGTAGATATGACGCGGAAGCTCGGTGTGTCGATGTCAAACATCAAGTGCGTCGTTCTCCTCCAAGAGAGCGAAATGATCATGGCTCATGCCTAGCCTGCCGTCGTTGCACTGCCCCCATCAGTCAGCAGGTAGGGCAGCCATCCAGCTCATATGGGCCGGCCGACGGGCTCTCATTTTCCAGCGGATGGTCGCGCTGTGTTGGTCGTTCGGCATCAGTATCCCCAATATTGATTGGCGCCATAATAGTCGTACAGCCTCTCGTCGGCCGAGCGGTCGCTCGGTCGGTCCGCTTCGTCCAGATGCAAGGTTGGCGCATTTCGTAGCTGTTCACGGGTCAGGTTGACCCGATAGACATGCATGCCGAGATCATAGGAAAGCTTTTCCCAAGGGATGGGATGGACCCGCGAGCCTATGCCGAGAAAGCCGCCAAAGGACAAAATGGCATAGGCCACTTGCCCCGTCTCCTTGTGAATCATGAGCGAGTGGAGCGTGCCCAACTTCTCCCCACGTGCGTTGACGATTGGCGTGCCTTCGACGCGCGTTGACGAGATCAATTCGTGTGAATGATCAAAGTCTGGAGCCGGATCGATATGGGGTTCTGCGTCAGCCATTTTATGCCTCCTTAACGTTGCCCCGTCCTGCTCGATCAATCGCGCAACATCACAGCATCTCGACGCCCTCCATCAGGCGTCTTGCCGGGCCGTGGTGGACGCGATGGCCTCGAGAAGCTCCTTCATATTCATAGGGAATGGGAAGACGATCGTATTGCTGCGTTCATTTGCGATCACATTGAGCGTCGACAAATAGCGAAGCTGCATGGCGCCCGGTGACCGGGCGAGGACTTCGGCGGCCTCAAGGAGCTTTTGTGCCGCCTGCTGCTCCCCTTCTGCGTTGATCACCTTGGCGCGCCGTTCGCGCTCGGCCTCAGCCTGGCGTGCGATCGCCCGCACCATGGATTCATCGATATCAACATGCTTGATTTCAACATTCGCGACCTTGATGCCCCATGCATCGGTTTGGGCATCGAGAATGTCTTGGACGTCGGCGTTGAGCCGATCACGCTCTGCCAGCATTTCATCGAGTTCATGCTTGCCAAGCACGGAGCGTAAAGTGGTTTGTGCCAACTCGCTCGTCGCCTGCATGAAATTCTCGACTTGAATCGTCGCGCGTTCGGGATCGATGACGCGGAAATAGATTACTGCGTTGACCTTCACGGATACGTTATCGCGTGAAATGACATCTTGGGTGGGAACGCTATGGACGATGGTCCGAAGATCCATTCGAACCAGTTGCTGAATGACCGGCACCAGGAGAATAATTCCGGGGCCTTTGACCCCGCTGAAGCGGCCGAGCGTAAACACGACACCGCGCTCATATTCGCGCAGAATTCGGACGGCGCTGAGCAACAGCAGCAGCACGAGCACGACCGCCACACCGAGGATGATAAGACCACCGAATTCATTCATCTCAGCCTCCAATATGCCCGGCATCATCCTTATCCTTCTTGATGATCAGGTGCGGTCGTGATGCGTAGCTTCAGGCCATCAATGCCGATCACCTGGACAGCTTGGTTCGGTGATTGGCTGGGACCGCGGGCTTGCCAACGTTCACCATGCACGAAGATATAGCCCTCGCTGCCGTCCCAACTGAGAACATGACCAACGGCGTCGATCATGGCCTCAGCGCCGGTCGCAACCTTTTTGCGGCGGACCCTTGCCGCTGCGTAAGCAATCAGCAGCGCGATGCCGACCGCGATGGCGACGATGCTCGTTAACATCGGCAGGCTAAAATTGGGCACAGCATTGGGCTCGATGAACATCGTCACACCGCCGATTATCGCGAGTGCGCCGAGGGCGCCGATCAATCCGTGCGCGGACGCTGATACCTCGCTGGCGAGTAAGATGAGGCCCAGGAGGACAAGAATCCATCCACTGACATCTGCCGGGATCAGAGCGTCAAACATCACGCCTCCTGAAACATAGTTGGTTCGAAACTTCGTGGCTCTCAAAGGTGCAAGGATTCTCGTGCGCTGCCAGTGCCGGCAGGCTCGATCGTCGCACTTGGAAGGCTATGTTAAAGTGAAGATGGATCGATGAATGAGATAAAGCAAACGCTATTAATTGCCGATTTAGCGCAATTAATTTGTATTAAATTCGACGAGCGGCGTGCGTCTGCTATGGCCACCTCCCATCAGCGAAGGTGCACCTCGCTATTCGATCGTGCTGCCAAGTACAGGATTGAGCGACAGCGCCGCCAGCGTGCTGCCGCCCCCAATATTAGATAGCCGCCGATGACAGAAGGCCGAACTGGCGCGACATAGAGAGTGCCAGGACACGGCAGAGCGCGCAAAAGGCGGTATCGGACAGAATCTCGGCGACGTGCTGGCTGTGGTGTCGGTGCTCAAGGCGAAGCGATCGACGGCAGTTCGTACGCAGCAGTGCGCCGGGCCCGCTCGGCGTCGATGATGTAGTTGCGCCAGCGTTTGCTGGCTTTCACGCGCTGCCCGTCACCTTGGCGCTCAACGGTCTCGTTGCGGGTTGCGGCTGCCGCCTCGCGCATTTCCGGGGTATCGCGCCGGAAAGCTGCGGTACTCGCCCATGCTTTCGCGAGCCATGGCGTCAGAACGATTGCAAGCAGCATGCCTATGACGCTGCCTTCTCCCAGCGGCAGGAGCAGCACCACAAGCGTCCAGATTGCAAAAAATACGGTTGCAGTGCGCAGGAGTACGAGCCGCGGCCGGCAATAGGCCATGAAGCCGAGCGACAGCCAATGAAATGGCGCCGACAGCAATATCCAGCCGGCCAGAAGGATCGCGATCGTCGCCGCGATCATGACGGCGAGCGAGAGGATCTTGATCATGGCGCGGCCTGCTCCGCGGCAGAGGCTTCGATCGGGCCGGACGGCAAGTCAGGAACCGTTCCGATGTCGTCCAGGACCGCGCGGTCGAGCGTCTTGACCAGAAAGTTCGCGACGACCTTGCTGTCGAGTACGACGATGCCGCCGATAGGCTCACGGCCAAACGTGGTAAAAGCGGGCGGTTCCGGCGGCTTCCCCCAGCTGTGCCTTTCGGGGATGGCGGGTTTCAGCTGGAAGAGAAACCGGTCGGGATTGAGGAGGCTCAGTGACACGAGCTCACCCTTATCGCTGTGGCGGATGTCCGCGATCGTGCCGATATAGCCGATCCCAAGGTCATTCTGCTGATAGGTCGTCAATGCGTAGCCAATGGGCCGGTAGCCGTGCTGACTCGGGCGGACATAGTGATGATAGGCCCAGCCCTGGCCGTTGAGGTCGATCCCGTCGATCAGTAGCTCGAACCCATCATTTGCAAAGGCTGCTGCGACGAAGGCGCATTCCAAGATGACCAGCCCGCAAAAGCCGGCAAGCTCGTCCATCAGAAGGTGACTGCCATCGGCATAGCGGACCATGGATTCGATCGGATTGGAAAAGACCGGTAGGAGTTCGCCTTGAGGCCGCAGAGCCAGCTCAAAAGGCTCCCACAGATGGCCGGCCGGTGGGAGGATGGTCCCGACATGCACGAACAGCCCACGGAGCAGTTCGGCGAAGGCCCACCCCAGAAAATGGACCAGGAGAGAAATGCCGATCGCCAGCAACAAGCTCGTCGCAGAGCTCAGGGGCAGCTCAGGGCGAGCAGCGCCCGTACGGGCGACCCGCAGGTTCCAGATACCGAGAAATGTCAATCCCGGCATGAGAATGAGCATGCTGGCGAGGACTGCCAGCGTCAGTGTCATGGATCAGGCCACGGCGATATATTTGAAGCGCCCGGTCTGGGGTTCCCGGACCAGTTTGGCGACCTTCCCACGGCGTTTGATGGCGCGACGCTCATCCTGCAAGCGCATCAACTCGGCATAGCCCCCCACCTTCCGCGCGGCTTCCGATGTTTCGGCTTGTTCACGAACGGTGAGTACGCTTGTCATGGTCTTAGTGTATGATCCAGGCAGGGGGACGTAAAGAGCACAATGGCGTTGCCTCCCGTGGACCGCCAGTGTTGCATTCGTCATGCGGAAATGTGCGGTGGGAACACCCAGATCGACTGGCTCGACCATCGATTATGACCAATTTACGGGCATAAATCATTCTTATAAAATTCTTGAAACTTTCATTTTATGGAAGTATTGAGAATTTTATGAATGCCCTCCCCTCCTCGCTGTCGGATGGCAGGCTGGCCGGCCGTATCTTCGATGAGCGTCAGCTTGGAGAAGCGCTCGGCGGCAGTGCCGGGCGCCGCTACGCGCTCGTCAACCGTGCGCTAAAAGACGGTTCGCTTATTCGCCTGAAGCGAGGTGTCTACCTTCTGGGCAAGGCCTATCGTTCAGCGCCGATCCATCCTTTCGCTGCGGCACAAGGCCTCCTGCCTGGCAGCTATGTATCGTTCGAGACTGCCCTCGCCTACCACGGTTGGATCCCGGAGGCGGTCTATGTGACTGCGAGCGTGACCCCTGGCCGCAAGACGCTTGAATTCGACACACCGATCATGGGGCGTTTCACCTTTCATCCGCTCGCGGTTCACGAGTATCAATTCCTGGCGGGTGTGGAGCGGCACAAATTAGGCGCTCTCACGGCCTTTGTCGCCAGCCCTTTGCGCGCGCTTCTCGATCTGGTTGCGTTGCGCAAGCAGGGATGGACAGGCCTTGACTGGCTCACGCACGGTCTACGCATCGATGAGCATCATTTCCGCTCATTGAAACGAAAGAATTTCTCGAGCCTGACAGCGGTCTACAAGGGGTTTGAGTAGCAACGGA
>NZ_CAVK010000086.1 GCF_000382885.1 Sphingobium indicum BiD32
GGGGCAAAGCTGACACAAATGTATCACGATCCGGCCATCTCGTTTGTCGTCAGGCGGCCAACATAACTGTCGTCACACACGGCACCGCCATTCCGCCCGCAACATCAATGCCTTGGCACCAAAAACGGCACTGGTGTCTCGCTACCAGTGCCGTCTGTCTCGCCAAATTACGATGTGCAGACAATAGGTTAGCCCACAGGGGGAGCCATTCCTTTTATCTTGCTCTCGCCCAATCAGTCGCTCATACGGCCCCGACCCTGCGAGACGAAGCTGCTGGTGAGATACTCCGCCTCACACGGTCAGGACTGTAGAGGCGGTCGAAGCGAGAGACAGCGGGCAGAACTCGTCATTCGCACGCTTAATCGAGGGCTATTTTGGCCACGGCATCGTTCTGCCCAAACTTCAGCGTCGAGACGCGGATAAGCGGGTTCGGATTGTTCTCGTTGCGAAATGTTCTTCCTACTATCTGCACCCTAAACGTAATGCCGATCACATTCGGATCATCACCTACTTTCAATCTGAAAAAATCAGAAACATTCTGGGCGGCATCTGGCGAAAGTGATGTTCCTATCGTTTTATCCGGGCATGAGGTGTTGGATATGAAGCTAGTTTGATTTGGGAAGTAGCTGAGATCTGCGTTTCCATCCAAATACTCTTCATTAGCAACAATGCCCCAGCACTTGTCATGGGCTATGCGAATAACCTGTTTTTGGCTGGAGCAAGATGTGAGTGCGCATAAAAATGCCAAACCAATCATTGATTGTTGCATGATGTAACTGCTCTCTCTTTTGATATGCCTTGCGATACCATGCCAGCGACGCATGATCCTTTCGCTCTGCGTTCAATAGATTTACTATAATCATATCCTGACAATCCAGGAACATAGCCTAATCCTTTCACGCCAAAGTGATCTAAAACTCTATCCCCCATTGGATATGCCCGCTTTTCCATAGTCACTCTATCGCGCGGCGATGCACCATATCTGCCATCATCTTCGACATGCTTAGTTTCATGCGCCAGAACAGAGGAACCAACTGCGTAGATAGCGCTGCCGAAACTAACTCCTGACTGCGACGCTATATCTTTCGCAGCCCCATTAATCTGCGCAACATCAAGAGTGACATCCTGCCCAGATGCTTGTCCAAGCGTACCCGTTGCAAGCGCTCCGAAGCCAATGGTGACACCCTCCTGCCCCTTGTTTCCCAATGTAGCTGCGAGGCTTTTCAACGAATCAGAAGCGCCCTTCGCGCCTGCTGCTTCTTTAACCCCCGCAACAAACCTGTCTGCGACACGGCACTGTGTTTTAGACCCATCACATTCATACATCCCAGTCGGGTCTGTGCCATTGACCGGATCGTTTGCGACA
>NZ_CAVK010000085.1 GCF_000382885.1 Sphingobium indicum BiD32
GGGGCATGCCCCCCATGATCTGATGATCAAACAGGCGGCTTAACGACAACCGGGATTAGCTTAACTCAGCCGCCAAACTGTCCAAAAAGGCGGGACCACCTCAAACGGCGAAGAGCGGCGGCGGCATTGCAAGCGGGATACGCAGCAAGCGCGATACAAAGATAGCGGTTATTGAGTTTGCGTTGGACGGCTTGAACGAGGATGCTGACGCGAACGCGAGTTTGAACGCGGAAATGCAGCAAAGGCTTGCGCGTGTGGTGAAACTGAAATGACAATTAAACTCGCGTTCGATTTTTGCGATTTCGATCTTCCGTTTGATGACGAGTTGCGACGGCGTAGCGGAAAGGCGCTTACAGAGCGGACAACGGCGTTTTCGATGATAACAATCGACGCGGATTTCGAGCGCGAGATATTGCAATATCCGCATAAGCTTGATCTGCATTTTCAGGAAATGGTAGATTACATCAAGAAGGCTGGGGAAATGCGCGAGGCGTTTGATACGCACGCAATTCAACGACGCACTGCACAGATTTTCTACAGCGACGACGATGAACGCGATGATCTTGGTTTCAGGCTTCTCTATTTTTTTGAAACCGCAGAGGACGCAAGCGCAGGGCGTTTCTTGCCGTAGCGCTTCATGGTGCAGATGCAGCGCGTTTGGGTAAACGCTACCGTGACGGCAAAAAACTGTGCAGCGAATGTCACATTTAGGTCGATTTCTAACTTTTGCGACAGCAGACAGTTTGGGTCTTAGAACCTAATGTGACGAGGGAATATGATCGTAGGCTATGCGCGTGTCAGCACAACAGGCCAAAGCTTGGATGTGCAGTTGGGCGAGCTTGCAGCGCAGGGATGCGAACGCATCTATGAGGACAAGGCGACAGGCACGAATTGCGAACGCGCTGGGCTCATAGAGATGATGGGCTTTGTGCGCGAAGGCGATACGATTGTCGTAAGCAGGCTTGATCGTTTTGCACGTTCGCTGAGCGATCTGTTTCAGTTGCTGGATCAGCTTGCGGCCAAAGGCGTTGCGTTTCAATGCGTGCATCAGAACATTGACACAAGCAGCAGCACGGGAAAGCTGACGCTGGCGATCTTGGGCGCTGTAGCAGAGTTTGAAAACGATTTGCGGCGAGAACGGCAGCGTGACGGCATTGCAAAGGCGAAATCCAACGGAATTTACAAGGGGCGCAGAGCAATGGTTAGCGCGGAGCGTGTGAAGGAATTGATAGCGAGCGGAACGGCGATCAGTGAAATTGCACGGCAGCTTGGTTGTCATCGTCAAACTGTTTATCGCTTGGCGCGATCTTGAACGAAATTTACTATGTAGATAATTTCTGTGCAGGGGTTTTCGACGTAGATAATTAAATTTCGAGCGCGATAAATATATTCGTGAGACGCGCTGCGTTGCACGACATATGCTGCTTTCGAAAAACACTTGCTGGGACTAAGACCAGATGGATGAGCGCGCAGCACGCGAACGTGAAGACGAATTGGTCGTATGACGGCAGGAACAAACGCAATCATACGAACTTAGGAGTGCAAATCTCCTAAACCTTGGAACGAGGTTCAGTGGCACACGTAAAAATGCAATCACAAGATGCAAGCTCTGACTGTTCCATTGTCCAACTTGCACCCACACATCGAAATTTTGGAAGTTCGTTGTGTGGCACCGTTAGGTGCGTCAGCGATGACGCGGTAAAAACATCTGCAAACAAGTCAATACTAACCACTTGGCTGCGTAATAGCAGCGATGCTTCCAATAGCGTGCGGACCCAATCTCAACTCAACGAAAGGGCGAACGCAATTTTTACTCTCTTTTCTGCAGAGCAGAAAGGGGGGTAAAAAGCGATTGGTTTCCCATCTAATCTAACGAAGGCAGAAATCATACGACGCAACAATTGGCAGCGACGAAGCGCGAAACGCTTGTTGCTGTAGATTGTGAAGGCGTTGGATTGCGTGAGCGCAAGCGAATGTAAGCCATATAACCAGCAACGAATTGCGAAGCGGATTTGCGATCGACGAGAGCGAAAATTCACATAGATCGCGCGAATATGAGATACGAAATTTCCGTGCAAGATTTGCTGGATCACGTTGCGGAATTTCTGGACTTGGACGAGCGATTTTGGAATTCGCGTGAAGGCAGATTTGAGTGGTGCGGTAGGTGGGTGAATTTTCGCAAGGGCAGCGACGTGATCTTGCTGGTCGTGGACGGCGAAGCTTATGAGGTGGTGCGTGTCTGAGCAGTAGGCGCGAAGGCAGCTTTGCGAGCGCGTTCAAGATTTTTGCGCTGCTTCTGGTGATCCTTGACGCTTTGTAGAGCTTTCTTGGCGACAGCAATCTGGCGTTCTTTCGCTGCAACCAGTGATTGCTCAGGCGTCAATGGCTTACGTGGCTGCTTGGGCTTGCGCGGCTTGTTGGTGCGGAATTCGTAAAATCTCATATCGTATTTATGAGGACACAGCTAAGCTTACACGATCTGACAGAATTAGCATTGCGGGGATGGTGATGGGGCTGGCAATTTGCAGTGCTTCAATTGACTGGGCAGCAACAGGAACAATGCTACAGGGCATTGGCACAATTGGCGGTGTAGGCGCTGTTGTTTGGGCTGCGATCAAAGGTGCTAATACATTTGATGCGTGGCGCAGGCAGAAACTGGCTGAGCGCAAGCAAGATCAGGCAGAGCGAATTCTAACAGCGACATACAGGGCACGGCGCGCGCTTGCATATGTCCGTGGTGTGATGATGTGGGGTCACGAGTTGCACGCTGCGGAAGAGCAGATGAAGGAGAAGGACGGTTGGGTAGCGCAGACGGAGGCAAGGCAAAAGCGGTTGGTGACTGCTCAGGCTTTCTACAACAGGATTAATCGCACGAAGGATGAACGCGAGGCGCTTGATGAGTGTCTTCCAATGGCGCGCGCACTGTTTGGCGAAGAGCTTGAGCAGGCCATTGAGAAGCTGAACCATCAATTTTGGATCGTGCAGGTTGATGTGGACAGCTACGTTGACGACGAAGGCGGCGCAGATGCTGAATTCACGAAGAAGCTTCGTCGTGGAATGTATGCGATCAAACCACCAGAAGGCGAGGTGAATGAGGTCACGGAGGCGATGGAAGCTGCTGTGGCTACGATTGAACGGATTTGTTTGCCAGTTTTGCGTTTGGAGGCCAGTGCAGCGGCGACCTAAACACACCTTTACACGTTTCTTACACGCGAAATTCCAGACCGTTCTAATATGTTGAGAAAACGTTATAAATTTCAGCGCCGGTTTAGCGAAGCGCTAAGCGTTTCAGGCACTGCCAGACTATCGAGAAGGGGCCGGTTTTCCGGCCCCTTTTTCGTTGGGTGCGCATGACGATTTTATCCAGATCCGTTCGTCCTGAGTAGCCATTGAGCGAAGTCTAAATGGCGTATCGAAGGACTCGTCCAGCGCCTGATGCTTCGATACGAGCCTTCGACAAGCTCAGTCTCTACTCAGCACGAACGGATCTTGGACCGCCCAACGTCATCTTCCACCCTCCCATTCACCCCTGTGCCCGCACCGCGTTGCGGCTGGCGAGGCCCATCATCAAGAACCCGGCAACGGCCGCGACGATATTGGCGCTGGCAGCGCCAATCGTGCCGTAGAGCGGCAGCAGCGCGGCCTGCATCCCCAGCAACAGGGCGGTCGAGATAAAGGTGATGCGCAGCGACAGGCCCGCCCGGTCGGTCGCCATCAGTAGCGGGCGATAGCTGACCCCGATCAGGTCGATGCAGGCGGCGATGCCCAGCAGCAGCAGCAGCGGATAGGCGGGGAGGAACTCCGGCCCGGCGATCAGCCCCAGCAGCGGGCGGCCGATGAGCAGGATCAGGGCGATGATGACCGCGCCCGCCACCAGCGCCAGCCGGTTGGTGCGGCGGAACAGCGCGCCCAGCGCTTCGCTCCCCTGGTTGCCGCTGCGCGACAGTTCGACGAAGATGCTGCGTGACAATAGCCCCGAAATCTTGGTCAGCGAATTAGCGAGCTGGTTGGCGAGGCGATAGAGGCCCGCGCCGACCGGGCCGACGAACAGGCCGACCACCAGCACCGCGACCTGCTGCCCCATGGATGACAGGCTGGTCTGGAGATTGGTGGCAGTCAGGAAGCCGATGATGCCGGGATTTTCCGTCCGCGCGTCGAGCGCCCGGCCCGCCGTCCACTGGCCGATCCGCCCGCGTCCTTCGCGCAAAGCCAGTCCCCAATAGGCGATGGCGCACAAGAGTTCGGCGGCACCCCAGGCGATCAGGAAACCGGTGATGGACGGCATCAGCCATAGCGCCGCGACTGCGCCGATCATCCGTCCGACCGGAATCATGGTTTCGGCGAGCGCGGCGGAATCGAACCGGTCGAACAGGCGCAAGATCCCAGTCGGGCTGGACCGGATGGTGATCATCATCACCATGCAGAAGATCCAGGCCTGCCACCCCATGCCCGGCGGCAGTTCCAGCAGCACGCCAAAGGCCAGGATGATGAAGGCGGCGATCGCCCCGCCGACCGCGGCAGAGGCGAGGTCGATCAGGATACAGAAGCGCAGCACGCGGTTGAGCGCGTCGCCATTGCCGGTCGCCATATGGGTCTGGCCATAGCGCACGACGATCTGCCAGCTTTCAAAACTGGTGATCGTCTTGATCACTGTCGCCGCGCTCAGGACCAGCGCGAACCGCCCGAAATCGGCGACGCCAAGCGTGCGGGTGACGATGGCGAGATAGGCAAGGCTCAGCACCGCGCCCACGCCCTTGCCCCCCAGCAGCCAGCCGGTATTGGCCAATATGCGGGAAAAGCCGTCCTGTGCTGCGCTGGGCTTGGGTTTCGCCATCATTCTGCTTTCCAGCCTTCGCCGCATTGTAATTCCCGTTCGTTTCGAGCGAAGCCGAGAAACGTTGCGCGGTTTCTCGACTTCGCTCGAACCGAACGGATGAAGTTGAAGTCGATCCGCTCTAGGCGTTGCGAACGTCAGTTTGAAGCCGCCTTTTTTTCGGCCAATTTCCCCTCTAAAGACCCGCGCCATGACCATCACCAAAGCCATCATCCTGTCCGCCGGGCAAGGATCGCGCCTGTTGCCGCTGACCCGCGACGTGCCCAAATGCATGATCGACTTTAACGGCCGCACACTTATCAGCTGGCAGATCGCAGCGCTGGTCGCCAATGGCGTGACCGACATCGTCGTGGTGACCGGCTTTCGCACCGAACGGGTCGAGGATCATGCGCTGCAACTCTATCGCGAGACCGGCGCGCGGATACGCTGCGTGTTCAATCCCTTCTTTCAGGTGGCGGATAACCTCGGCACCTGCTGGATCGTGCGGGAGGAGATGGACCGGGACTTCATCATCCTGAACGGTGATACCATCGTGTCGGACGAAATCGTCGCGAAGCTGATCGCCGGAACGCAGGATGCGATCACCGTCACGGTCGATGTGAAGCCCGACTATGATGATGACGATATGAAAGTGAACCGCGACGAAAGCGGCCGCCTGCACCATATCGGCAAGCGGCTGTTGCCGCCCGACACCAATGCCGAATCGATCGGGATGCTGGCCTTCACCGGCGAAGGCCCGGCGATTTTCCGCAACCAGATCGACCAGATGATGCGGACGCCCGAAGGCGTCGAACGCTGGTATCTGCGCGCCATCGACATCATCGCCAAGGGCAACCGGGTCGGCACCGTCTCGATCGAGGGGATGGAATGGCAGGAGGTCGATTTCCATCAGGATGTCGAGGCAGCGAAGGCGCTGACGGCCAAGTGGGTCGCCGAGGGGCGCTACGGCCGATAAGCGGCGCGGGAAAAAAGAGACGCGGCTATGGTTTGACCTTGTTCCCCCTCCCGCTGGCAGGGGGGGGCAGGGGGTGGGCCTGCTCAAGATTGCTTCAACCCTCCCAAAAATCAAAGCGTTGGGATCATTTCATTTCGTTATCGAAACAATTCTTCATCCACGCTTTCACATTGTCCAGCTCACTGTCCAGCTTGACCGCAGACCCAAGGTCTGGCTGCCCCGGCCAGCCTGAGTCCGCCACAGTCAAGCCCGCCGCACTGCGTGTCCCCTCATAGCGGGGGATGACGTGGAAATGGACGTGGGGATCGACCATCATCAGCATCAGATAGTTGATCTTCGCATAGCCCACCGCCTTTCCTAGCGCCGTCTCGATCGCTGCGGTGACGGTCTTGAGTTCGGCATGGGCCTGCGCGGGCAGGTCGCCGAACGCCGTCGCGTCGCTTTTCGCCGCCAGGATCAGCGACCCCAGTGTCGGCTGGGCCGGGCGGAGCAGCACGACCCAGTGGGTGAACTCCGCGATCAGCGTGGCGGGCCAGCCGAATTTCTCGATAGTGGGGTTCATGGCCGGGCCTGCTCCATCCAGCTGACGATCGGCTGGCCGGACCGTTTGACGCCATAGGCTTGCGCCAGTCGCACGGCGTGAACGACCAGCGAGATCATCGTCCACCAGGCGAGTGCGATCAGGCCGATGTCGGGGCGTCCGAACAGCAGCGACACGAACAGGATCACCATATTGGGATTGCGCCGCGCGGTGATGAGGCGGAACTGGCTGTCGAAGCGTTGCCAGACATGGATGTCCATGCCGAAATCCTTGAGGAACATCCCCTCTATCAACCGTTGCAGCACATATCCCGCAATCACCGCCGCCATTACCAGCGCGAATGTCTGGGTCGAAAGCGCCAGCCCCCAATAGACCAGCCCGGTCCCCCAGAAATGCCACCAGAAGGGCGGATGGACCAGATCGACGCCATGGTCGATCACATTGCCCCATTTGGAGGAGGTGATGGTACAGCGGGCGAGTTTCCCGTCCACCGTGTCCAGCACCATGAAGATAAAGCCGGAGAGAAAGCCGGTCCAATACATGCCCTGCGCGAACAGATAGGTGGCGACCAGGCAGAGGGTAACACCAATCACCGACACCATATTGGGGGTCATGCGCAGCTGCGCCGCGATGCGGGTCAGCACCAGTGCCAGTTCGGGCCATAGATATTTGGTGAGCAGGTCCGTGACGCCCTTATAGGCACCGAAATAGCTTTGCCGCTCGATCGCCCGCCGGGTCGATGGGTCAAGTTCGCGTACCATCGGCTGTTCGAGCTTGCGCAACTGGCGGTTGTAGAGAGCGCGGCCGTCCGACAGATCGATGACATGCGTAGCGGTCAGCGGATCGCTGCCTTGCGGCACCTGGCCCACGATCGGCGCGTTGCCCCACACAAACAAGGTGCCCGGTGTTTCGAGCGCGAGGCGCAGCAGTAGCGGATCGAAGGCGTAGGCCAGGTTGAACAGCAGTTCGTGTCCCGCCGCCAGCGTGCTGCCATTCTTCGCGGCGCTTTCCGCCATGCGGCGGCTGCGCTCGGCATTGGTCATGCCCCAGATCGGCGTCGCATTGTCGCCGATCAGGCGGACGGGACCAAGTGTGGTGGTGAGGGTCTGGCTCATGGATGCGCCTTCGCGAAGTTCAGGATGAGGTCGGCCTGCCGCTGGGACGCGGGGATGGGGGAAAGATCGATGGAATCGCGCATGGCCGCTTCCTGAGCAGCAACGAAGCCCGGTTGCAAGTCTGCGGCGCGGGCTAGGGCGGCGGGCAGGGCATCGGTGCTCTCGATCACCTGGCCGAGCTTCCAGTGGGCGAAAGCTTCGCTGCTGGCATCGCGCCGGTCGAGATTGAGGAAGATGCAGGGGCGCGGCTGGATGAGGAATTCATAGACCTGGCTGGACACGTCACCGAGATAGAGGTCGGCGCTCATCGTATAGCTCATGTCGATCGAGTGGCGGCTGCCCATGTCGACGTGGATATGCGGCGCGGCGGTGACGATGGGTGGGACCGCGCGCGCCAGCTTGGTGTGGGGGGCGATGATGACGTTCCAGTCGGTCAGGGCTTCCAGCGCAGCCAGCACGGCGGGGCCATGGGTGACCCAAGACGAGAGTTTGGGGTCGAAATGGGGATTGTAGAGCAGCACCGGACGGTCATCGGCGAAGAATCGCTGGCGGGGTGCCTTCAGCTCAAATTTGGGATAACCGCCGACGGCAACCGTATCGGGCGTGCAAAGGTCGCGGTCGATCAGGCGGCGGCGATCCTTTTCGCCTGCGACCAGCGTCAGGTCGAAATCGGCATGGCGTTTCTTGTAGCCACCTTCGCGGTCCCCCGCGCCATGTTTGATGAGGATGAGGCGGGCGGCAAAGCCGGGGACGCGGCGTGCCCAGGCGGTGGAAATCTCGGTCGTCACAAGCACGGGAAAGCGGGCGATGGCGGGGTAGTTGAGCAGCAGGGTGGCAAGCCGCGAAGGCTGGCGGAACAGCGAGTCGGCGCGGCCGGGCGGGCGGCGCAAACGCACCGGGATCAGCCGTTTTTCCGGGTCGTAGCGCGCGACCAGCGCCAATATCTGGTCCGAGGGTGAGAGGATGCTGACCCGCACGCCGTTGCGGCGCGCCAGCTCCAGCGCGGCGGGCAGCCAGTGATAGAGTTGCTGTGCTTCGGCAATGGCGAGAAAGGCGATATCCATCAGGTCACAAACGCTCCCACGGGGCATGTCGCCTAGCGGCGATGCCGGGGCATATGCAAGGGTGGCTACGTCTTTCCCTTTTGTAGGTGCTGGACCTTTGCTTATTTTTTGTTATGCGGGCCGCGACCGAACGACACTCTGAAAGAGGCTCGACGAGCGATGGCCGAATTTGCGTTGCCCAAGAACAGCAAGATCAGCGGCAAGGGTGTGACCCACCCCGCACCCGCAGGCGCGACGAAGGTGCGCAGCTTCAAAGTCTATCGCTACGATCCCGACTCAGGGCAAAACCCGCGGTACGACACTTATGAGATTGATCTCGACAGCTGCGGGCCGATGGTTCTGGACGCGCTGATCAAGATCAAGAATGAATATGATCCCACGCTGACCTTCCGCCGGTCGTGCCGCGAAGGGATTTGCGGTTCCTGTTCGATGAACATGAACGGCAAGAACGGCCTGGCCTGCACCACCGCGATCGAGGAATGTTCGGGCAAGGATGTGCGGATCACCCCGTTGCCGCACATGGACGTGATCAAGGATCTGGTGCCCGACTTCACCCATTTCTACGCGCAGTATAATTCGATCCAGCCCTGGCTCAAAACCGTGTCGCCGCCCCCGTCGGGCAAGGAACGCCTCCAGTCACCCGCCGACCGCGAGAAGCTGGATGGCCTGTATGAGTGCATCCTGTGCGCCTGCTGCTCGACCAGCTGCCCGTCCTACTGGTGGAATTCGGACAAGTTTCTTGGCCCGGCGATCCTGTTGCAGGCCTATCGCTGGCTGGCGGACAGCCGTGACGAATATACCGGCGATCGCCTGGACGAGCTGGAAGATCCCTTTCGCCTCTATCGCTGCCACACGATCATGAACTGCGCCAATGTCTGCCCCAAGGGGCTTTCGCCGGCCAAGGCGATTGCCGAAACCAAGAAGATGATGGTCGAGCGGCAGCTCTGATTGTCGTGAGCGGGACAGGGGCGAATGCCTCCGCTGCACTGGCGGAGGATTGGAGTGGCTGGCGGCGTTGGGGTGAGCCGGATAGCGGCGATTTCCTGTCCGTCATCGGCAGCGGTTATGCGCGCAGCGACGCGCCCGGCCGGGCGCAGGTCGCGCTGGAGGTGCAGCCGCTGCACATCAACCGCTATGGCAATCTGCATGGCGGTTTTGCGGCAGGCTTTGCCGATCACGCCTATTTCATCGGCCTGTGGGCGATGGGGCGCAAGGATCAGGCAGGTGCGCTGACCATCGACCTGTCGATGCAATATCTGGGGCTTGGTAAGGTCGGTGTCGCGATGATCGCCGATGTCGAACTGCTCAAGGAAACCGGCAAGATGATGTTCCTGCGCATGACGATCGCCCAGGGCGACGGGTTGATCGCCGCCTCGACCGTTACGCTGCGCAAGGTTCCCGCCCCCAAGTGACAGGGGTGATTGCCCGATATGAGGCGCTGATCGTGGCGGGCGAATTGCGCGCCGATCCTGATCAGCGCGCGGCCGCGCGGCGGCTCGACGCCTTGCAGCAGGAACTGGAAGCGGTGCCAGCGCGCGGTTCGACGCTGTGGAAATTGTTGCGCAAGGCACCAGAGCCGCCGCGCGGCCTCTATATGTGGGGCGGGGTCGGGCGCGGCAAGTCGATGCTGATGGACCTGTTCTTCGACACGGTGAAGATCCAGCGCAAGAAGCGCGCGCATTTCCATGAATTCATGCTCGACGTCCATGCCCGGCTGGCGCAGGCGCGCAAGTCGGAGAAGGGTGATCCGATCCCGCCAGTGGTGGAATCACTGGCTGATGAAGCGCGGTTGCTCTGTTTTGATGAGATGGTCGTCAACAATATGGCGGACGCGGCGATCATGTCGCGGCTGTTTACCGGGTTGCTGGAAAAGCGGGTGACGATCGTCACCACGTCCAACCGCGAGCCGGACGAACTCTACAAGAATGGTCTCAACCGCCAGCTTTTCCTGCCCTTCATCGACCTGATCAAGGATCGGCTCGACGTGCTGACATTGAATGGCCCGACCGATTACCGTCGCGACCGTCTGGGCGATGCCACGCTGTGGCACTGCCCCAATGGCGATGCGGCAACACAAGCGCTCAGCACCGCTTTCTTCCGCCTGACCGATTATCCCCCGTCGGACCGCGCCCATGTGCCGTCGGAGGATATCAAGGTGCAGGGAGGCCGCATGCTGCATGTGCCCAAGAGCCTGAAGGGCGTGGCGGTCTTTTCGTTCAAGCGGTTGTGCGCCGAAGCGCGGGGTGCGCCCGACTATCTGGCGATTGCGCGCAAATATCATACGATCATCATCGTCGGCATCCCGGTGCTGGGGCCGGAGAATCGCAACGAGGCCGCGCGCTTCGTGACGCTGATCGACTCGCTCTACGAATATAAGGTCAAATTGCTGGCGTCGGCGGATGCGGAACCGGCCCGGCTGTATCCGGAAGGCGATGGCGCGTTCGAGTTTGAGCGGACCGTGTCGCGGCTGATGGAAATGCAGTCGGACGATTATCTGGCGCTGGGCCACGGACCCAAATAGTAAAATAATGTGTTCCCGCGCAGGCGGGAACCGGGCTCAAACGTCTGGACTGTACTCCGCCTTCGCGGGAGCAGTTCGCCTTATATGGCCCTATCATGTCTTATCGCCGGGCGTCGCGCGAGGGCACATCCTGCCGTGCGCGACCGTCATCACGGCGCAATCTTCTTGCTGAAAACCGGGAAAAACAGACCGGATGCTTTCCATGTGGAAAGCATCCGGCAGGATACCCCTGCAGGGATGGCTCGGCGGCCAGGGTATGAGCCGGGAGCGACAGGGTGTTGACCCACTTTAATGAAATTGCGAATGAATTGCAAAGATAATTTGTTCCTGCCCTCTTTGTTAGTTGAAACCCCCGGCTTATCGGCTTAAGCGGGCCATCAATTCCAGAATTCACGTCTTGGAGGATGACAGACATATGGCCCGTAACAAGATCGCGCTTATCGGCGCTGGTAACATCGGCGGCACGCTCGCGCATCTCGCGGCTCTGAAAGGTCTGGGCGATATCGTCCTGTTCGATGTCGTGGAAGGCGTGCCTCAAGGCAAGGCGCTCGACCTGTCGCAGTGCGCGTCGGTCGAAGGCTTCGATGCCAAGATCACCGGCTCCAATGATTATGCCGATATTGCGGGCGCCGACGTCATCATCGTCACTGCGGGTGTTGCACGCAAGCCGGGCATGAGCCGCGACGACCTGCTGGGCATCAACCTGAAGGTCATGAAGGCTGTGGGCGAGGGCATTGCCGCCAACGCGCCCGACGCCTTCGTCATCTGCATCACCAACCCGCTCGACGCGATGGTGTGGGCGCTGCGCGAATTTTCGGGCCTGCCGCACAACAAGGTCGTCGGCATGGCGGGCGTGCTCGATTCGTCGCGCTTCAACCATTTCCTGGCCGAGGAATTCAATGTGTCGGCCAAGGACGTCACCAGCTTCGTGTTGGGCGGCCATGGCGACACGATGGTCCCGGTGATCGAATATTCGACCGTCGCGGGCATCCCGGTTCCCGACCTGATCAAGCAGGGTCGTTCGACGCAGGAGCGTATCGATGCGATCGTGCAGCGCACCCGGTCGGGCGGCGGCGAGATTGTCGCGCTGCTCAAGACTGGATCGGCCTTCTACGCCCCCGCCACCAGTGCGATCGCGATGGCCGAATCCTATCTAGGCGACAAGAAGCGCCTGCTGCCCTGCGCCGCCAACCTGACCGGCCAATATGGCGTCGACAATCTCTATGTCGGCGTGCCGGTCATCATCGGCAAGGATGGCGTCGAGCAGGTCATCGAGATCGAGCTGAACGATGAAGCCAAGGCGAACCTCACCGTGTCGGTCGACGCGGTCAAGGAACTGCTGGACGCTTGCAAGGCGATCGATCCTTCGCTCGCCTGAGCCTTTAGAGCTGCACCGTTTCGTTCCAGGTAAGTGCGCAGCCTGGAACGAAACGCTTTAGACGCCAAGTGCCACTTCCACAGAAGATAAAGGGACACCTATGTCCATTCTGGTGAACAAGAACACCAAGGTCATCACCCAGGGTATGACTGGTGCCACCGGCACCTTCCACACCGAGCAGGCGCTCGCCTATGGCACCCAGATGGTGGCAGGCGTTACGCCGGGCAAGGGTGGTTCGACCCATATCGGCCTGCCCATGTTCGACACGGTGCTGGAAGCCAAGACCAAGACCGGCGCCGATGCGTCGGTTGTCTATGTGCCGCCACCATTTGCGGCCGATTCGATCCTGGAAGCGATCGATGCGGAAATCCCGCTGATCATCTGCATCACCGAAGGCATCCCCGTCCTCGACATGGTCCGCGTGAAGCGCGCCCTGTCGGGCAGCAAGTCGCGCCTGATCGGCCCGAACTGCCCCGGCGTGCTGACCCCCAATGAATGCAAGATCGGCATCATGCCCGGTTCGATCTTCTCAAAGGGTTCGGTCGGCGTCGTGTCGCGTTCCGGCACGCTGACTTATGAAGCCGTGTTCCAGACCACCAATGCGGGCCTGGGCCAGACCACGGCTGTCGGCATTGGCGGCGATCCGGTCAACGGCACCAACTTCATCGACGTGCTGGAGCTGTTCCTGGCCGACGACGCGACCGAATCGATCATCATGATCGGCGAAATCGGCGGCGACGCGGAAGAGCAGGCTGCCCAGTTCCTGATGGATGAGGCCAAGCGTGGCCGCAAGAAGCCGATGGCTGGCTTCATCGCCGGTCGCACGGCGCCTCCGGGCCGTCGCATGGGTCATGCCGGTGCGATCGTGTCGGGTGGCAAGGGCGACGCGGAAAGCAAGATCGCGGCGATGGAAGCGGCCGGGATCAAGGTCGCGGCCAGCCCGTCCGAGCTTGGCACGACCCTGCTGGAAGTGCTCAAGGGCTAAAATGAGCCTGTAAGGCGGCCGGGCTGCACCCCGGCCGTCCTTTGCCCGACCGCGACTGCACGCGGCACGGATGGGATAAGATAATGGGTTACGAAAACCAGGAATTCGAGATCGAGCAAGGCCCAAGCTGGGCGCGCTCCAACTGGCCGTTGGCGGATACCGACGACCTGACCGGGGCGCTGGACCCGACGCAGATGCAGGTGGCCGTGAAGGCCGCTGCCAAGTCCGCAGGCAAGTCGGTGTCGGACGCCGACAT
This sequence comes from Sphingobium indicum BiD32, assembly GCF_000382885.1. Classification (GTDB taxonomy): domain Bacteria; phylum Pseudomonadota; class Alphaproteobacteria; order Sphingomonadales; family Sphingomonadaceae; genus Sphingobium; species Sphingobium japonicum_C. The sequence continues at coordinate 13,650 of NZ_CAVK010000085.1, forward strand.
AGCACAGGCGGCAGAGGACGCCATCCGCGCGCAGATGCTGATCCGCACCTATCGCGTACGCGGTCACCTGGCCGCCAATCTCGATCCACTTGGGCTGACCCAGCGCGATCTGCCTGCCGATCTGACGCCGGAATATCATGGCCTGACTGACCCGGCCAAGAAGATATTCCTGGGCGGAACGCTGGGCCTTCAGTTCGCGACCGTGACCGAAATCGTCGCCATCCTGCGCGCCAATTATTGCGGCAATGTCGGCCTTGAATATATGCACATCGCCGACGTGGAGGAACGCCGCTTCCTGCAGGAACGGATGGAAGGCAAGGACAAGGAAATCATCTTCACGCCGGAAGGCAAGAAGGCGATCCTGGCCAAGGTCATCCAGGGCGAGCAATATGAGAAATTCCTGGGCCGCAAATATGTCGGCACCAAGCGCTTTGGCCTGGACGGCGGCGAATCGATGATTCCCGCGCTCGAAGCGGTCATCAAATATGGCGGTCAGTCGGGCATCCGCGAAATCGTTTATGGCATGGCCCATCGCGGCCGCCTGAACGTGCTGGCCAATGTGATGGCCAAGGGTTTCCGCGTCATTTTCCACGAATTTTCCGGCGGTACGGCCAACCCGGAAGACGTCGGCGGTTCGGGCGACGTCAAATATCATCTGGGTACATCGACCGACCGCGAGTTTGACGGCATCAAGGTGCATATGTCGCTGGTCCCCAACCCCTCGCACCTTGAAACGGTCGATCCGGTGGTGCTGGGCAAGGTCCGCGCGCAGCAGACGTTCCGCGACGATCTGGGCAAGCATGAGCAGGTATTGCCGGTGCTGATCCACGGCGATGCGGCCTTTGCCGGTCAAGGTATCGTCTGGGAATGCCTCGGCTTTTCCGGTGTCGCGGGTTATAATACCGGCGGCTGCATCCACTTCATCGTCAACAATCAGGTCGGTTTCACCACCAGCCCGCAATTTTCGCGCGGGTCGCCCTATCCTTCGGACGTGGCGAAGGGCGTGCAGGCACCAATCCTGCATGTGAATGGCGACGATCCAGAGGCAGTGACCTTCGCCTGCAAGCTGGCGGTGGAATATCGCCAGACCTTCCATCGCGATATCGTGATCGACATGTGGTGCTATCGCCGCTTCGGTCATAATGAAGGCGACGAACCTTCGTTCACCCAGCCGCTGATGTATGCGAAAATCCGCCAGCATCCGCCGGTCAGCGACGTCTATGCCACGCGCCTGAAGGCGCAGGGCGTGATCGACGATGATTATGTGACCAAGACCACGGGCGACTTCGTCAACCATCTGGAAGAAGAGTTTGAGGCGTCCAAAAGCTACAAGGCCAACAAGGCCGACTGGTTTGCGGGTCGCTGGTCGGGCCTGCACAAGCCTGCCGACGCCGAAACGACCCGCCAGAGCGTGGAGTCGGCGATTTCGTCCAAGCTGTTCGACAGCCTGGGCAAGACGCTGACCAAGGTGCCGCAGGGCCACACCGTCCACAAGACGCTCCAGCGCGTGCTGGACGCCAAGGCGGAGATGTTCAAGTCGGGCGCGAATTTCGACTGGGCGACCGGCGAGGCTTTGGCCTTCGGATCGCTGTTGTCGGAAGGCTATGGCGTGCGCCTGTCGGGGCAGGACTCCGGGCGCGGCACGTTCAGCCAGCGCCACTCGGTCTGGGTCGACCAGAATAGCGAGAAGAAATATGTCCCGCTGTCGACCGTGCCGCATGGCCGGTTCGAGGTGCTGGACAGCCCCTTGTCCGAATATGGCGTGCTGGGCTTTGAATATGGTTATGCGCTGGCCGACCCCAAGAGCCTGGTGCTGTGGGAGGCGCAGTTTGGCGACTTTGCCAATGGCGCGCAGATCATTTTCGACCAGTATATCGCGTCGTCCGAAACCAAATGGCTGCGCTCCAACGGCCTCGTCTGCCTGTTGCCGCATGGCTATGAAGGGCAGGGACCGGAGCATAGTTCGGCGCGTCTGGAACGCTTCCTGCAACTATGCGCGGAAGGCAATATCCAGGTCGCCAACATCACGACCCCGGCCAATTATTTCCACGTCCTGCGCCGCCAGATGCTGCGTCCCTTCCGCAAGCCATTGATCATCATGACGCCCAAGTCGCTGCTGCGGCACAAGCTGGCGGTGAGCAAGGCCGAGGATTTCCAAGGCGACACGCATTTCATGCGTATCCTGTCGGACAGCAATCCGGCGCCGGACAAGGAAACCAAGCGACTGGTGCTCTGTTCGGGCAAGGTCGCCTATGACCTGATCGAGGCGCGCGATGCGGCGGGGGACAAGAATACCCAGATCGTCCGTATCGAGCAGCTCTATCCCTTCCCGACCGAGGCGCTGACGGTTCGCATGAAGCGGATGGTCAACCTGGAGGAAGTGATCTGGTGCCAGGAGGAGCCGCGCAACAATGGTGCGTGGTTCCATGTGGAGCCCTATATCGAGGAAGCGCTGGCAGATGCCGGCAAGGCACCGATGCGTGCCCGCTATGCCGGTCGCAAGGCTTCGGCGTCGCCCGCAACGGGCCTCGCCAAACGCCATGTCGCCGAACAGGGCGCCCTCGTTGCCGATGCGCTGGGTCACAGCGTTCGTGAAGAAATCCGTCGCCAGAAGAAAGGCTGAACAAGCTCATGGCCACCGAAGTCAAAGTCCCTACCCTGGGCGAATCCGTTACCGAAGCAACCGTCGGCCAGTGGCTCAAAAAGCCCGGTGAAGCCGTCGCGCTCGACGAACCCATTGTCAGCCTGGAAACCGACAAGGTCGCGGTCGACGTGCCTGCGCCGGTCGCAGGCACGCTGGGCGACATCATCGCCAAGGAAGGCGAGACGGTGAATGTCGGCGCGTTGCTGGCGTTGATCAACGAAGGTGCTGCGGCTGCTGCCGCTCCTGCCCCTGCGCCCGTTGCCAAGGCGGAGGCCGCTGCGCCTGCACCGGCGGCATCGGCACCTGCGCCTGTGGCGGCGGACGATGATGAGGGCGGTAACCTCACCCTCTCGCCCGCTGTGCGTCGTCTGGTGCTGGAACATGGTCTGGACCCAAGCAAGATCAAGGGCACCGGCAAGGATGGTCGCCTGACCAAGGATGATGTGACCGCGGCTGTCGCTGCTGGCACGGCCAAGGCGGCGGCTGCGAGCGCTGTGGCGGCACCCGCCGCTGCCGCGCCAGCGGCTGCTCCCGGTCGCGCGCAGGAGCGGGTCAAGATGACCCGTCTGCGCCAGACCGTCGCCAAGCGGCTGAAGGAAGCACAGAACAACGCGGCGCTGCTGACCACCTTCAACGATGTCGACATGACCGCCGTTATCGAGGCACGGGCCAAATATAAGGACCTGTTCGAGAAGAAGCATGGCGTCCGTCTGGGCTTCATGGGCTTCTTCACCAAGGCCGTGTGCATGGCTCTGAAGGACATTCCGGGCGTCAACGGCCAGATCGAGGGCGACGAGATCGTCTATAATGATTTCTGCGACATTTCGGTCGCGGTGTCGGCCCCGACCGGGCTGGTCGTGCCGGTCATCCGCAACGCCGAAAGCATGAGCGTGGCGACGATCGAAAAGACCATCGGTGACTTTGGCAAGAAGGCCAAGGAAGGCAAGCTGACGATGGAAGATATGAAGGGCGGCACCTTCACCATCTCCAACGGCGGCGTGTTCGGCAGCCTGATGTCCACCCCGATCATCAACCCGCCCCAGTCGGCGGTGCTGGGCCTTCACCGCATCGAGGACCGTCCGGTCGTGCGCAACGGTCAGGTCGTGGTGCGTCCGATGATGTATCTGGCGTTGTCCTATGACCATCGCCTGATCGACGGGCGCGAGGCGGTGACTTTCCTGGTCGCGGTGAAGAACGCGATCGAGGATCCGACCCGCCTTCTGATCGACCTGTAATAGTCGAGACGATAACATTACATCCGTTCGGCCCTGGACCTGATCCGGGGCTGACGAAGCCCCGCCCTTCTTGCTAAGGGCAAAAAATAGTGCGGCCCTTCGACAGGCTCAGGGCGAACGGAGATTTTTATGGCTGAGTATGATTATGACGTTCTGGTGATCGGCGCTGGCCCCGGTGGCTATGTCGCCGCGATCCGGGCGGCGCAACTGGGCCTGAAGGTCGCGTGCGCGGAGAGCCGCGAGACGCTGGGCGGCACTTGCCTCAATGTCGGTTGCATCCCGTCCAAGGCGCTGCTCCATGCGTCCGAACTCTATGACGAAGCGGCCAACGGCACGCTGGCAAAGCTGGGCGTCAAGATCGACAAGATGAGCCTGGACCTGCCTACCATGCAGGGGCAGCGGGTTGACGCGGTCAAGGGGCTGACCGGCGGCATCGAATTTCTGTTCAAGAAGAATAAGGTGACCTGGCTCAAGGGGCTGGCCAGCTTTACCGGCGCGAATACGGTCGTGGTGGGCAGCGAGACGGTGACGGCGAAGAATATCGTCATCGCCACCGGATCGTCGGTCATGCCGCTGCCCGGTGTCGAGGTCGATAATGCCGGTGGTCAGATCGTCGATTCGACCGGCGCGCTGGAACTGGACAAGGTGCCGGGGCATCTGGTCGTCGTCGGCGGCGGCGTCATCGGTCTGGAACTGGGCAGCGTGTGGCGGCGGCTTGGGTCCAAGGTCACGGTCGTGGAATATCTTGACCAGATCCTGCCCGGCATGGACGGCGAAGTCCGCAAGGAAGCCAACAAGATCTTCAAGAAGCAGGGCTTTGAATATAAGCTCGGCACCAAGGTGACCGGCGCGAAGGCGGGCAAGAAGGGCGTGACCCTGACGGTCGAGCCTGCCGCTGGCGGAGCCGCCGAAACGATTGAGGCGGACGTGGTGCTGGTGTCGATCGGCCGCCGTGCCAACACCGATGGCCTTGGCCTCGACAAGATCGGGCTGGAACTGAACCAGCGCGGCCAGATCGAGACCGACCATGAATTTGGCACCAAGGTGCCCGGTGTCTGGGCGATTGGCGACGTGATCCCCGGCCCGATGCTGGCGCACAAGGCCGAGGATGAAGGCATTGCCGTGGCCGAGAATATCGCGGGCCTGACCGGTATCGTGAACCATGACCTGATCCCCGGCGTCGTTTACACCAAGCCTGAAATTGCGGGCGTGGGGCTGACCGAGGAACAGGCCAAGGAGAAGGGGCCGATCAAGGTCGGCAAATTCCCGATGATGGCCAACAGCCGCGCAAAGACCAATCATGAACCCGACGGCTTTGTGAAGGTCATTGCCGACGCTGAGACCGACAAGGTGCTGGGCGTGTGGATCATCGCGGTCCCGGCAGGCACGATGATCGCGCAAGTGGTACAGGCAATGGAATTTGGCGCGTCGAGCGAGGACATCGCCTATACCTGCCACGCCCATCCGACGCACAGCGAAGCGATCAAGGAAGCGGCGATGGCGGTGACGGGCAAGCCGATCCATATGTGATCTGGTTGCGCGATCGACAGACGAAAAAGGCCTCCGCATTGCGGAGGCCTTTTTCGTGACGGGGGGTAGAGCCTGATGAAATCCAACGGATCACGGTAAAGTCATCGCGCTCTAAAAGTCTGGCCGTCTCTTCCCTTGGAACGCCGCAACACCTTCGGCAAAATCGGGCAGGGTGAAGGCGTCGCGGAACATGGCGAGGGTTGTGTCGTCGTCATCGGCCTGACCGTCCAATATCCGGCGAATGATCGCCTTGGAGGCGCGCACGCTATGTTGGGCGTTGGTGGCGATAGTAAGGGCCAGGGCGGTGGCAGCGGCGAGGGGATCAGCCGCGATTTCGTCTATCAGTCCGATGGCGAGGGCATCGTCCGCGCCATGCAGCGCGCCGGTGAAGAGGATGCGTTTGGCGCGGGCCGGGCCGACAAGGTCGACCAGCAGCTTGGTGTCGAACAGCGAATAGACGATGCCGAGTTTTGCAGGCGTGATCCCCAGCCGCGCGGTGGGGGAGGCGATGCGCAGATCGCAGGCGATGGCCAGGCCGCAACCGCCGCCCACGCAATCGCCGTCGATCGCGGCGATCACGGGCTTTGGCGCGTGGGCGAGGGCATATTGGCTGGCGCGGATCGCGGCCTGATTGGCGACACGCCAGGCTTCTTCGCCGCTGTGGCTGGCAAATTCGCCGATGTCGGCCCCGGCGCAGAAGAGGCCGGGGGCGGCGGAGGCGAGGATCAATACGCGCACATCGTCGTCCGCCATCGCCTGTGCGACCAACAGGGGCAATTCTTCCCACATCGCCTGCGTCATCGCGTTGCGGCGGGCGGGGCGGTCGATCAGCAGGCGCGCTATTGCGCCATCCTGTTCCAGCCGCAGGGTCATTGCGGCCAGCTTTCAAGCAAGGGCAGCAGCGCATCGAAATGGTCAATGACGGCGTCTGCGGCGAGATCCTCGACCGGGCCATCGAGGAAGCCGAAGCTGACCGCAATGCTGGGGATGCCCGCATTGCGCGCCCCCGCTATGTCGTTGATCGTGTCGCCGATGAAAATCGCCCGGCCACCGCCTGCGCGTTCGATCATGGCGTGGATCGGTGTTGGATCGGGCTTGGCGATGCCCACCGTATCGCCGCCGATGATGCTGGCAAAGCGGGACGTCAGGCCAAGCTGTTCGATCAGTGGGATGGTGAAACGTTCCGCCTTGTTGGTGCAGATGGCGAGCTTGACGCCTGCCGCCACCAGCGCGTCCATCGCTGCGATCAGGCCGGGATAGGGGACGGAATGGGCGCTGAGGTTCGCCTGATAATAGTCGAGCAGGATGGGCAGCAATTGCGCCAGTATCGCATCGTCATAGCCGCCTGACGCATCGAGCGCGCGTTGCAGCATGACCTTCGCGCCCTTGCCCACGAAAGGCTGGATCGCATCGACCGGGAAGGGCGGTCGGTCGATGGTAGCGATGGCGTGGTTGACCGCGGCGGCGAGGTCGGCGCTGGTGTCGATCAGCGTGCCGTCGAGGTCGAAACCAACAATATCGAAAGGAATTTTTGCCATGGCCGCGCCATGCCGCGAGCGCGGTGGCAAAGGCAAGCCAAACATGGCAGAGCCTTGGCGCATACACCCATTTATCAGGGACAGAGATATCGTGACCGCCAGCCGTCCTCTTGCTGTCATCATCCTTGCCGCCGGGCAGGGTACGCGCATGAAATCGTCGCTGCACAAGGTGCTGCACCCGGTTGCGGGGCGGCCGATGCTGCTGCACCTGCTGGCGAGCGTTTCCGCGCTGGAGCCGGAGCGGCAGGTGGTCGTGGTGGGCGCGGGGCGTGAGCAGGTCGAAGCGGCGGTGGCGGGCACCGGCGTGGGTGTAGCGGTGCAGGACAAGCAGCTTGGCACCGGCCATGCGGTTGCCCAGGCGCATGATGCGCTGGCGGGGTTCGCGGGCGATGTGCTGATCCTCTATGGCGACGTGCCGCTGGTGAGTGGAGCGACGATGCGGGCGATGCTCGACCGGCTGAACCGGGGGGATGATCCGCGCGCGGTGGTGCTGGGTTTCCGTCCCGATGACGCGGCGGCCTATGGCCGGATCATCGCCGACGGGCAGGGGATCATCGAGAAGATGGTCGAATATAAGGATGCGAGCGAGGCCGAGCGGGCGGTGACGCTGTGCAATAGCGGGTTGATGGCGGTGCGATCGACCGACCTGTTCGTGCTGCTCGACCAGATCGGCAACGACAATGCAGCGGGCGAATTTTATCTGCCCGACATCATCATGCTGCCGGGGGCGCCGAGTGCGGTTATCGAGACGGACGCATGGGAAGTGGCGGGGGTGAACAGCCGGGTCGAACTGGCGGGCGTGGAAGCGATGTGGCAGGCGCGCCGCCGGGTCGAGGCGATGCGCGAGGGCGTGACTTTGGTCGCGCCGGAGACGGTGTTCTTTGCCCATGACACGGTGCTGGGCCGCGATGTCGTGGTGGAGCCGAACGTCGTGTTCGGGCCGGGCGTATGCGTCGCGGACGATGTGGTCATCCACGCCTTTTCGCATCTGGAAGGGGCCAGCGTTGAAAGCGGCGCGGCGATCGGTCCCTATGCGCGGCTGCGGCCCGGTGCGCAGGTCGGCGTCAAGGCCAAGGTCGGCAATTTCGTCGAGATCAAGGAGGCGGTGCTGGGCGAAGGGGCCAAGGTCAACCACCTGTCCTATGTCGGCGATGCCAGCGTGGGTGCGGGGGCCAATATCGGCGCGGGGACGATCACCTGCAATTATGACGGCTATTTCAAATATCGCACCGAGATTGGCGCGGGGGCGTTTGTCGGATCGAACAGCGCACTGGTCGCACCGGTGTCGATTGGCGAAGGCGCGATCGTAGCGGCGGGAAGCGTGGTGACGCGATCGGTCGAGGCGGATGCGCTGTGCCTGGTACGGCCGGCGCAGGAGAGCAAGCCGGGCTGGGCCAAGCGGTTTCGGGCGCGGATGACGGCGCGGAAAGCGGCGAAGTGAGAGAAGGCGACGTGCCCCCGCGCAGGCGGGAGCCTGGTTCGGTGTGTGGTGCGCGATGAGGCTGGTCCGGCGGTATCCCTGGCGGGCGGGACTGATTGGTGCGCTGTTAGTGATGCTGGCCCTTGCGGGCTGGCTGATCCGCAACGCCAGCGCCATGCCGGTGGTGCGGCGGATGGAGATTGCGCTGCCTTTCCCGGCGGATGCGCCGCGTGAGCCGGTCACGGTTGCGCTGCTGACCGACACGCATTTGTCCGGGCCGGACAATAGCCCGGCGCGGATGGCGCGGATCGTGGCGCAGATCAATGCGCTGAAGCCTGACCTCATCCTGCTGGGTGGCGACTATATTGGCGATGCCAAGGGTGGGGCGACCTATGACGCCCTGGCAAGCATCGCGCCCTTTGCCGGGTTGCGTGCGCGGCTGGGCGTGGTGGCGGTGCTGGGCAATCATGACAGTAGGAGCAGCAAGAACCTTGTCGCGCTGAATGGCCCGGCCTGGACGGCGGCGTTTGCGCGCCTGGGCATCACCCTGTTGCAGGATGATGTGGTGCGGCGCGGGCCGCTCGCGATCGGCGGGTTGCAGGATATTTATACGCGCAGGCTCGACCTGCCCGATACGCTGGCGGCGATGGCGCGATTAGGCGGTGCGCCGCTGATCCTGTCGCATGGGCCGGACGTATTTCCCGCTCTGCCGGACGCGCCGTCGCTGACGCTGGTGGGGCATAGCCATTGCGGGCAGGTGGCGCTGCCCTTTGTGGGAATCGTCTATGTGCCGTCGAAATATGGCACGCGCTACGGCTGTGGGCTTTATCGCGACGGGGCCAAGACCATGATTGTCGCAGCCGGGGTTGGCACTAGCGGATTGCCGATTCGGATGCTGGCACCGCCCGATATCTGGCTGGTGAGGATAAAGCCGACACTGAGCCGGACATATGTGCGCGAATCGAACATGCCTTGACTTGATATCATGATATGATATCAGAATATCATCATGCGTTTTCTGGCTGACATTCCCGACGATGACGTCAAATGGCTTGACCAGCTTGCCCGTGAACAGGGCAAGTCGCGGGCGGCTGTATTGCGGGAAGCGGTGTCGGCCTATCGTCCGCAAACGTCGAAGGATTCGCTGGAGAGGGGCTTTGGCGCGTGGGCGCGGCATGGCGTGTCGGTCGATCGCCAAGAATATGATCGTGCGCGGCGGGCGGAATGGACCCGGCCGTGGGACGATGATTATGACGAAGTCCGCGCCGCATCCCCTGAATATTTCACGGAAGAGGATGACAAGGAGCGGGCGCATTATCTGGCGCTGGCGAAAAAGGCCGCCGAGACGCACCAAAAGAATCGCCCATGAGCGGTTACAGCCTGGACGCCAATATCATCATCGACGCCCTTTTGAATCATGAACCGGCACATCGCGAAATTTCCCGCATAGCCGGCAGCGGCGCGCGCATGTGGATCAGCCGCATGGCGTGGATCGAGATATTGTCCAAAGGCAATGAATCGGCCGTGCGCGAGGTGCTGATGTTTCTGGGGCAGTTCGGCCTGGACGAAATCGATGACGAGATATCGCATCGGGCGGCTGCGCTTCGCCGTGAACGAGCGAGGCTGAAGTCGCCCGACGCGATTATATTGGCGACAGCACAATTGCGCGGCCGCATTCTCGTGACACGCAATACTAAGGATTTTCCGGCAGAGATGCCGGGCATCCGCGTTCCTTATCAAATCTGAAAGGCTCCCCCGGCACATGTGCGGCATCATTGGCATCATCAGCAATAGCGACGTGGCGGAGCGGCTGGTCGATGGTCTCAAGCGGCTGGAATATCGCGGCTATGACAGCGCGGGGGTCGCGACGGTCCATGACGGCGCGATCGAGCGCCGACGGGCAGAGGGGAAGCTCGCCAATCTGGTGAGTGAATTGCGCGACGAGCCGCTGCCCGGCACCACCGGCATCGCCCATACACGCTGGGCGACGCACGGAGCGCCGACGACCAGCAACGCGCACCCCCATGCGACGCGCGAAGTGGCGCTGGTCCACAATGGCATTATCGAGAATTTCAAGCCGCTGCGCGCCGAATTGATGGCGCGGGGGCGCATCTTCGACAGCCAGACCGATACCGAGGTGGTCGCCCATCTGGTGAGCGAGCTGGTGGAGCAGGGGGCGTCGCCCAAGGAGGCGGTGGCACAGGTGCTGCCGCGCCTGCACGGGGCGTTTGCGCTGGCGATATTGTTCCGCAGCCATCCCGACATGCTGATCGGCGCGCGGCTGGGGTCGCCGCTGGTGGTGGGCTATGGCGATGGGGAGACCTATCTGGGGTCGGATGCTTTGGCTTTGGCACCGCTGACGCAGAAGATCGCCTATCTGGAAGAGGGTGACTGGGTCGTCATCACCAAAGATGGCGCGGAGATTTTCGACAAGGATAATGTGCCGGTCGAGCGGCCGGTGACCCTGTCCGGCGTGTCGGGGGCGATGATCGACAAGGGCAATCATCGCCACTTCATGCAGAAAGAGATTTACGAGCAGCCGGTCGTCGTCGCCCAGACGCTGCGCGCCTATCTGCGCCGGATGGAGAATGAGGTCGCCATGCCGGACATGGATTTCGATCTGGGCGCAGTGAAGCGCATCACCATCGTGGCCTGCGGCACCAGCTTCTATGCCGGGATGGTCGCCAAATATTGGTTCGAGAAATTCGCGCGCGTGCCGGTCGACATCGATGTGGCGAGCGAGTTCCGCTATCGCGACCCGGTGCTGGAAAAGGGCGGATTGGCGCTGTTCATCAGCCAGTCGGGTGAGACGGCGGACACGCTGGCGGCGCTGCGCCATGCCAGGGCGGCGGACCAGATCATCGCGGTGGTGGTCAATGTACCGACCAGTTCGATGGCGCGGGAGGCCGACCTGTTGCTGCCGACCCATGCCGGGCCGGAAATCGGCGTGGCGTCGACCAAGGCCTTTACCTGCCAGCTGGCGGTGCTGGCCGCGCTGGCCGCCAATCTGGCGCGGGCCAAGGGGCTGCTGACCCCGGAGGAGGAAGCCGAGATCGTCTGGCACCTGTCCGAAGGGCCCGCCGCGATGAACGAGGCGCTGGGCCATGACGGCGATATCGAGGCGATGGCGCATCTGATCGCGCCGGCGCGCGATGTGCTGTATCTGGGGCGCGGGCCGGACTATCCGATGGCGCTGGAAGGGGCGCTGAAACTCAAGGAAATCAGCTATATCCATGCCGAGGGCTATGCCGCGGGCGAGATGAAGCATGGCCCGATCGCCCTGATCGACGAGGCGGTGCCGGTGATCGTGATCGCGCCGTCAGGCCCGCTGTTCGAGAAAACCGTGAGCAATATGCAGGAAGTGCAGGCGCGCGGCGGCAAGGTGGTGCTGATTTCCGATGCGGAAGGCATCGCACTGGCGGGCGAGGGCTGCATGGCGACAATCGAGATGCCCAAGGTGCATCCGCTGATCGCACCTCTGGTCTATGCGGTGCCGGTGCAATTGCTGGCCTATCATGTCGCGGTGGCCAAGGGGACTGATGTGGACCAGCCACGGAATTTGGCGAAGAGTGTGACGGTGGAGTAGTGGGGAGGGTTATTGCTATCTGACACCATATACGGTATCATATCTGCATGACCAAGGCGGATAAGCTGCTGAACCGGATGTCGCATAATCCCGCAGGGGATTGGACAATATCGGATATCCAGACGCTGTGCGCGCAACTGGGTTGGGCTTGCCTGCCGCCGACAGGGGGCGGGTCGCACTGGAAAGTGGCGGTGCCGGGCAGTGATACAATCCTGACCATTCCGGCCAAGCGCCCGATCAAGCCGGTCTATGTGCGTAAACTGATGGCATTTGTGAAGGACAGCAAGCATGGCTAAAACAAAGGCGCGACAGGCCGATTATGCGATCATGGTCGAGCCATTGTCGGATGCGGATGGCGGCGGCTGGCTGGCGACCGTTCCCGCGCTGCCCGGCTGCATGGGCGATGGCGATACGCCGGAGGCGGCGTTGGTCGATGCGGCGGCGGCGATCACCGAATGGCACGATGCCGCGAAGGCATTGGGGCGCGAGGTTCCTGGTCCTGGCGCGCTCGGCCAGTGGCGGCAGCGCGTGCCACGGTCTCTGCATGAAAAGCTGAAATTCGTGGCTGCGCGGGAGGGCGTGTCGCTTAACGCCTATGTCGCCAATGTGCTGGCCGAGAGTATCGGGCGGGCGGGGTAAGCTGTGGCAGCCTTATACCAGATTGCGGTGATTACGACTGAACATACCGTAAGTCCCCACCAATGCGTGCTGGTATTGCTGGCTATTTGGCTGCGGGCGGTTCTGCGATAAATCCGACTTTCTTAAAACCGGCCCGTTGCGCGGTATAGATCATATGGCCGATACATCGGTACGGAATATCCATGCCACCCACGATGGAGAGAACTCGCCCCTTCTTAACGAGCGGCTTGAGCGTCGCGAGTAGAGCGTCATCCTGCTTTGGCATCAAGAATGATTGATCGCCAACGTTGACACGGCAGATGTCGGGCACTTCAAAAGTGATCGTCAATTGAACGACATCTCTTGACTCGGCTCCGGTAGACGCGCGCCCGATGACTGTCATTGGCAACAGCGCGGCGATGCAGAAAATTGCGGAAATGGCAGATTTACGGAAGCGCATTTTGCCCTTCTAATGTCAGCTATATGAGCAATCAACGTTGGGCGCTGTGGTTTGCGATCTGCACAAGCCCATCACCCACCACCCGGCGAATTATGCCCGCCTGCCGGGACCGGCCCGCCGCTCTGGGCGTGGGCGTGATCGGGGTTGTTGTCCCATTCGATATGATAGAGATCTAAACGGCGGTCGCGCAGGTTGCGGACGGTGCCTTCGGCGCGTGCCCAGCTGAGGTCGGCGAGGTTGACGTCGGCCATGGTCAGGGTTTCGACATTCTCACTGGATTCGGCTGCGATGCCATCGCGCGCGAAGGGCAGGTCGCAGGGGGTCAGGATGGCGCTCTGGGCATATTGGATGTCCATATTATCGACGTTGGGCAGGTTGCCGACATTGCCCGACATGACGACATAGCATTGATTCTCGATCGCGCGGGCCTGCGCGCAGTAGCGCACGCGCATATAGCCGGAGCGGGAGTCGGTGCAGAAGGGGACGAAGATGATGCGCGCGCCCTGATCGACCAGGCGGCGGGCGAGTTCGGGAAATTCGCTGTCGTAACAGATCAGCACGCCGATCGGCCCGCAGTCCGTCTGGATCACGTCGAGTGAATCCCTGCCCTTGATATTCCACCAAAAGGCTTCGTTGGGGGTGGGGTGGATCGTAGCGTTCGGGTCTCAACTGTTAGCCGACCGCAGCTTGTCGCGGATATCTGCGCGGGAGAAGGATCCAGCGAATATTGGCTTCTCCGCTTCACCGTTTGTATAGTTGGTAGTAGCACCGTTAGCCCTCAAGCCGAGCATACGGCACATTTTTTCGCCTTCTTTCGTGTAAGCGACTGCCAAGATCGTGAGGCGCTTTTCTTCATTTGCGTAGAAGGTGTCGTGAATGTGCCAGAGGGTGGCGTTAGCCAGTTTGGGAAACAGTTGGTCAGGCAAGCAACGATATTGCTCCCGAATCCCCAGTGCTAAGATCACGAGATAGCGTGCCTGGCTGTTTTCCGATTCCCGTAGAAGTTGATCGAGCGGTATGCTGTCGTCGGCGACTTTGCCCCATTCGATATCTCTGCCAGTCTTGGCCCGGACCGGCCACATTGCCACCCATCCTGCGATCGTATCCGTCGATTTTTCAATAATGCCGACGAGCCGACGATTGTTGATCTTCTGTGCTTCGAGCGCAACTTCCAAGCTGGGGGTGACATCCGAGAACAGTTCTGCCACGGCGGTGGTATTGAGTTCTTGACTGTCAGCATATGTGTCCAGCACGCGGCACGCAAATCTGCTGGGTGGGATCGACAACTCCATCGGTGCGACCTTTGTCGTCGACCAGAGAAAATGGAGCGCCCAAAATATTAGGCAAACGGTGATCAGCGAAGCCGCAATAATGCCAGTGCCACGAAAATAGGGAACGGCTCGATTGTCGAGTGACAACATCTGTTGGAGGCCGGAGATCAAGCCGATAAGGGTACACAGTAACCCGACGGCAAATAGGAGGCGTGTTCTAGCCGACCGCTCGATCGCGCCCCTGATGCGAGCCTTAAAAAGCAGGAGTTTTGGCAAATCACTCTCTCCGGGACATGAAGACTTTTTCGTTGCCGTCGATCAAATATGGGCGGTTGGAACTTCCTTGGCTGCGTCTGCGATAACTTGGGTGTCGGTCGTGGGCGTGTTCGGCTCACAGCTTTGATCGTTTGGAAATTTGGATTCGATGGTCAGCAGGCAGCATTCGCGAAGAAAGTCCACAAAGTCCTCTGCATAGGTCTGTCCATAGCTAGCCATATGGAATTCTATATCGCTGCGCGTCACCGTGCAAATTTCCAGATTATTGCGATCAACATAACTCATGATAGTATTGAGCCAGTTGCGGGCGATTTCCCTACTACTACCATGGGAGGAGAAGAGCCAAGTTCTGTTGGTGTACTTTGTGAAGTCGTATTTCTTTTCCTTAATCATTTTTTCTATGATGAATTTAACATCACTAGAATAGTTATTTTTTACGAAAAGAAAAGTCTCCTCGAGCGTGTAAATTAGGAGCGAAATCAGGCGATTACGCGAAAGATCTTTCTCGCGCTCCGTGCTAGAAAGCCGTTCGCTGCGTACGCTATTCAGATAATCGATCTCGGTCTTGAGATAATCGCGAAAAATATCATTCAAGAATCGAATATTTGAATGATAACGACCATTGACATATTGCCTGTAGGCGAAAACGGCTGCCGCGAACGCGATGACAACGCTCGAAATGGTCGCGATATTGCCCGCTACCGACCATTGGTCGGTAGTCATATATATAGGCCACAAACCCAACAATGCAGTGGCGTCCTTTGGACTTGCTGCGCCTGCGCAGACAAGGTTACCTGCGGAAACCAACAGGTCTGACGCCACTGCATTCTCCATTCGATAAGCTTTCGGACCTACTTGGCCATTTCGGCTTCGAGGTTGACGCGGATCGTTTCAAAAAACTGTTCCGTGGTCATCCAGGCCTGTTCCGGGCCGATCAGCAGCGCCAGATCCTTGGTCATCGCGCCATCCTCGACGGTCTTGATGCAGACGCGCTCCAGCGTTTCGGCGAACTTGGTGACATCGGGCGTGCCGTCGAACTTGCCGCGGAAGGCGAGACCCTGGGTCCAGGCGAAGATCGACGCGATCGGGTTGGTCGAGGTTGCCTTGCCCTGCTGATGCTGGCGATAGTGGCGGGTGACGGTGCCGTGGGCGGCTTCGGCCTCGACCGTCTTGCCATCGGGCGAGAGCAGAACCGAGGTCATGAGGCCGAGCGAGCCGAAACCCTGCGCGACGGTGTCGGACTGGACGTCGCCGTCATAATTTTTGCAGGCCCAGACGAACTTGCCGCTCCACTTGAGCGCGGAGGCGACCATGTCGTCGATCAGGCGATGCTCATAGACGATGCCCGCCGCCTTGAACTTGTCGGCGAATTCTTCGTCGAACACCTGCTGGAACAGATCCTTGAAGCGGCCGTCATAGGCCTTGAGGATGGTGTTCTTGGTCGACAGATAAAGGGGCCATTTGCGGTCGAGCGCATAATTCATGCTGGCCTTGGCAAAGTCGATGATCGACTGGTCGAGGTTGTACATGCCCATGGCGACGCCGGCGGCGGGGAAGTTGAACACTTCCTTTTCGATTTTCTCACCATTGTCGCCGTCCCACACCATGGTCAGCTTGCCCGCGCTGGGGACCAGGAAGTCGGTCGCCTTATACTGGTCGCCAAAGGCGTGACGGCCGATGACGATGGGGTCGGTCCAGCCGGGGACGAGGCGGGGGACGTTCTTGATGACGATGGGTTCGCGGAACACGACGCCGCCCAGGATATTGCGGATCGTGCCGTTGGGCGACTTCCACATCGACTTGAGGTTGAATTCCTCGACCCGCTGTTCGTCCGGGGTGATCGTGGCGCATTTTACGCCGACACCATATTGCTTGATCGCGTTGGCGGAATCGATCGTGATCTGGTCGTTGGTCTCGTCGCGCTTTTCGACGCTGAGGTCATAATATTTGAGGTCGATGTCGAGATAGGGAAGGATCAGGCGTTCGCGAATCCACTGCCAGATGATCCGGGTCATTTCGTCGCCGTCAATCTCCACGACGGGGTTTTTCACCTTGATCTTCGCCATGCGCCTGTTCGCCTTCTTCACTTTGGGTGGATTTGCGAAACGCCCTAGGCAAAGCGCGGCCAATGTTCAACCGTGCAGGCGGCGATTCTGGCGATGCGGCCAAGGTCGGAATATGGGTGAGGATACATAGCCCGGCATCGGTCGTTGTCAGGGCGAGGGTCTCTCCCTAAAGACGGTGGCTATGGAAAATAACGAGATCACGATCGCTGCTGGCGGCAATATCAAATGGCGGTTCCCCCCGGTTCACCCGGAAGGGGTGAAATTCGGCCTGATTGCTGCGGCCATCACCGGGATTTTCTTCCTGCTCGGCTGGGAAGTGGTCGGCTGGCTGATGCTGATCGTGACGATGTGGGTATTGGCCTTCTTCCGCGATCCCGTGCGGGCTGTGCCGCAGGATGAGGGCGCGATCATTGCGCCGGCCGATGGTCTCGTCACGCTGATCCAGAAGGTGCCGCCGCCGCGCGAGATGGCGGGTGCGGCAGGGCTGGGCGATCAGCCGCTGATCCGCGTGTCGATCTTCATGAGTGTGTTCGACGTCCATATCAATCGCACCCCGATCGGCGGGACGATCAAGTCTGTCGTCTATATTTCCGGCAAATTCCTGAACGCCGACCTGGACAAGGCGAGCGAGGATAATGAGCGGCAGCATATTTTGGTCGAGCGCCATGACGGTGTGCGCGTCGGCTTCACCCAGATTGCGGGTCTGGTGGCGCGGCGGATCGTGCCGTTCGTCAAGCCGGGCGATATGGTTGCCGCGGGGCAGCGCATCGGCCTCATCCGCTTTGGCAGCCGGGTGGACGTCTATCTGCCCGCTGGCACTGCGCCGCGCGTGATCCTGGGCCAGCGGACGGTGGCGGGCGAGACTATCCTCGGCCAGATTGGCGACCGTCGCGTGATCGCGGGTATTCAACAGTGAGGCAGCGCCGCGCCGTGCCCCGGGGTTTGCGCCGTGGGATCACCCTGCGGATGGTCGCACCCAATGCGGTGACGGCGATGGCGCTATGCTTTGGCCTGACCGGCGTGCGTTATGGCATATCGGGCGAATGGGAGCGGGCGGTGCTGTCCATCCTGTTTGCCGGCGTGCTGGACGGCCTGGACGGGCGAATCGCCCGGTTGCTGCGTGGCGAGAGCCGTTTTGGCGCGGAACTGGATTCGCTGTCCGATTCGATTGCGTTTGGTGTGGCCCCTGCGCTGATCCTCTATCTATGGTCGCTGCATGCGATGCCGAAATTCGGCTGGATCTTCGCTTTGGCCCACGCCCTGTCCTGCGCGCTGCGACTGGCGCGGTTCAACGCCAATATCGATGTGGATGTGCAACCCCACAAATCGGCGGGATTCCTGACCGGCGTGCCTGCGCCTGCTGGTGCGGGGCTGGCGTTCGTGCCGCTCTATCTGTGGCTGGTGACGGGAGAGGATATTTTCCGCGCCTGGTATGTCGTGGCACCCTGGGCCGCGTTCATCGCCTTCCTGATGATTTCCAACATTGCGACCTATACCTGGTCGGCGCTGCGGCTGCGCAAGCGGATAAGGTTGGAAGCAATTGCCCTGGCCGGGTTGCTGGCAGCGCTGCTGGTGACCGATCCCTGGCTGACGCTGCTGCTGATCTGTGGCCTCTATGTCGCGCTGATCCCGTTCGGCATCCTGTCCTACGCCAAAGTGCGGCGTCAGCGCGAGGCGGCGGCCGACCCGGCAGCCTGATCCTCCGTCAGGCGGCGAGAATGCCGGTTGACAGGGACGGGGTAGCGCGGCGTGCCGACGGCACGACGCGGGGACGACGAATGCGGACATGATAGACCGGTGCATCCTGCGGGATCGGCTGGAACAGCAAGGCTGCCACCATCTTGTCATGATAGTGGAGAAACATCCACGCGATCGTGCCGACCGCCATCAGGAAGGTCAGAGAAAACAGGGTCACTGCAACGAATGTGAACATGAGATCACTTTCTATCTTGCCATTTGCACGGCTAGTCCCACTATGACGGTGTAAACAGCGGTTATCCGCATTTGTTCCGTCTGTTCACTGTATGTTCCCATCTTTGGTACAAGTCAACCCCTTGCGCAATGTTTCGCGGGTCGTTAAAGGCGCGCCCTATTCCACATGGGAATCGACATATCCGGTGCCGGCAGGGTCTTTGAGGCTCTTTCCCGGTTCCTGATTCCCAGAGGCACAACCGGAAGGAGATTATCTTATGGCGGCACCTGTCGTCACCATGCACCAATTGATCGACGCTGGCGCGCATTTCGGCCACCAGACGCATCGCTGGAATCCGCGCATGAAGCCGTACATCTTTGGCGAGCGCAACGGCATCCACATCCTTGACCTGTCGCAGACCGTGCCTTTGTTCGGCCGCGCGCTCGACTTCGTGTCGTCGACCGTTGCCGCTGGCGGCAAGGTGCTGTTCGTGGGTACCAAGCGCCAGGCGCAGGACCCGATCGCCGACGCGGCGCGCAAGTCCGGCCAGCATTTCGTCAACCATCGCTGGCTGGGCGGGATGCTCACCAACTGGAAAACGATTTCGGGTTCGATCAAGCGTCTCAAGACCCTTGAGGAAAAGCTGTCGGGTGACACCCATGGCTTCACCAAGAAGGAAGTGCTCCAGATGACTCGCGAGCGCGAGAAGCTGGAAATGTCGCTGGGCGGCATCCGCGACATGAACGGCATCCCCGATGTCATGTTCGTGATCGACGCCAACAAGGAAGAACTGGCGATCAAGGAAGCCAACACGCTGGGTATCCCGGTCGTTGCGATCCTCGATTCCAATGTTTCGCCCGACGGCATCGCGTTTCCGGTTCCCGCGAACGACGACGCCAGCCGCGCCATCCGCCTCTATTGCGACGCCATTGCGGCTGCCGCCACCAAGGGCAACCGTGGTGCGCAGCAGGCTTCGGGCGTCGACCTGGGCGCGATGGACGAGCCGCTGGCTGAAGAGGTTGTTGCCGAAGCCTAAAGGCGTCGCACAACTGCAAGAATGACAGGCTAGGGCGCGCTCTTTGTAGAGACGCGCCCTGCCGCTTATTTGAATCACAGACATATTAGGAGCCGAAACATGGCCGATATTACCGCCGCCACCGTCAAGGAACTGCGCGACCGTTCGGGCGCCGGCATGATGGATTGCAAGAAGGCGCTGACCGAAACCAATGGCGACATCGAAGCGGCAACCGACTGGCTGCGCGCCAAGGGTCTGGCCGCCGCGCAGAAGAAGTCGAGCCGCACCGCAGCCGAAGGTCTGGTCGGCGTGGCCGTTTCTGGCACCAAGGGCGTGGCCGTTGAAGTGAACAGCGAAACCGACTTCGTCGCCAAGAACGACCAGTTCCAGGATTTCGTCCGCACCGTGTCCACCATCGCGCTGGAAAGCGGCGTGGCGGATGCTGAAGCGCTGCTGGCGTCACCCTATCCGTCGGGTGGCACTGTGTCCGAAAAGCTGGTCGCCAACATCGCGACCATCGGCGAAAACCAGAATGTCCGCCGCGTGGCGCATGTGTCGGTGAACCAGGGCGTGATCGTCCCCTATGTCCACAACGCGGCCGCCCCCGGTCTGGGCAAGATCGGCGTGCTGGTCGCGCTGGAAGGCGATGCGCCTGCCGCCGTTCTGGAACCGCTGGGCAAGCAGATTGCGATGCACATCGCCGCCGCTTTCCCGCTGGCGCTGTCGGCTGCCGACATTGACCCGGTCCAGCTGGAGCGTGAACGCGCCATCGCGACCGAAAAGGCCGCCGAATCGGGCAAGCCCGCTGAAATCATCGCCAAGATGGTCGATGGCGCGGTGGCCAAATATGCCAAGGAAAACGCGCTGCTGTCGCAGCTGTTCGTGATGGACAACAAGACGCCGATCGCCGACGTGGTGGCCAAGGCTGCCAAGGAAGCGGGCGCGTCGATCACCCTGACCAGCTATGTCCGCTTCCAGTTGGGCGAAGGCATCGAGAAGGAAGTCAGCGACTTTGCCGCCGAAGTCGCGGCGGCCGCTGGCGTCGCCTGACGCATAGTCGGTTCGCTTTCGCGCGCCGGTCGGGAAACTTCTCTCGACAGGCGCGCAGCGAACCGACATGGGGGTGGCGTGAATCGCCAAAACCCCGCTTCACATACTGGCGCGCACTGCTAAGGTGCGCGCCATTTCCTTGCCCAAAACAGATGGGCTTAGAACAGATGGAATTTTGCCCCGCATGACCCGGCCATCCTTCAAGCGCATATTGCTGAAATTGTCGGGCGAGGTGCTGATGGGTTCGGGCCAGTTCGGCATCGATCCCGAAACCGTCGATCGCGTCGCAGGCGAGATTGCCGCGGCGAAGGAAGCCGGGTTCGAGCTGTGCGTCGTGGTGGGCGGCGGCAATATCTTTCGGGGGCTGGCCGGCGCGGCCAAGGGTTTTGACCGCACCAGCGCCGACTATATGGGGATGCTGGCGACCGTCATGAACGCGCTGGCGGTGCAGAATGCGCTGGAGAAGATCGGCTGCGACACGCGCGTCCAGTCGGCAATCCCGATGGCGTCGGTGTGCGAACCCTATATCCGGCGCAAGGCGGTGCGGCATATGGAGAAGGGCCGGATCGTCATCTTTGCGGCGGGCACAGGCAATCCCTTTTTCACCACCGATACGACCGCTGCATTGCGCGCGGCCGAGATGAATTGCGACGCGATCTTCAAGGGCACCAGCGTCGACGGCGTCTATGATGCCGATCCCAAGAAGGTGGCCAGTGCGACCCGTTATGACGAAATCAGTTTCGACCGGGTGCTGACCGACAATCTCAAGGTCATGGATGCCAGCGCCATCGCGCTGTGCCGTGACAATCATATTCCCATCGTTGTGTTCAACATCCGCGAAACCGGCAATCTGGCGACAGTGCTGGCCGGGCAGGGCGTGGCGACGATCGTACAAAATCAGGAGAGCTGACATGGCCCAATATGACAAATCGGACCTGGAACGCCGCATGGCGGGTGCCGTCGAATCGCTCAAGGGCGACCTTTCGGGCCTGCGCACCGGGCGCGCCAATGTGATGCTGCTCGATCCGGTGACGGTGACCGTCTATGGCGCATCGATGCCGCTCAATCAGGTGGCGACCGTCTCTGCCCCCGAACCGCGCATGTTGTCGGTGCAGGTGTGGGACAAGACCAATGTGGGGCCGGTGGACAAGGCGATCCGGTCGGCCGGACTGGGACTGAACCCCATCGTTGACGGGCAGACGTTGCGCCTGCCGATCCCCGACCTGACCGAGGATCGCCGCAAGGAACTGGCCAAGCTGGCGAGCAAATATGCCGAAGCCGCGCGCATTGCGGTGCGCAACGTGCGGCGTGACGGCATGGACAGCCTGAAGGCCGACGAGAAGAAGGGCGAAATCAGCGAGGATGATCGCAAGCGCAAGGAAACCGAGGTCCAGAAGCTGACCGACGGCGTCATTGCGGAACTGGACGCGACCTTTGCGGCCAAGGAAAAGGAAATTCTCGGCCAGTAAGCCGGGAATGTTCCGCCCATGATCCGCGCAACCCCCACCAGCTGATGGCCACGCAAGTCCGGCCCGATGTGCCCCAGCCTGCGCCAGCCCATGGCGCGCGCCATGTTGCCATCATCATGGACGGCAATGGCCGCTGGGCGAAGAAGCGGTTGCTGCCGCGCATAGCGGGGCATCGTGCCGGGGTGGAGGCGGTGCGCCGCGTGTCGCGCGCGGCGCGGGAGATGGGGCTGGAGTGTCTGACGCTCTATGCTTTTTCGTCGGAAAACTGGAAACGGCCGGCGAGCGAAGTCGCCGACCTGATGGGGTTGCTGCGCCACTTCATACAGGCCGATCTGGACGAATTTCATGCCAATGGCGTGCGGTTGCGGATCATCGGCAACTACAAGGCGCTGGAGCCATCGCTGGTCGCGCTGATCGAGGATGCGGTCAAGCGGACGGCGGGCAATAGCGGGCCGATCATCGCGATCGCGCTCAACTATGGTGCGCAGGATGAGATGGTCCGCGCGGCGCAGGCGCTGGCGCAGCGGGTCGTGGCGGGCGAGATCGCCGCCGACGCGATTGGCGTGGGTGATATTGACGCGACGCTCGATACCGCAGACCTGCCGCCGCTCGACCTGCTGATCCGCACGTCGGGAGAGCAGCGGCTGAGCAATTTCATGCTGTGGCAGGCGGCCTATGCCGAACTCTATTTCACCGACATGCTGTGGCCCGATTTCGACGCCAATGCACTCGCGCAGGCGCTGGATGCTTTCCGTTTGAGGGACCGCCGTTTCGGCGGGCTGTGAGCGGCATGGCAAGTGAATTGCGCACCCGCGCCATAGTGGGCGTCGTGCTGATTGCGGTGGCGCTGGGCGCTTTGCTGTCGGGCGGTTTGCTCTTCTGGGTGTTGTTGTCGGTGGCCGGCGTGCTGATGCAGGCCGAATGGGCTGACCTGAGCGGCGTATCGGCGGATCACAAGAAATTGTCCATGTATGCGGTGTCGGTGCCGCTGGCGATTCTTTGTCCGCTGGCGGCAGGCCTGTCCTGGTTTGCGATCGGGCTGCTGGCGGCGGCGTTTCTGTTCGTGATCGGGGCGACGCGATCGGTCGGGCTGGCGCTGGGTGTCCTGTACGTCTGCCTGCCGGTGATGGCATTGCTGTTCCTGCGCGGGCAGACGCCGAACATCTTTGGCCTGACGCTGGCGCTGTGGGCGCTGGCGCTGGTGTGGGCGACCGATATTGGCGCTTATTTTGCGGGCCGGTCGATCGGCGGGCCGAAGCTGGCACCCCGGATCAGCCCGTCCAAGACCTGGTCGGGGCTGGGCGGGGGCGTGCTGGCGGCGTTGCTGATTGGCTTCCTGCTGCACCGCTTTGCCGGGCTACCGATCGAACTGGCGGCGGCCAGTGGCTTGCTGGCGGTGGCGGCGCAGGCGGGCGACCTGCTGGAAAGCGCGATGAAGCGGCGGGCGGGGGTCAAGGATAGCGGATCGCTGCTGCCGGGCCATGGCGGAGTGATGGACCGGCTGGACGGGGTCGCGACCGCCGCGCCGCTGGCGGCCCTGCTCTATCTGCTGCTGGTGCTGCGATGATGCGGAGGGTGTCGATATTCGGCGCGACCGGGTCGGTAGGCCAGTCGACGCTGGACCTGATCCGGCGGGATCGCGACGCCTATGAGATTGTGGCGCTGACGGCGAACAGTGACCTGGACAGTCTGGCGGCGCTGGCGCGGGAGACCGGGGCCAAGGTGGCGGTCATCGGTCAGGAGCGGCTCTATGGGGCGCTGAAGGAAGCGCTGGCCGGGTCCGGGGTCGAGGCGGCGGCGGGCGAGCAGGCGCTGGTCGATGTCGCGGGAGCCGGGGCGGACTGGACGATGGCGGCGATTGTCGGCTGTGCTGGTCTCAGGCCGACGATGGCGGCGCTGAAGGCCGGGGGCACGGTGGCGCTGGCCAACAAGGAGTCGCTGGTGTCGGCTGGTGGCCTGATGATGGCGGCGGCGGGGGTTTCCGGCACGACATTATTGCCGGTGGACAGCGAGCATAATGCGATTTTCCAGTGCCTTGCTGGCAGTCGTTTGGAAGATGTCGCAAGAATAACCCTGACCGCCAGTGGCGGGCCGTTCCGCACCCGCAGCCGGGCCGAGATGGCGAATATCACCCCTGCGCAGGCAGTGGCGCATCCCAACTGGTCGATGGGCGCCAAGATCAGCGTCGACAGTGCGACGATGATGAACAAGGGGCTGGAACTGATTGAAGCGGCGCATCTTTTTCCGGTCGGCCTCGATCGGATCGAGATACTCGTCCACCCGCAATCGGTGATCCATTCGATGGTCGAATATCGCGACCGGTCGACGCTGGCGCAGCTGGGGTCACCCGACATGCGGATACCGATCGCCCATGCGCTGGCCTGGCCGCAGCGGATCGCGACGCCCTGCCTGCCGCTCGATCTGGCGCGGATCGGGCGGCTGGATTTCGAGGCGCCCGATGAGGTGCGCTTCCCGGCGCTGCGCCTGACGCGCGAGGCGGCGGCGGCGGGCGGGGCGGTTCCGGCGATCCTGAACGCGGCAAATGAGGTCGCCGTTGCGGCGTTTCTGGGCGGGGCGATCGGCTTCCTTGATATCGCCATGATTGTGGAGGAGGTGTTGACCCGCTATAGCGCGCCCATGCCCACCACGATCGACGATGTGCTGGCGGCCGACGCCGGGGCGCGTGCCATGGCGGGCGATGTGATGGAAAGATTGACGGTTTGATCCAAAATCCCGGTTTTGTGCTGACCCTCCTGGCATTTGTGGCGGTCATCGGGCCGCTCGTTTTCGTGCATGAGCTGGGCCATTATCTGGTCGGACGCTGGTGCGGGGTGAAGGCGGAGGCGTTTTCGATCGGCTTCGGGCCGGAGCTGTTCGCCTGGGTGGACAAGCGCGGCACACGCTGGCGCGTCGCGGCGCTGCCGCTGGGTGGCTATGTCCGCTTCAAGGGCGACATGAATGCAGCGAGCATGACCGATCCGGCCTGGCTGGAACTGCCCGCCGCCGAACGGGCGCAGAGCTTTCCGTCCAAGCCGCTGTGGCAGCGCGCGGCGATTGTCGCAGCGGGACCGGCGATCAATTTCCTGTTCGCTATCCTGATATTGGCGACATTCGCCTTCGTGCATGGCGAGAGCCGGACGCCTGCGGTCGCGGGACAGGTTCAGCCGGGCAGTGCGGCTGCGGCGTCGGGGATATTGCCGGGCGACCGGATCGTGTCGCTGGGTGGGCGCGAAATGGCGACGTTCGACGATATTCGCCTTTATGCGCAGATCCGCCCTGGCGAAACGGTCGCCATGGTGATCGAGCGCGATGGCAAGATATTTGCGAAAGACGGCAAGATCGGTAGCGTGACCGAGGATGACGGCTTTGGTAACAAGTTCCAGATCGGACGGCTGGGCCTGGCCCCCGGCGATCCGGTGATCGAGCCGGTCAGCCTGCTGCGCGCACCGGTCGTCGCGGTGGAGCGGACGGGACAGATTGTCCGCACCATGGTCGAGACGATGGGCCAGATCATCAGCGGCGGCCGGTCGGTCAAGGAATTGGGCGGGCCGCTCAAGATCGCACAGGTTTCCGGGCAGGCGGCGACGCTGGGGCTGGAAAGCTTCATCTTCTTTGCCGCGCTTATCTCGATTAACTTGGGGTTCATCAACTTGTTGCCAATCCCGATGCTGGATGGCGGGCATCTGCTGTTTTACGGGATAGAGGCTGTGCAGCGGCGGCCGGTCAGCGAACGGGTGCAGGAATGGGCCTATCGGTCGGGTCTGGCGGTGCTGCTGACCATGATGGTGCTGGTGACTTTCAACGATTTGTCGTCTTTCGGACTGTGGAAAAGCCTGTCCGGCTTGATCGGCTGAGCCGCTTCGGGCAGGGAGACGCGGTTTGGCGTCGTCTGTGTCGGCGGAAACAATTTTATATGGTTTGAGGTGATGCGGGTGACAGCGATGATGAGCAGCAAGAGGCAGCGCCCGGTCGTCACGGCCCTGTTGGCGACGACGATGATCGCTGGCTTGGCGACGGTTCCGGTGATGGCGCAGCAGGCCGCTGCGCCCGCGCGGACGCTGGCTCCGCCGGTTGCCCCTGCGCCGGTCGGTACGATCCGCGCGATCACCGTCACCGGCACCCAGCGGCTGGAGCCGGACACGATCCTGTCCTACACCAAGCTGCGCATTGGCCAGCCCTTTACCCAGGAAACGCTCGATCAGGGTCTGCGCGATCTGTATGAGACCGAACTGTTCGCCGACGTCCAGATCCGCAACGACAATGGTACGCTGACGGTCGAGGTGAAGGAAAATCCGGTCATCAACCGCATCGTGCTGGAAGGCAATAAGCGGCTGAAAGAGGATAAGATCCGGCCGGAGATCAAGCTGGCTCCGCGCCAGATTTACACCCGGTCGAAGGTTCGCGCCGACGTGGCCCGCATCATCGAGCTGTATCGCCGTCAGGGCCGCTTTGCCGCCAGCGTCGAACCCAAGATGGTGCAGCTGGACCAGAATCGCGTCGATATCGTCTTTGAAATTACCGAAGGGCCGAAATCCAAGGTCCGCCAGATCAACATCATCGGTAACGAAAAGTTCAAGGACGGCGCGCTGCGCAGCCAGATGGTGACCAAACAGTCGCGCTGGTTCCGGCTGTTTTCGTCGGGCACCAGCTATGATCCCGATCGTCTGGCCTATGACCAGCAGAAGCTGCGGCAATATTATCTGACCGAGGGCTATGCCGATTTCCGCGTGATTTCTGCGGTGGCGGAACTGACCCCGGACAAGCAGGACTTCATCATCACCTATGTGGTGGAGGAAGGCGACCGCTACAAATTTGGTGACGTGAAGGTCGAATCGGACATTCGCGACCTGTCGGGCGATGGCCTGACCAAGCGGTTGCCGATGAAGAAGGGCGACTGGTACAACGCCAAGCAGGTCGAGGATACGGTCGATACGCTGAGCGAGACGGCGGGCCTGTTCGGCTATGCGTTCGCCGATGTGTCGCCCGATTTCCAGCGCGACAAAGATACGCTGACGATGGGGATCAATTTCCGCATCGCCAATGCGCCGCGCGTCTATGTCGAGCGGGTGGACATCAACGGCAATACGCTGACGCAGGACAAGGTGGTGCGCCGCGAATTCCGTCTGGCCGAAGGGGACGCCTTCAACAGCTTCCTGGTCAAGCGGTCGAAGGACCGGATCAATTCGCTGGGCTTCTTCCAGGAGAAGCTGGACGTGGAGCAGAAGCCGGGTTCGGCGCCTGACCGCATCATCCTGGAAACCAATGTGCAGGAAAAATCGACCGGCGAATTGTCGCTGTCGGCCGGTTTCTCGTCGCTGGAACGCTTCATCGTGTCAGCCTCGATCACCCAGCGCAATTTCCGGGGCAAGGGCCAGGAACTGCGCACATCGGTCAATTATTCGGCCTATAGCAAATCAGTGGAAGTGGGCTTTACCGAGCCCTATTTCATGGACAAGAATATCGCGCTGGGCGGCGACATTTATCGGCGTGATTTGAACAGCTTCCGCTATCTGACCAATAATGACCGCGATACGACCTATGAGCAGACGACGACGGGCTTCCAGATCCGCGCGGGCGTGCCGATCACCGAGTTCATGTCGCTGGCGCTGCGCTACAGCCTTAATCTGGACGATGTGACGCTCGACAGGGATACTTATTATTCCGACACCAATGGCGATGGTATCACCGAATGCGATCCGTTGCTGGCTGGCCGTTATCTGTGCGATGCAATCGGCAAGCGGACGACATCGTCGCTGGGCTATTCGTTGATCTACGACACGCGCGACAATCGTATTCGTCCGACGCGCGGCCACAATGTCGTGCTGAGCCAGGATTTTGCAGGGCTGGGCGGTAGCGTCAAATATGTTCGCACCCGCCTGAATGCGTCCAAATTCTTCCCGCTGGGCAGTGGCTTCATCTTCTCGATCACCGGGGAGGGTGGCTATATTCACAGCCTGGAAGGCGAACGTCTGGATTCGACGGGTCAGTCGGTCGACAAGATTCGCCTGACCGACCGTTTCTTCCTGGGTGAGCCGCAATTTCGTGGCTTCGACATTCGTGGTGTCGGCCCGCGCGTGAAACGTTTTTACCTGACGGCAGAGACGGATGCGAACGGCAACACCACCGGATACGTCAAGAATACCGATAATAATAATGTGTCGGACGACGCGCTGGGCGGCAAAATCTATTATCTGGCCCGCGCCGAAGTTGAAATTCCGCTAGGGTCGGGCGCACGCGAAATGGGCCTGCGCCCATCCGTATTCATGGATGCAGGTGCCGTAGCCGGGCTGAAAAATCCCGGTACGATAGCCTTTTCCGGCTATTGTTCGCCCACATCGGGAACCGGTGCTGCGGTCAGAGCGGGCGGGACGCCCTATGCCCCGACCTGCGATGTCAACTATACCTTCTCCGGCGGCAATTTCGTGGAAGAATATCTCGGCGATACGCTCAAGCCACGCCTGTCGGTGGGCTTTGGCGTCAACTGGAACTCGCCCTTCGGTCCATTCCGCATCGATATCGCCAAAGCCCTGCTCAAGGAGCCGGGCGACGACAACAAGCTCATCACCTTCAACGTAGGGACTCAATTCTGATGAAGACCATTTTTAAGGCTGCGGCGCTCGTTTTCGCGCCGATGACTGCCATCGCTCTGACCGCCGTTCCCGCCGCTGCCCAGTCCAAGATGGGTATCGCCGTCGCCGACCTGCAGCGCGCGGTTGGCACCAGCGCGGCCTATACCGTCGCCCGCACCCAGATGCAGACGACCTACAAGCCGCAGATCGACGCATTCAATGCGCGCAAGACGGCGATCGACGCTGACCTCAAGACCAAGGGCGATGCCATCCAGGCGGCGCTGACCGCCGCTGGCAACAAGCCGACCCCGGCGATCGAGACCCAGTATCAGGCGTTCCAGCAGTCGCAGCAGACCGCGCAGGCCGAATTGCAGCGCATGGGCCAGCCGATCGCTTTGGCCAACGCCTATGTCGAGGAACAGATCACGGCCAAGCTGTCCGATGCGCTGAAGGCGGCCATGGCGAAGGCCAAGGTTGATCTGGTGCTGGCCCCCGACGCGACCGTATCCTACCAGCCGACCGTGGACATCACCGCCGCTGTGGTGACCGAAATCAATGCGCTGGTCCCCAGCGTGTCGATCACCCCGCCCGCCGGCTGGCAGCCGGGCCGTCAGGGGCAGGCCGCACCGGCCAATCCGGCGCAGGCTCCCAAGTCGCGCTGATCCAGCATGACGGGGGAAGTTGAAAACACAGGCGCGCGTGGCCCGATGGATGTCCGTCGGGTCATGGCCGCGCTGCCGCATCGTTACCCGATGCTGCTGATCGACCGCGTGGTTTCTCTGGTGGTCAACCAGTCGATCCACGCGATCAAGGCGGTGTCGGTGAACGAACCCTTTTTCCAGGGCCATTTCCCGACCCGGCCGATCATGCCGGGCGTGCTGATCATCGAAGCGATGGCGCAGGCGGCGGGCGTGCTGGCGGTGGAATCGATGAATTTGACCGATTCGGGCAAGCTCGTCTATTTCATGAGCATCGACGGCGCGAAGTTCCGCTCACCGGTGGAGCCGGGCTGCCTGCTCGACCTGCATGTCGAGGTGACGCAGAACCGGGGCGCGATCTGCAAATTCGCGGGCAAGGCGATGCTGGGCGACAAACTGGCCGCCGAGGCGCAGTTCGTCGCGATGATCAGCGACCCACCCAAGGATTGAGGGCGACGGCGCGGGGCGGCGCATCGCGCTTGCCATGGCGCGCCAAACCCGCTAACGGCGCGCCTTCGCACTTTTCCCGCATCCACAGCCGGTCGGAACCGGCGCACTACGGAGCATGAAGCCATGAAGGCCGATATTCACCCCGATTACCACATGATCACCGTCCAGATGACCGACGGTACGACGTTCCAGACCCGTTCGACCTGGGGCAAGGAAGGCGACAAGATGGCGCTCGATATCGACCCCAAGTCGCATCCGGCATGGATCGGTGGCCAGCGTCAGCTGGATCAGGGCGGCCAGGTGGCGCGCTTCAACAAGCGCTTTGGCGGCCTGACGCTGAAGAAATAATCGGCCTTGTAGGTTGAATGAAAAGGGCGCCCGATGTGGCGCCCTTTTTTTGTTTCTGCTCCCCTCCCGCTTGCGGGAGGGGGACTTACTAAGCCCGGTCCGCGTCCAGAAACTTGGCGACATCGTCCAGCACGACGTCCTTTGACAGGAAGGTCTGGCCGATTCCGCGCGCGAGGAGGAATGGGAGGGTGCCGGCCGCCATCTTCTTGTCGTGGAGCATATGGCCGACCAGCGCCACGCCATTGGCAGTGACATGGGCGGTGGCGAGGTCGTGGGGCAGGCCGACGGCGCGCAGATGCGCGGTGACGCGGTCGGCGTCGGATTGCGGGCAAAGGCCCAGCCGTGCGGAATAGCGGAACGCGAGCGCCATGCCCGCGGCGACGCCCTCGCCATGGAGCAGCGTATCGCAAAAGCCGGTGTCGGCTTCCAATGCATGGCCGAAGGTGTGGCCAAGGTTGAGCAGGGCGCGGCGGCCCGATGTCTCGCGCTCGTCATCGGCGACGATCGCGGCCTTGGCACGGACGCTGCGCTCAATGGCGATGGTGCGGGCGTCGGGGTCACCGGCGAGCAGCGCCTGCGCATTGGCTTCGCACCAGCCGAAGAAATCGGGATCGTCGATCAGGCCATATTTGACGATTTCGGCATAGCCGGCGCGGGTTTCGCGCGGGGGCAGGCTGTCGAGGGTCGAGGGGTCGATCAAGACCAGGGCGGGCTGGTAGAAGCTGCCGATGAGATTCTTGCCCGCCGCTGTGTTGATCGCAGTCTTGCCGCCGACCGACGAATCGACCTGGGCCAGCAGGGTGGTCGGCACCTGGATGAAGTGGCAGCCGCGCTTGAGGATGGAGGCGGCAAAGCCGACGAGATCGCCGATCACGCCGCCGCCCAGCGCCACGACATGGTCGCCGCGCTCGATTTCGAGCGCCAGCAGCGCGTCGAGCAATTGTTCCAGATGTTGCCAGCTCTTGGTCTGTTCGCCCGGTGGCAGGATGATGGGTTCGAGCGTGACGTTCGCGCGGCGCAGGCTGGCATCGAGCCGGGGAAGCTGGGCGGCGGCGACATGGGCGTCGGTGACGACGACCAGCCGGCCTTTGCGGGCATAGGGGGCGAGGATGTCGCCCGCGCGGTCGAGCCCGCCCTGTTCGACGATGATATTGTAGCTGCGCGCGCCGAGCGCGACCGGGACTATTGCCATTCCGTCAGATGCTCCATGATGCGGTCGACCGTGATGTCATGCGGGGCGGCGATGCTCTTCACATGAATGGGCGCGAGCGCGTAAACCGGATTGCGGACCGCCGCCAGTTCGGTCAGCACCGTGCGGGGATCGCGATCCTTGAGCAGGGGGCGGCCTTCGCGGCGGGACACGCGATCGACCAGCACGTCGATGTCGGCGTCCAGCCAGATGGCGGTCGCCTGATCCAGTATCAGTGCGCGGGTATCATCCTGCATGAAGGCGCCGCCGCCGGTTGCGATCACCTTGGGCGCGCCATCCATCAGTCGGGCGATGACGCGGCGTTCGCCGTCGCGGAAATGGGATTCGCCATAGCGGGCGAAAATTTCGGTGATCGAAAGTCCGGCGGCTTTCTCAATCTCCTCATCGGCATCGACGAAAGTCACGCCCAGCCGGGCGGCGAGCCGCCGTCCAACGGTGGATTTGCCCACGCCCATCATGCCCACCAGGACGATGGGACCGCGCTTGGCGTAGGTTGCCGGGAATTTGCTGTTTCGCTGCATGGCGACCGGGGCTATACAGCCAGCCGTCACAGAGGCAAATCGCATCTTTCCCTGTCGTTTCGCGCAATGGCGGGACCAGTCGTAGCAAGGACTCATGAAGAACAACCGCAATTTCAGCAGTTTTGAGGGCGCTGGCCGCCGTCGTGGCACGCGCCTTCCGATCCTGCCCATCATTCTGGTGGTGCTGGTCGTCGCGCTGCTGGCCTTTCTGTGGTCGCGCGGCGGCGAACAGCCGCAGCAGCGGGTCGAGAAGGTCATCCCCGCCGAGAAGCTGGGCCAGTAAAGCCCATGCGCAGGACCGGGGGTAAGGCAAAATGGGCGCTGGGCAGCTTTGCGCTGGCGCTGGCGCTGCCGGTCGTGGCGCAACAGGCACCCGAATCGCTGTTGCCGCCCGGTTTTGGCGACGCACCGGAAGCGCCCGCGCCAACGCCCGCGCGCCCGGCGCCCGGATCGACGCCGGGGCCAGTGGCGGCGCCTGCGCTCAACCCGGCGACGCCGCCCGATCTGGCGCTGGTGCAGGAAGCGGCAGCCAATGCCGCCGAAGAAGAACTGACGCCCGAAGAACTGGCGGCGCAGAAGGCGAAATATGACCTGCCCGACACGGCGCGCCGGTCGCTGGATCGCATCGGCCCGCTGACGCCCGCGACGCGCGGGATGGAGCCGACTGCCTTTGGTGGCCAGTCGGGCAAATATCTGGCCACGCTGATGCAGCAGACCCATGCGCCGATCATGTCGCGCTGGGCCGCGATCCTGCTGCGGCGGACCTTGCTGTCGGCGGTGGATACGCCGCGCGACATTGACGGCGCGGACTGGACGGCGGAACGCGCCTGGCTGCTGCTGCGCATGGGCGAGGCCGATAGCGCGCGGATGATGGTGCAGAGCGTCGATCCCGACCGCTATTCCCCACGTCTCTATGCCATTGCGATGCAGACCTATCTGGCGAGCGCTGACCCGGCGGGGCTGTGCCCGCTGTCGGCAGGCGCGCTGCGCTTCAGCAAGGAGCCGGGCTGGGACATGTCGCGGGCGATTTGTCCGGCTTTGTCGGGCGATCAGGGATCGGCCAGCGGTGCGCTCAATCAGGCGCAGCGGCGGGGCGTCGTGCGTGGCGTCGACTATCGGCTGGCGGAAAAGGTGGTCGGCACCGGTTTCAATGCGCGCCGTTCGGTGAAGATCGAGTGGGACGGGGTGGATCGACTGACCGCCTGGCGCTTTGGCCTGGCGACGGCGCTGAATGTCGAAATTCCCGATACACTCTATGGCACGGTCGGGTCGCATGTACGGGCGTGGGAAGCGCGCGCGCCCGCGCTGGCGGCAGTGCGGCGGCGGACGGCAGTGGAAATTGCGGCGCGGCTGGGGGTATTTTCCAACGCGGCGCTTGTCGGCTTTTATAGCCAATTGGCGGCCGATGGCGATGCACCGACCGAAATAGCCGACCGGATCGACGCGCTGCGCACCGCCTATGCCGGGGCGACGGTGGGTGAGCGGATCGGCGCGATGCAGACATGGTGGCAGGATGGCGCGCGGCCTGACTATGTCGGGCTGATCGCGACGGCGCGCGCGGCGGCGGCGCTGCCGGTGGCGCAGGCCGATGCGCGCGATGCGGCCAATCTGGTCGCGGCGATGATGACTGCGGGTTATGATCGCAACGCGGCGCGCTGGGCGCGGGCGCTGGGGCAAATCAACGGCGATGGCGCTGCACAATTCTGGGGTCTGCTGGCGGTCGGCGCGCCCAGCCCGGTGGTCGAGATCAACGAGGGTCGGGTGTCCGCCTATGTCGGTGAGGCAGGGCCGGAAAAGGGCCGGATGCTGATCGCGGCGCTGGCGGGGCTGGCGCGACTGTCTGCCGATGATGCCGCCAGTATGGCGCAGGATAATGGCGTGAACTTGTCGGCCAACAGCCGCTGGGCGCGCGCGATCGGTGCGGCGGCACAGCGGGGTGAAAAGGGCACGGTGGCGCTGCTGGCGGCGGTGGGGATGCAGGGGAGCGACTGGAATCGCCTGTCGCCGGGGCATCTTTATCATGTCGTCGCCGCGCTTCATCGCGTCGGGCTGGACCCCGAAGCGCGGATGATCGCGGCGGAGGCGATCACGCGGCTTTGATGGGCGAGGATGACGCCCTGATCGACCGCTTTCTGGAGATGATGGCGGCGGAACGGGGCGCGTCGCGCAACACATTGCTGGCCTATCGCGCCGACCTGAATGGTGCAGCGGCGCTGATTGGCGGGCTGGCCGGGGCGAGCAAGGCGGCGCTGGGGACGCTGGCGGGCGAATGGGCGACACTGGCGGCATCGTCGGTCGCGCGCAAGGCGTCGGCGTTGCGGGCCTTTTACGGATTTCTGGAGGAAGAAGGGCTGCGTGCGGATAATCCCGCCAGCGCGCTGCCGCGCCCGGTGATGCGGCGACCCTTGCCCAAGATATTGTCGGGGGCCGAAGTCGATTCGCTGTTCGCGCTGATCGCCGAGCGGCTGGCGGTGGCGCATCCTGCGCCGAACGACCTGCGGCTGTCGGCGCTGATCGAGTTGCTCTATGGCTCCGGCTTGCGCGCGACCGAACTGGTGTCGCTGCCGCGCCGGGCGCTGGCCGCGGACCGGCCCTTCCTGATCCTGAAGGGCAAGGGCGGGCGTGAGCGGCTGGTGCCGATTTCGGACCGGGCGCGCGCTGCGGTCGCAACCTGGCTGGCGCATGTGCCGCCCGATAGCGCCTGGCTGTTTCCATCGGGGAAAAGCTATCTGAGCCGCATCCGCCTCTACCAGATCGTCAAGGCGCTGGCGGGTGCGGCGGGAATTGCGCCCGAACGGGTCAGTCCGCATGTGCTGCGCCATGCCTTTGCCACCCATTTGCTGGAGGGCGGGGCGGATCTGCGCGCGCTCCAGTCGATGCTGGGCCATGCCGATATCGGCACGACGCAAATCTACACCCATGTCGATAGCCGGCGACTGGTCGAACTGGTCAACAGCCGCCATCCATTGGGGCAGATGGTGCCGAAAATGCCGCAGCCGCGCGTTGACGACGACGCATCATCGCCCTAACGCCATGCGCCATGGTCAGCTTTCTGGAATTTGAAAAGCCCGTTGCCGAACTGGAAGCGCGCATTGTCGAACTGCGCGCCACTGCCAGCGTCGGTGACATCAATATCGACGGCGAGATCGCGACGCTGGAGCAGCGCGCGGCGAAGATGCTGGGCGACACCTATGCCAAGCTGACGCCCTGGCAAAAGACGCAGGTGGCGCGCCACCCCGAACGCCCGCACTTCAAGGATTATGTCGCGGGCATGTTCGACAATTTCCTGCCGCTGGCGGGCGACCGCGCCTTTGCCGACGATCAGGCGATTTTGGGCGGCTTTGCAACGCTGGGCGATCGTCGGGTGATGGTGATCGGCCATGAAAAGGGTGACGATACCGCCAGCCGGGTGCGACACAATTTCGGCATGGCCAAGCCTGAGGGCTATCGCAAGGCGATCCGCCTGATGGAACTGGCCGACCGGTTCGGGCTGCCGGTGGTGACTTTGGTGGATACGTCAGGCGCTTTCCCCGGTGTGCAGGCTGAGGAACGCGGTCAGGCCGAGGCGATTGCGCGTTCGACCGAGGCGTGCCTGAAGCTGGGCGTGCCGATGGTGGCGGCGGTGGTGGGCGAAGGCGGGTCGGGCGGCGCGATCGCGCTGGCGGCGGCCAATCGCGTGCTGATGTTTGAACATGCGGTCTATTCGGTGATTTCGCCCGAAGGCTGTGCGTCGATCCTGTGGCGCACCGCCGACAAGGCCAGCGACGCGGCGACGGCGATGCAGGTGACGGCGCAGCATCTGAAGAATCTGGGCGTGATCGATACGATCGTGCCGGAGCCGGTGGGCGGCGCGCATCGTGATCCGGTGGAGGCGATTGCCAGCCTGGGCGCGGCGATCGAGGCGGAACTGGTGGCGATGGACGGCATGGACCCGCTGGCGCTGCGCACCGACCGGGCGGACAAATTTCTCGCCATCGGTGCCTGACGGACGCTTGACGGGGAACGCTCCGGCCCCTCTTCTCGTTACGATGAGGTAACAGAGGAGGAGAATAGCGGATGATCTGGAAACTGTCGCTGGCGTGCGCGGGTGTGGGCATGGCTGCGCTCATGGCAGCGCCCGCCGTGGTCGGTCAGCAGCGCGCGATACGTACCGTGTCGTCGATCAGCGCGCAGGACAAGGCGAGCGGGGCCAAGCAGCATCCTGAACTGCTCAAGGAATTTGGCGGCCCTTATGCGGGACCGCAGGCGCGCTATGTAGAGAGTGTAGGACGCCGCATTTCGGTGCAATCCGGTCTTTCCAATGCGCAGAGCGATTTTACCGTCAGCCTGCTCAATTCACCGGTCAACAACGCCTTCGCGATTCCGGGCGGCTATGTCTATGTCACGCGCCAGTTGATGGCGCTGATGAATGACGAGGCGGAACTGGCCGGGGTGCTGGGGCATGAAGTGGGCCATGTCGCGGCGCGCCATGGCCAGCGGCGGCAACAGGCGGCGCAGCGCAATGCGATTGGCGGGGCTTTGCTGGGGGTGCTGACAGGTGCGTTGCTGGGTGATTCGGGCTTTGCCGGGCTGATCCAGAAGGGGATTGGCACCGGCAGCCAGTTGCTGACGCTGAGATTCTCCCGCACGCAGGAATATGAGGCGGATGATCTGGGTATCCGTTACCTGGCGTCGGGTGGTTATGATGCGCGGGCGCTGTCGGGGATGCTGGCGTCGCTGGCGGCGCAGAGCAATCTGGACGCGCGCGTTGCAGGCAGCGCGCGGACGATGCCCGAATGGGCCAGCACCCATCCCGACCCCGCGTCCCGCGTGGCGCGTGCGGCCAAGGGCGCGGCCGGCAGCGGATCGAAGAGCGTGGTGCGGAATCGCGATGCTTTCCTTAATGCGCTCGACGGGCTGCTCTATGGTGACGATCCCCGGCAGGGGGTGATAGACGGGAATCGCTTCCGCCATCCCGACCTGCGCCTGACCTTCACCGCGCCGACCGGCTTTGGCATGGAAAATGGTGCGGATGCGGTGTCGGTGACCGGATCGGGCGGGCAGGCGCAATTTGGCGCGGCGGCATATTCGGGCAATCTGGCGGTCTATATCGACAGCGTGTTTGCCAAGCTTGGTGGAGCCAATGGCAGCGTGCCTGCGGGTGAGGTCAGCCGGACCAGCGTGAACGGCTTGCCTGCCGCCTGGCGCACGGTACGCGCCAACAGCCAGTCGGGCGCGGTGGATGCGACCGTGTTCGCGTATGATTTTGGCGGCGGGAAAGCCTATCATTTCCTGCTGTTGACCGCGGCTGGGCAGGGCATCGGCCCGTTCAACGCGATGGTCCAGTCGGTCCAGCGCCTCTCGCCCCAGGAAGCGACGGCAATCAAGCCGCGCCGGGTCGATGTGGTGACGGTGAAGGCGGGCGACAGCGTCCAGTCGCTCAGCCGTCGCATGGCCTATAGCGACTATCAGCTGGAGCGGTTCCTGACGATCAACGCGCTGGCCGCCAATGCGTCATTGCGACCGGGGCAGCGGGTAAAGATCGTGACCTGGTGAGAAAGAATAATTGGCGTTGAGTGGGCCGATTTCGGCGCGGGATATGCCGATTGCATAGTCGCCAAACGAAAAGGGGCGGCGAAGTTGCCTTCGCCACCCCTCTGGTTCGACAATGTGTCGGGCTTACTTGAGGTTGCCCGAAACGTTGTTGAAGGTGCTGCCGAGCTTGGTGCCCAGGCTGGTCATCGCGCCAATGGCGGCGACGGCGATCAGAGCCGCGATCAGGCCATATTCAATGGCGGTCGCGCCCTTGTCGTTCTTCAGCATCTTACGGATGAACTGCATGTGATGTCTCCCTATCTTGAAACTGCGTTTAACTACCCGGCCGCCCCGCTTGAATAAATGTGGTCAGCAAGGATTGGATTAGGTGATGTCGGTTGAAAAACCGTTAATGGGAAGCACGTAGCTGTCAGATATTGATAGTTAACGCGACGTTACTTCATTGGACACGTTGTTCCACATGCCCGTTGTCTTGTTGGCCACATTGGTCAGCGCTGTGATCATCGCGAGAACGACCATCGCGATGATGAGGCCATATTCGACTGCCGTTGCACCGCGTTCGCATCGCGCAAGCCCCAGACGGGCGATGATTTCGATGATCCCGCGCATATGGTCCCCAGTTCACTACAGACAGTCCCCGATAGACCTGTAAAAGACCCACGGTTAACAAAGCCCTTTCAACGGACCTTTATGGACAGTTTTTCGCCTTTATGGGTGGCGGCCGCCGCCCTGATCGACGCGGATGGCCGTGTTCTTGTGCAGCAACGGCCACCTGGCAGGGCGATGGCGGGGCTGTGGGAGTTTCCGGGTGGCAAGCTGGAGCCGGGTGAAACGCCCGAAGCGGCGCTGATCCGTGAACTGGAAGAGGAACTGGGCATTCGCACGCATGCGAGTTGCCTGGCACCCGCGACCTTCGCCAGCGAACCGCTGGGCGACAAGCATTTGCTGCTATTGCTCTATGTCTGTCGTAAATGGGAAGGGGTGGCGCAGGCGCGCCATGCCACGGCACTGCAATGGGTGCGCCCGGCGCAGATGTATGGGCTGGACATGCCGCCCGCCGACCTGCCGCTGATCGGGATATTGGAAGCGCTGCTATAGGCGGGAGGGGTTGTGCCCCTCCCGGTCGCGCTCGTCAGCCCTCGGCGGCTTTGCTCTGGAGCTGGATATAATTCTGGATGCCCATGCGTTCGATCATTTCAAACTGGGTTTCCAGCGTGTCGATATGCTCTTCCTCGCTTTCGAGGATATATTGGAACAGGTCGCGGGTCACATAGTCGCGAATCGATTCGCAATAGGCGATGCCGTCCTTGAGCGGTGGCAGGGCTTCATATTCGAGCGCAAGGTCGGCCTTCAGGATTTCCTCGACCGTCTCGCCGATCTTGAGGCGACCCAGCAGCTGGAAATTGGGCAGGCCGTCGAGAAAGAGGATGCGCTCCGCCAGCTTGTCGGCGTGCTTCATCTCGTCGATCGATTCCTCATATTCAAATTTGGCGAGCTTTTCGACGCCCCAATGGTTGAGGATGCGATAGTGGAGGAAATATTGGTTGATCGCGGTCAGCTCATTTTTGAGCACCTCGTTCAGATAGTCGATGACCTTCGGGTCGCCTTTCATGGCGGATACTCCGGCTGGGGGGAAATGCCGCCGGACTATAGGCTGTAGGATCGCCGCTGTTAAGCTGAAAAGCCTTGGAATTCCGCCACTTCATCGCGCGCTATTGCGTCGGCTTCGCGAGTCTTTCGTGCGGATGATTTGCAGTCTTGTCAGGCGGACGCACGCTCTGCGGCGATGATCGTGCGGGCGAAGGGGACGCACTGGCCACATTTGGGACGGTGGCCGAAGCGCGCATAGGCGCTGCACGGCGTATCCGCGCCGTCACGCACGGCTTCCTTCAAATCCTTTTCACGAATGGCATTGCAGATACAGACGACCATCGAGACACTCTCCTGTTGGGACAGAGATAGCGCAGATGATAATAGGTCGCAATAGTATTCAGCTGCTCTTGCGAATCTTTTGCGGTTGGCCGCGGATCAGACTGCGCCAGAGCCATTCGACCGGCCCAAGCGCGAATCGCGAGAGCCAGAGCGGCGACCAGAGCAGCATCAAGCCCCAGGCCCCCAGCACGAAGGGCAGCAGCAAGCCGGGCCGGACATGGCCGAACAGGCCCATCCCCCAGCCGTAGAAAAGTGCGGTCATCAACAGGCTGGACCCCAGATAATTGCTGAGCGCCATCCGCCCGGTGGCGGACAGGCGCGCGACGAGGGGATGGTCGCGATGGCGCGCGAGCAGCCAGAGGATGAGTGCAGCCCAGCCGACGGCAAGCGGGATGCGGAAGGGGAAGGACCAGAGCAGGACAGTGCCGAATGCGGGAAGCGGGGCAAAGCCGCTGGCGATGATCCAGATGGCAAGGCCGATCATGGGCGGCAGGCCGATGAGGAAGCAGTGGCGCGCGGTGCGCCAATATTGATCGGCGGGCCAGCGCCCGGTGAGAAAGCCGCCCTTCAGCATCGCCATGCCGAGCAGCATGAAGCCCAGCACATCGAACCCGGTGAACATGAAACCCCACAGCCATTCACCGGGGAAGGCGGTGAGCTTGTGCGAGAGGATCGCGCCGAAGCCGCCGCGATAGGTGGCGATGTCCGCGCGGACGCCGGGGCTGGCAGGATCGGCCATGGTCGCCATGAAGGTCGCAAAACCATCGCGCGTGGCGGCGCTGGCGTCGGGCAGGGCGGCGGCATGGCCCCAGGCGTAGAGGGTGGCGATGAAGGCGGCGCAGAGCAGGAAGTGGAGAAGGAATATCAGGAAGGCGCTCTTGACCAGTGCCATCGGTTCCTGCCGCACGAATTGCAGCGCGGCGAGGCTGACGATCGCGTAGATCGCCAATATGTCGCCCCACCAGAGTAGCAGATAATGGGCCATGCCGATGACCAGCAGCCAGCCAGCGCGGATCATCTGGCTGCGGCGACCATCGCGCCCGGCCATCTCCTCCCGGTCGATCAGCAGCAGCATCGACGCGCCGAACAGCATGGCGAACAGGCCGCGCATCTTGCCGTCGAACAGGATCAGGCTGCTCATCCAGAAGGCGATGTCGCCGGTGCCGAGCGATCCCGATGCCGCCGGGTTGAAATAGGCCGACTGAGGCAGGGCGAAGGCGGTGATGTTCATCCACAGGATGCCCATCACCGCGCAGCCGCGCAGCACGTCCATGGCGGGAATGCGGGGGGAGGCGATCATGGACTTACCCATGAAGGGGACTGGTCAGCGGCGCAAGCCTCTGCCAAGGCGCGTAGCCATGATTGATGGCTCCAGGCAATGGCGCAAGCAACGGATCAGCGACGCCTTCGGCGCGGCGGCGGCGCATTATGATGATCATGCCGGGCCGCAGCGGCAGGCGGCCGCGCTGGTGGCGGAACTGGCGCAGCGACAGAAGCCCGACGGGGTTGGGCGGATATTGGAGATTGGCTGCGGCACCGGTTTTCTGACGCGCGACGTGCAGGCGCGCTGGCCGGGCGCGGAGATGGTGGTGACCGACCTGTCGCCAGGCATGCTGGAACAGGCGGCGTCGGCGGGCCATGTGGCGGGGCGGTTCCTGACGATGGACGGGGAAGCGCCGATCTTTGAAGGGCCGTGGTTCGACCTGATTGTGTCCAGTCTGGCGTTCCAGTGGTTCGATGATCTGGGCAGCGGGATTATACGGCTGGCGGGGCTGTTGCGGCCGGGCGGAAGCCTGATCTTTTCGACCATGGGGCAGGGGAGTTTCGCGCGCTGGCGGGCGGCCCACGCGCAATGCGGGCTGGTGGCGGGTGTGCCGGACTATCCGACGCTGGACGGGCTGCGCGCGATGCTGGCGGGGTTTGGCGATGCGTTTGCGTTTGACGAGGATTATGCGCTGGATTGCGGCGGGGCGCGGGGGCTGATCGCGCATTTGCGCGGGATTGGCGCGGTGGTGCCGGGCGAAGGGCGCGCGCCGCTATCGCCGGGGGATTTGCGACGGGTGATGGCAGCGTTTGAGGCCGGGGGTGGCGGGGATGCGTATCAGGTGCTGTTCGGGCGGGTGACGCGATCAGCGCGCTGATTTGCGGATCATGAGTTTGAGGCCGGACCAGATGGCGTCGACGGCGCACACCTTGACATCGACCAGATCGGTCGCGGGCAGGATGACGGCGCGGATCACATCCTCGGTAATGTCGGTCGGGACTTTGGACGCCTTTTTGGGCCAGCTGATCCACAGGAAGCCGGTGGGCGCGAGCAGCGGACGGAGCGCGGCGATCTTTGCGGTCATGTCGGCGCGATCGGTGACGAAAATATGGGCGGCGTCGATCGGCGCTTGCGGGGCGGGGAGACGGATGACGGCGGCGTCGGCGAGTTCGGCTTCGACGGACGGCGGCATGGCGTCCCACCAGGCGCGCAGGCCGGGCTTGAGGCTGAGCTTTTTGGCCAGAGGGGTGGTGGAGTAGCCGGTGGTCATGAGGTGCGCTCCCGAACATAGGCGACGATCGCGTCGGCGGTGGTTGCGGGGTCGTTTAGCACATCGGCGGCGGGGATGCGGAGCAGGGTGACGCCCTAATCGTGCAGCCAAGTCTCGCGGGTCGCGTCGCGGGCGGGGCGGTCACCCATGTCATGGGCTGCGCCCTCAATCTCTATGCCCAGCTTTGCGGAGGGTGCGTAGAAATCGAGGATATAGGGGCCGATCGGATGCTGGCGGCGGATTTTGATGCCTTGCGGTTGGCCTTTGAGCAATCGCCAGAGCAGGGTTTCGGGGAGGGAGAGATTCTGGCGGAGGGCGCGGGCTTTGGCGACGGTGCGTGGAGTCGTTGCGCGCGCCATTGACCCCACCGTCAGCGCTTCGCGCTGTTCAACGGAGTCACGTGCCTCCGTTGAACTCCCCATCGCTGCGCGACAGGGAGGATCGAAGAAAGGGAAGATCCTCCCTGTGCCGAAGGCATGGGGGAGGTGGCAGCCGCGCAAGCGGCTGACGGAGGGGCTATTTCCCCTCCCTGTCGTCAAAGTTCGCTGTCCATCAGCTTGGGGAAGAAGCCTTCATGCGCGGCGCGCAGGTCGGTGAGGGGGACGCCCGCTACTGCCGATCCGCCGGTTGTGCCGATGCGGACTGCGCCGGGAATGTCGTTGCCTTGCGGCGCAGTGACGACGTAGCGACCCTGATCCTCGCCAAAGGCGGAGGCTGTGGTGAGGGCGCTGTCGAGTTGTGCGCCGATCTTGCCCGCCAGCGCCATTTCCGCGATCGTGACGATCAGGCCGCCGTCTGAAATATCATGCACGGCATTGACGGTGCCAGCGGCAACGAGCGCGCGGATGATATCTGCATTGGCGCGTTCTGCCGCCAGATCGACCTTGGGTGCTTCGCCAGCTTCACGACCGGCGATTTCGCGCAGCCAGATCGACTGGCCCAGATGCGTGCCTTCGCCGCCGATCAGCCAGATGGCGTCGCCCTCAGCCTTGAACGCGACCGTCGCCATCCCGTCCACATCGGCCAGCAAGCCGATCCCGCCGATCGCAGGGGTCGGCAAAATCGCGCTGCCACCGCCGGTGGCCTTGCTTTCATTGTAGAGCGACACGTTGCCGCTCACGATCGGGAAGTCCAATGCGCGGCAGGCGTCGCCCATGCCGTCGAGGCAGCCGGTCAGCTGGGCCATGATTTCGGGGCGCTGGGGGTTGGCGAAGTTGAGACAGTTGGTGACGGCTAAGGGTGTTGCGCCGACCGCGGACAGGTTGCGATAGCATTCGGCGATCGCCTGCTTGCCGCCTTCATAGGGGTCGGCATAGCAATAGCGCGGAGTGCAATCGGTGCTGATCGCGATACCCTTGTTGCTGCCATGGACTCGGACGACAGCCGCGTCGCCGCCGGGGCGCTGGACGGTGTCGGCACCGACCATGTGGTCATATTGTTCCCAGATCCAGCGGCGGCTGGCGATGTCGGGGCTGCCCATGAGTTTGAGCAGGTCCGCGCCGATGTCGGTGGATTGCGCGATGTCGCCGAGCGGCTTGACGCCCGACCATGCCTTATAGTCGTCCACCGGCATCGAGGGGCGATCATAGAGCGGGGCATCGTCGGCGAGCGGGGCGAGGGGAATGTCGCACACGGTTTCGCCATGATGGACGAGGACCATGCGGCCCGTGTCGGTGACGGTGCCGATGATCGCGAAATCCAGTTCCCATTTGTGGAAGATCGCTTCGGCAAAGGCTTCGCGGCCGGGCTTCAAGACCATCAACATGCGCTCCTGCGATTCGGAGAGCATCATTTCATAGGCGGTCATGCCGGTTTCGCGCTGCGGCACGGCGTCCATGTTGAGGAGGAGACCGACGCCGCCCTTGCTGGCCATTTCGACGCTGGAGGAGGTGAGGCCCGCCGCGCCCATATCCTGAATCGCGACGATGGCGTCGGACGCCATGAGTTCAAGGCATGCCTCGATCAGCAGCTTTTCGGTGAAGGGGTCGCCGACCTGCACGGTAGGGCGCTTGGCGTCGGCGTCGTCGCCGAAATCGGCGCTGGCCATGGTCGCGCCATGGATGCCGTCACGGCCGGTCTTAGAGCCGACATAGACGATGGAGTTGCCGACGCCGGATGCGGCGCTGTAGAAAATCTTGTCGGTGTCGGCAATGCCCACGGTCATCGCGTTGACCAGGATATTGCCGTCATAGGCGGGGTGGAAGTTGACCTCGCCGCCCACGGTGGGAACGCCGACGCAATTGCCATAACCGCCGATGCCGCGCACCACGCCGCTGATCAGATGGCGCATCTTGGGGTGATCGGGGCGACCGAAGCGCAGGGCGTTCATGTTGGCGATGGGGCGCGCGCCCATGGTGAACACGTCGCGCAAAATGCCGCCCACGCCGGTCGCCGCGCCCTGATAGGGTTCGATATAGGAGGGGTGGTTGTGGCTCTCCATCTTGAAGATCGCCGCCTGCCCATCGCCAATGTCGACCACGCCGGCATT
Organism: Sphingobium indicum BiD32; assembly: GCF_000382885.1. Classification (GTDB taxonomy): domain Bacteria; phylum Pseudomonadota; class Alphaproteobacteria; order Sphingomonadales; family Sphingomonadaceae; genus Sphingobium; species Sphingobium japonicum_C. The sequence goes on from NZ_CAVK010000085.1 coordinate 58,025, forward strand.
TTCACCGGGGCCGCAGATGACCTGCGGGCCGGTGGTCGGCAGCTTCATCAGGTGGATCTTCGAGGATTTATAGGAGCAATGCTCCGACCACATGACCGAGAATATGCCGAGTTCGGTAAGGTTCGGCTCACGACCGATCGCTTTCAATACGCGGTCATATTCTTCCGGGCTGAGGCCATGTTCGGCGACGATTTCCGGGGTGATGTGGGGAGCGGTGCTGGACATGAGCGCGCCTTTAGCGGGGCCACGCGGGATTCACAATGGTGGGTGTGGGGTGTCGGATGCAGCAATGCCGTCGAACCCGCTCTTCCAACTTCGCCCAGCCGGCAAGCTGGCGAGGCTTCGTATCCTTCTCCCCGGCGGCGAGAAGGTGGGGACAAGAAAAAGGCCGGACCTTTGGGGAAAGGTCCGGCCTGGAAGAAGAGGAAGGCGCGCGCGTCTTAGACGTGGCAGGCCTGTGCGCCCTTGCCGGGCACGGTGATGGTCACGTCGTCGCCCGCGCCGCTGACTTCAAAGCCTTCGGCGGTGAAGGGCTGGCCGACTTCGGCGGCCTTGAGCGTGGTGGCGGTGCCGCCCTTTTCGGTGCGCAGCTGGGCCGTCTTGTCGTCGCTCATATAGTCGACGAAGATCAGGCTGTTATCCTTGCAACGATACTGCTTGTTGGCCTTGACCGACGGCGGCAGCTCGACCGGCGCGGCATTGGCCAGTTCAGCAGCCATCGGATCGGCAGGGCCGCCCACGACTTCAGGTTCATCATTCTTGTTGCAGGCGGCCAGCAAGCTGAGCGAGGCAACGGCGATAAGGGGGAGATAAAATTTCATAGCGGTCCTTCTATGTGCACCTGCAACATGATGCGTCAACGCAAAACTGCCCATAATCCACCATCGCTATCATATGACGTCATGACGGCACGATGACAGTCATGAAAGCTGGCAGGAAAGCCGGTGTGATGGCTTGACCGGGGCGACGGTGGCGGTCAATGCAGGGACATGGCAGACGATAGCAGCACGGCCCCCTTCAATTCGGCCCCCGATCCAGCAACGCTCTCTTTCGAGGATGCGCTGCGCGCGCTCGAAACGATCGTGCGGCGGCTTGAAAGCGGGGACGTGCCGCTCGACGAGTCGATCTCGCTCTATGCGCAGGGCGAGGCATTGCGCAAGCGCTGCACCGAGCGGCTGGCAGCAGCCGAGGCGCGGATCGCCAAGCTGACGATCGACGCCAATGGTGCTGTGACCGGCGCGCAGCCGTTCGGCGCGGAGTGAGCGGCTTGGCCGGGGGAGAGACGGCCTCCGCTGGGGCATTGGTCAAGGCGCGCGCGGCCGAGGTCGCGGCGGCGATCGATACCGCATTCGACCATTTGCTGAGCGTGCCGGACGATGCACGGGCGCGGCTGTATGAAGCGATGCGCCATGCCGCGATCGGCGGGGGCAAAAGGCTGCGGCCGTTGCTGGTGCAGGCGACCAGCGACCTGTTCCATCTGTCGCGCGAATCGGCGCTGCGGGTCGGCCTGGCGATCGAGTGCATCCATGTCTATTCGCTGGTGCATGATGATCTGCCCGCGATGGACGATGATGACATGCGCCGGGGCAAGCCGACCGTTCACAAGGCGTTTGACGAGGCGACCGCGATCCTGGCAGGCGATTGCCTGCACGACCTGGCGTTCCAGATCCTGTCCGACGAGGAGACGCATCCCGACCCGTTCGTGCGGATCGAGCTGGTGCGCGCTTTGGCGCTGGCCAGCGGCCCGGCGGGCATGGCTGGCGGGCAGATGATGGACCTGGAGGCGGAACATGCGAGGTTTGACCTCGCCACCGTCACCCGGCTGCAAAATCTCAAGACCGGGGCGCTGATCGCCTTCTGTGTCGATGCCGCGGCGATCATGGCGCGGATTCCTGAGGACGCACGCAAGGGGCTGCATGGCTATGCGCGCGACATCGGGCTGGCATTCCAGATAGCCGACGATCTGCTGGACGTAGAGGGCGACGCGGTGCTGGCGGGCAAGGCGCTGGGCAAGGATGCGGCGGCGGGCAAGGAAACATTTGTGTCGCTGCTGGGCGTCGATCGGGCGCGGGCGCAGGCGCATATGCTGGTCGATCAGGCCAAGGCGCATCTGCGCGGGCATGGCGCGGAAGCGGACCTGCTGCGCGCCATTGCCGACTATATCGTGGAGAGGGATCGCTAAAGGGCATGAGCAAGCAGCGCATCGGTGTCTATCCCGGCACATTCGACCCCATCACATTGGGGCATATGGACATCATCCGGCGGGGCGCGAAGCTGGTCGATCGGCTGGTGATCGGCGTGACCACCAATATTTCCAAGTCGCCGATGTTCAGCGACGAGGAACGGCTGGATATGGTGCGGCGCGAATGTGCCGGGATCGATGCCGACATCGTGGTTGTGGGTTTCAATTCACTGCTGATGGACTTTGCCGAATCGCAGGGCGCCAGCGTGATCATTCGCGGGCTGCGCGCCGTGGCCGACTTTGAATATGAATATCAGATGGCGGGGATGAACCAGCAGATCAATGCCCGCGTCGAGACGGTATTCCTGATGGCCGACGTGTGCCTTCAGCCAATCGCGTCGCGGCTGGTAAAGGAAATCGCGCTCTATGGCGGGCCGATCCATAAGTTCGTCGGGCCAGTGGTGCGCGACGAGGTGGTTGCGCGGGTTGAAACACTGGGGCGCAAGGGGAGCGCTTGATCCCGCTCAGCCTGCGTTCAGTTGCCAATCGCGATCAGCGCGCTATCAGGACGGCCAAGATATTGAGGAAAGTAACTCCCATGCGTTTCACTTGCGCGCTCAAGACCGTGGCGATTGGTATCGCCCTTACCGCGTCAGGCCTGGCCTATGCCCAGGGCGGCGGCGGCAAGGGCGATGATATGAAGAAGGCGGAGGCCGCGGCGCGGGCGGCGGAAAATGCCAAGTCGCTGGGCGGCGACCTGACCCCCAAGCTGCCGCCAGCGGTGGTGCCGGCCGATCCGCAGAATATCTGGGACCTGGACCTGTCGAGTGGCGGGCGGGTGCGCATCCAGTTGCGTCCCGACATCGCACCCGGCCATGTCGAACGGATCAAGGAATTGACGCGGCAGGGCTTTTACAACGGGCTGAAATTCCATCGTGTCATTCCCGGCTTCATGGCGCAGGGCGGCGACCCCAAGGGTGATGGCACCGGCGGTTCGACCCAGCCCGACCTGAAGGCCGAGTTCAACCCGATGCCGCATCTGCGCGGCACCGTGTCGATGGCGCGCGCGCAGGGGGAGGATAGTGCGAACAGCCAGTTCTTCATCGTGCTGCTGCCCCGGATGCAGCTCGACAAGAAATATACCGTGTTCGGCCGGGTGATCGAGGGTATGAACTATGTCGACGCGATCGCGCAGGGCGAGCCGCCCGCCAACCCGACCGTGATCCTGCAGGCGTCGATCGAGAGCGACGGCAAGCCGCCGGTGACTGCGCCTGTTGCGCCTGTTGCGCCGTCGATCATCGGTGCGCAGACGAAATAACAGAGTCCGCTTCCTTCATCGGCATCCTCCCTGCCTAGGGGAGGTGCCAGCGCGTAGCGATGACGGAGGGGTGTCGCCCTCTCGACAGGGCGATACCCCTCCGTCTGGCCTGCGGCCAGCCACCTCCCCTTGCAGGGGAGGATCAGTAAAACGAAACGCCCTAGACCATGCGCGTAGATCTTTTCGATTTCGACCTGCCGCCGGAGAATATCGCGCTTCGGCCCGCGTCTCCGCGCGATAGCGCGCGGCTGCTGCTGGTGCCGGGCGAGGGTGATTTTGCCGATTTGAGCGTGCGCGATCTGCCATCGTTGCTGCGGGCGGGCGATGTGCTGGTGTTCAACGACACGCGCGTCATTCCGGCCCAGCTGGAGGGGATGCGCGGGCAGGCGCGGATCGGGGCGACGCTGCACAAAAGGCTGGGGCTGCGCCAGTGGCAGGCCTTTTTGCGCAATGCCAAGCGGGTGCGCGACGGCGAGCGGATTGATTTTGGCGCTGGCGTCACCGCCATTGCCGGGCCGCGCGACGATGATGGCGGGGTGACGCTGAGCTTTGAAGGCGAGGAACCGGTGGAGGTTCTGCTGGAGCGGGCGGGGCGGATGCCGTTGCCGCCCTATATCGCCAGCAAGCGCGCGACCGATGAGCGCGACCGGACCGATTACCAGACGATGTTTGCGCGGGAGGATGGCGCGGTGGCAGCGCCCACGGCTGCGCTGCATTTTACCCCGGAGTTGATGGCGGCCTTGGCGGAGCGCGGAATCACGACCGAGACGCTGACGTTGCATGTGGGCGCAGGGACGTTCCTGCCGGTCAAGGCGGACGATACCGATGACCACCGGATGCACGCCGAATGGGGGCGGATCGAGGCTGCGACGGCAGATCGGTTGAATGCCGCGCGCGCGGCGGGCGGTCGGCTGATCGCGGTCGGCACCACCAGCCTGCGCCTGCTGGAAAGCGCGGCGGGGGAAGATGGGATGATCCGCGCCTTTGCCGACGAAACCCGCATCTTCATCACACCGGGCTACCGGTTCCGGGCGGTCGACGGGCTGATGACCAATTTCCATCTGCCCAAATCGACCTTGTTCATGCTGGTGTCGGCGCTGATGGGGACCGAGCGGATGCGGGCGGCCTATGATCATGCGATCGGGTCCGGCTATCGCTTCTACAGCTATGGCGATTCTTCGCTGCTGTTGCCGTGACGCCGGGATGATCCGGGGCGGATTTCTGTGCTAGGCCAACGTGCATGAGCAAGAAGCAGGTGGCAAGCGACCAGGGGACGCGGTCCCGGCGCGACGAGATATTGACCGTCGCAGCGCAGCTGTTTGCGCGCAAGGGCTATCGCGGCACGTCGATGCGCGACATTGGCGAGGCGTCGGGGGTGCTGGGCGGGTCGCTCTATCACCATATCAAGTCCAAGGACGCGCTGTTCGTTGAGTTGCATAATGGTGCGCTGGATGCGGCGGAGGCGCGGATCGCGGCGGCGGTGGCGGACGTGGCCGATCCGTGGGACAGGCTGGAGGCAGCGTGCGTGGCTATGCTGGAGGTGCAACTGGCACCCGATTCGCTGACGATGCCGATGATGAATGATTTCCGCGAGGTGCCTGATGCCGTGCGGGTTGAACTGGTGGCGCGGCGCGACCGGTTTGAGGGGTTGTTCCGGGCGATCGTCGCCGACCTGCCTTTGCCAGCCGGGATTGACCGGTCGATCTATCGCAACCTATTATTGTCGCAGCTTAATGCCGCGGCGGACTGGTTCCGGCCGGGGCGGCTCACTCCGCGCGAGATTGCGGGGCAAGTGGCGCGGCTGTTCCGGCACGATGGTTAGTCCCGCCTGGCCAGCGCGACCGGCAATTCGCTGCGCAACAGGTCGAGCAGGCCCGTGATCTTGGGCAGAAGGTGACGGCGCTGGGGATAGACGGCCCAGATCGGTTCATCCTCCATCGCGAAATCGGCCAGCAGCGGCACAAGCGCGCCTGACGCGATATGGGGCAGGACGTAAAATTCGGGCAATTGGCACACGCCCATGCCCGCGACGGCGGCTTGCGCCACCGCCGCTCCGCTGTTGCAGCGCCAGCGGCCGCGCGGGCGGATGGTTTCAACCCGGCCCCAGGAACGGAATTGCCAGCTGGTCGCGGTGCCGATCAGGCAGTCATGATGGGCCAGATCGGCGATGGCGTTAGGGGTGCCGCGGGCCGCGAGATAGGCAGGCGCTGCGCAGGTGTAGAGGGTGCGCGACGCGATGCGCGTACCGATGAGGCGGCTGTCGGCCAGCGTGCCGGTGCGGATCGCCATGTCATAGCCTTCGCCGATCAGGTCCACGATGCGGTTGGTCAGATCGATCGTGACAGCGAGTTTGACATAGCGCGCGGCAAATTCGCGGACGATGGGGGCGATGAACCGCTCCCCCATCGCGGTCGAGCAGGTGATGCGCAGGTCGCCCTGGGGTTCCGCGCCTTCGCTGATGAGGGCGATGGCCTCGTCCCGTTCGGTAACGATGCGGCTGCAATGATCGTAGAAGAGGCGGCCAGTGTCGGTCAGCCGGACGGTGCGGGTGGTGCGGTGGAAGAGTGGGCGCTGCACCCGGTTTTCCAGCGCGGCGATGGCGCGGCTCATATGGGTGGTGGAGAGGCCGAGCGCGTCGGCCCCGCCCTTGAAGCTGCCGGTGGTTGCCACGGCGACAAATTCGTCGATCCCATCCCAGCCGCGCATGGATTATCCCTTATATGAAATAATGAATTGCAAAATTCCTTCCTTATCGCGCGGGTGGGATATTGCTAGGGCAGGGCAGCATCATATCAGGAGCCTTTCCCATGAAAACCCGCGCTGCCGTCGCCTTTGAAGCCAAGAAGCCGCTGGAGATTGTCGACGTCGATCTGGAAGGGCCGAAGGCGGGTGAAGTGCTCGTCGAGATCATGGCGACCGGCATCTGTCATACCGACGCCTATACGCTGGACGGGTTTGACAGCGAGGGCATCTTCCCGTCGATCCTGGGGCATGAAGGCGCAGGCATCGTGCGCGAAATCGGGCCGGGCGTCACCAGCGTGGCGGTGGGCGACCATGTGATCCCGCTCTACACCCCCGAATGTCGCCAGTGCAAAAGCTGCCTGAGCGGCAAGACCAACCTGTGCACCGCGATCCGCGCGACGCAGGGCAAGGGGCTGATGCCCGACGGCACGACGCGGTTCAGCTATAAGGGGCAGCCGATCTTTCATTATATGGGCTGTTCGACCTTCTCCAACTTCACCGTGTTGCCCGAAATCGCGGTCGCGAAAATCCGCGAGGACGCGCCGTTCGACAAGAGCTGCTATATCGGCTGTGGCGTGACGACGGGCGTGGGCGCGGTGGTGAACAGCGCCAAGGTGACGCCTGGCTCCAATGTCATCATCTTCGGCCTGGGCGGCATCGGCCTGAACGTCATCCAGGGCGCCAAGCTGGTCGGCGCAGACATGATCATCGGCGTCGACATCAATGACAGCAAGGAAGAATGGGGCCGTCGTTTCGGCATGACCCACTTCGTCAATCCGAACAAGGTCGATGGCGACATCGTCCAGCATCTGGTCGCGCTGACCGATGGCGGGGCGGACTATACGTTCGATTGCACCGGCAATACCGGGGTGATGCGCACCGCGCTGGAAGCCTGCCATCGCGGCTGGGGGGAGAGTATCATCATCGGCGTCGCCGAAGCGGGCAAGGAAATCAGCACCCGCCCATTCCAGCTGGTCACCGGCCGGGTGTGGAAGGGCAGTGCATTCGGCGGGGCCAAGGGCCGGACCGACGTGCCCAAGATCGTCGACTGGTATATGAATGGCAAGATCGAGATCGACCCGATGATCACCCATGTGCTGAGCCTGGAGGAGATCAACAAGGGGTTCGACCTGATGCATGCGGGCGAGAGCATCCGCAGCGTGGTTGTGTTTTGATGGAAGGGCCAACCATGTTCACTCATGTCTATTTCGGCACGAACGACATTGAAAAGGCGCGCGCCTTCTGGGACGCGGCGCTGGGTGCGCTGGGCTATAGTGCGGCTCCCTATCCCAATGGTCTGATCTATCCGTCGGCCAGCGGCGCGGTGGTGGTGGCCAAACCCGCCGATGGCGCGCCTGCGACCTGGGCCAACGGCCATACGCTGGGCTTTGCCGCCAAAAGCTATGCCGAGGTTGATGCCTTTCACGATAATGGCGTCGCGGCGGGTGGCACGAGTGAAGGCGCACCGGGTTTCCGGGCCAATTCGCCCGGTAACATGTATGGCGCCTATCTGCGTGACCCGGACGGCAACAAGATCTGCGCCTATGCGCCCAATGTCGGTCCAAAGGATTGAGCGACGTGGAGACGGTTTCGGAAAATTGCGCCTTTGGCGGGGTGCAGGGGGTTTACCGCCATGCGTCCGCCAGCACGGGGACGAACATGGTCTTTTCCGTGTTCGTGCCGCCGCATGAGGCGGGGGCCAGGCTGCCGGTGGTCTGGTATCTGTCGGGGCTGACCTGCACCCATGCCAATGTGACCGAGAAGGGCGAGTTTCGCGCGATCTGTGCGGAGCTGGGGTTGATCTTCGTTGCGCCCGATACGTCGCCGCGGGGTGAGGGTGTCGCGGATGACCCGGAAGGGGCTTATGATTTCGGGCTGGGCGCGGGCTTTTACGTCGATGCGACGGAGGCGCCATTCGCGGCCCATTACCAGATGTGGTCCTATGTGACCGAGGAACTGCCTGCACTGATCGCGGCGCAGTTTCCCGCCGACATGGCGCGGCAGTCGATCATGGGTCATTCGATGGGCGGCCATGGCGCGCTGACCATCGGGCTGACATTGGCGGATCGGTTCAGGGCGGTGTCGGCCTTCGCGCCGATCGTCGCGCCGAGCCAGGTGCCCTGGGGGCAGAAGGCGCTGGGCGGCTATCTGGGTGCGGACAGGGCGGCGTGGCGCAAGCATGATGCGGTCGCGTTGATCGAGGATGGTGCGCGGGTCGAGGCTTTGCTGGTCGATCAGGGCGGGGCGGACGCATTTCTGGAGAAGGAATTGCGGCCGGACTTATTGCGCGCGGCCTGCGCGGCAGCGGGGATCGACCTGACGCTGAACCTGCGCGAGGGCTATGACCATAGCTATTATTTCATCTCCACCTTCATGGAGGCGCATTTGCGCTGGCATGGGGAAAGGTTGGGTATTCCTCCCCGTGCCGGGGAGTTCAACAGAGTCACGTGCCTCTGTTGAACAGGCGAAGCCTGACGGAGGGGGCTTCCGTCCGGGCGTTGCGCCTTGGCGGCGCGCGCCCCTCCACCACCGCTTCGCGGCGGTCCCCCTCCCCGTGCCGGGGAGGAGTTTTACGTCATTCGATCTGGCTGACATCCCGCACCGCGCCCTTGGCGGCGTTGGTGGTCATCGCGGCGTAGGCGCGCAGCGCGGGGGAGACTTCGCGCTTGCGGCCGAAGGGCTTCCAGGCCTTGGCGCCCATCTTTTCCATTTCGGCGCGGCGTTCGGCCAGTATGGCATCATCCAGGTCCAGCTTGATGACGCGGCCCGGAATGTCGATGACGATCGGGTCGCCGGTCTGGACCAGCGCGATGAGGCCGCCTTCGGCGGCTTCGGGGGAGACATGGCCGATCGACAGGCCCGACGTGCCGCCGGAGAAACGGCCGTCGGTGATCAGCGCACATGCCTTGCCCAGCCCCTTGGATTTCAGATAGCTGGTCGGGTAGAGCATTTCCTGCATGCCAGGGCCGCCCTTTGGCCCTTCATAGCGGATGACGACCACGTCGCCGGCCTTGACCTCATTGCCCAAAATGCCCGCGACCGAGGCGTCCTGGCTTTCATAGACGCGCGCGGTGCCGTGGAAGGTGAGGATCGAATCGTCCACGCCCGCCGTCTTGACGATGCAGCCTTCGGGCGCGAGGTTGCCGTAGAGGACCGCGAGGCCGCCATCCTTGGAGAAGGGATGTTCGGCGGAGCGGATCACGCCCTTTTCGCGGTCGATATCCAGTTCATCCCAGCGGGCCGACTGGCTGAACGCGGTCTGGGTCGGGACGCCGCCGGGGGCCGCGCGGAAGAAGTTGCGGACTTCATCGCTATTGGTGCGGCCAATGTCCCAGCGGCCAAGGGCGGCGGCCATGGTGGGCGCGTGGACGGTCGGGAGCGAGGTATCGATCAGCCCCGCGCGCTCCAGTTCGCCCAATATCGCCATGATGCCACCGGCGCGGTGGACATCCTCCATATGCACGTCCTGCTTGGCGGGCGCGACCTTGCACAGGCAGGGGACGCGGCGCGACAGCCGATCAATGTCGGCCATGGTGAAATCGACCCCGCCTTCATGCGCGGCGGCGAGGAGGTGGAGGACGGTGTTGGTCGAGCCGCCCATGGCGATGTCGAGGCTCATCGCATTTTCAAACGCGGCAAAGCTGGCGATGGTGCGCGGCAGGGCGGTGGCGTCATCCTGTTCGTACCAGCGCTTGGCGAGATCGACGATGACATGGCCGGCTTCGCGGAACAGCCGTTCGCGATCCGAATGGGTGGCCAAAGTCGATCCGTTGCCGGGCAGCGAAAGGCCGAGCGCTTCGGTAAGGCAATTCATCGAATTGGCGGTGAACATACCCGAACAACTGCCGCAGGTCGGACAGGCGGAGCGTTCGATGGTTTTGACTTCTTCGTCGGTATAGCTTTCGTCGGCGGCGACGACCATGGCGTCGACCAGATCGAGCGCCACTTCCTTGCCGCGCATCACGACCTTGCCCGCCTCCATCGGCCCGCCGGAGACGAACACGACGGGGATGTTGAGGCGCATCGCGGCCATCAACATGCCGGGCGTGATCTTGTCGCAATTGGAGATGCAGACCATCGCGTCGGCGCAATGGGCGTTGACCATATATTCGACGCTGTCGGCGATAAGGTCACGGCTGGGGAGCGAATAGAGCATCCCGCCATGGCCCATGGCGATGCCGTCATCGACCGCGATGGTGTTGAATTCCTTCGCGACGCCGCCTGCCGCCTCGATTTCGCGGGCGACGAGCTGGCCCAGGTCTTTCAGGTGGACATGGCCCGGCACAAACTGGGTGAAGCTGTTGACGACGGCGATGATCGGCTTGCCGAAATCCTCATCCTTCATGCCCGTCGCGCGCCACAGGCCGCGCGCGCCCGCCATGTTGCGGCCGTGGGTGGTGGTTCTGGAGCGATAGGCAGGCATGGTCGGTGTCCCTGAAAAGATAATCCTCTTGAGGCTGCTCTAGACCCATTGGGATTGGCTGTGAAATATATTATTGATGGATCATTAGGTCGCAGAAAGTATCAATAATGGACATTCGCCAGTTGCGGCATTTTGTCACGGTCGCCGATACGCTGCATTTCGGGCAGGCGGCGGAACGGCTGCGCATGACCCAGCCGCCGCTGAGCCAGTCTATCCTGACGTTGGAGCGTGAACTGGGCGCGGCCTTGTTTGCGCGGACCAAGCGGCGAGTGGCGCTGACCCCGTTCGGGGCGCAATGGCTGGAGCAGGTGCGGCCCGCGATTGCGGCGATCGATGCGCTGCCCGAAACGGCGCGGCAGTTGCGGGAGGGACGGGCCGGGCATCTGGCTTTGTCCTTCGTCAGCACCGCCGATTATAGCGTGCTGCCCGCTCTGGTGCGGCGCTATGCCGCCTTGTTCCCGCAGGTCGAAATCCGCCTGACCGAAGCGACCAGCGACGTTCAGATCCCCGCGCTGCTGGCCGGGCAGGCCCATGCGGGCATATTGATCCCGCCCGCCGATGCGCCGCTGTCGCCGGACCTCTGCTATCGCCGCCTGATCCGCGAACCGCTGGTCGCGGCGCTGCCGGAGCAGTGGGTGGAGGCGGGGGCAATCGACGCGGCGGCCATATTGTCGCTGCCGCTGATCCTGTTCCCGCGCGCGGTGGCACCGGCCTTCCATGATCTGGTCACCGGCTATTATGCGGCGCGCGGCGGGCAGGCGAATATCGTGCAGCAGGCAATCCAGATGCAGACGATCATCAGCCTGGTGTCGGCCGGGCTGGGGATTGCACTGGTCCCGGCGTCGCTGCGCAATCTGGCACGGGCAGGGGTGGTCTATGCCGATCTGGGCGACGCACCAATGCTGGAGACGGGGCTGGCGTGGCGGCGCGATGATGAGACGCCGACGTTGCGGCAATTTCTGGAACTGGCGCAGGCGGGGTGAGGGGAAACGCCGCTGCGGGCTTTACCGCCGGGCGCGGGTGGGCCTAGAGCAGAGACTATGACAGCAATGGATGATGCGGGCCGCCCTGCCGCAACGGTGGTGATCGTGCGCGACCGCCCCGATGGACCGCCCGACATTTTGATGATGGAACGGGCATCGACCATGGCCTTTGCCGCTGGCGCGCTGGTCTTTCCCGGCGGGGGCGTGGATGCGCATGACCAGCAGCTTGCGGTGCGGATCGACCATGGACTGGAACTGGACGAGGCGGCGGCGCGGATCGCGGCGATTCGTGAAACGATCGAGGAAAGCGGCCTGGGCGTTGGGCTGAGTGGCGGGCTGGCGGGCGTGGTCGATGGTGCGGCGGTGGTATCGATCCGGCAGGGGTTGCTGGGCGGGGCGGTGCTGGGCGATCTGCTTGAGTCCCATGGGCTGGTGCTGGCTCTCGACCAGTTGACGCCCTTTGCCCGCTGGCATCCCGCGCCGTCTGAGAAGGCCATCCGGATCTATGATACGCGCTTCTATCTCGCCCGCGCACCGCAAGCGCAGGAGGCCATCGCCGACGCGACCGAGAATGTGCATCTGTTCTGGAGCAGTGCGGCGGCGACGCTGGCGCGGTGCGACGCGGGGCAGGGGCACATTATCTTCCCCACCCGACGCAATCTGGAGCGGCTGGCGCTGGCGGGCAGCCATGCCGATCTGGTCGCCCATGCCGCCGCCCACCCTGTGGACAAGGTAAGGCCATGGATAGAGGATCGGGATGGCGAGCGGCATTTGTGCATCCCCGATCATCTGGGTTATCCGGTGACGTCGGAACCTTTCAGGCAGGTCCGGCGTGGTTAGGCGATGCGACAATTTCACCTGATAATACGCCGCTGCCTGTTATGGGGCGGCGTGCTGTGTCTGATTTTGCTGGGCTATGCCGTGGTGCGGCAGCGGCCGCAGGATCTGCCCTGGACCGATATCGACCTTGATCAGCCGATCGGGCTTTTTACCGGGCGGAAGCTGGCGGCGCTGACGGGCGAGCGGGCGCAATGTCTGGCGCTGCTGGAACGGGCGGGGGTGGCGCATAGCGCGATGCAGGCGGGCGGGTCGGGGCAGTGCGTCTATGACGATGCTGTGCGGCTGATGGGGGAGCGCGGCGCGGTGGCCCTGTCACCGGCGGCGGTTGCGCCTTCCTGTCCGGTGGTCGCGGCGCTTAAATTGTGGGAGTGGCAGGTGGTGCAACCTGCCGCGCAGCGCATCTATGACCAGCCGGTTGCGTCGATGCGGCATTTCGGCAGTTATAGCTGTCGGCGGATGTACGGGCGCAGCGCCGGGGATTTCAGCGAACATGCGACCGCCGACGCGATCGACATATCGGCTTTCGTGCTGGCGGACGGGCGACAGGTCAGTGTGCTGAACGATTGGGATGGCAAGGCGCGCGACGCGGAGTTTCTGCGCGCGGTGCGGGATGGCGCGTGCGACCTGTTTTCGACCGTGCTGTCGCCCGATTATAACAAGGCGCATCGCGATCATTTCCATCTGGATCAGGCGGAGCGCGGCGCGACTGGATGGCGGGCGTGCCGGTAAAATGATCCTCCCCAAGCTTGTCTTGGGGAGGAATTTATTGCCCGAAGCCGCTTTCCCGCGCCAAAGCCACGGCTTCGCGCGCCGCCGCCAGCAATGCGCCGCTCTTGGCTTCGCATTCGCGCTGTTCATATTCGGGGGTGGAATCGGCGACGATGCCAGCGCCTGCCTGTACGTGCATGACGCCGTCTTTCAGGACGGCGGTGCGCAGCACGATGCAGCTGTCCATATTGCCGTCGGGGCCGAAATAGCCGACCCCGCCGGCATAGGCGCCGCGGGTTTCGGGCTCCAGTTCGGCGATGATCTCACAGGCGCGAACCTTGGGTGCGCCCGATACGGTGCCTGCCGGGAAGCCCGCAAACAGCGCGTCGATCGCGTCCTTGTCCGGCGATAGCTGGCCGACGACGTTGGAGACGATATGCATGACATGGCTGTAAAATTCGACGCTGTAGCTGTCGGTCACGGTCACGCTGCCAGCGGTCGCGACGCGGCCGACATCGTTGCGGCCCAGGTCCAGCAGCATCAGATGTTCGGCCCGCTCCTTGGGATCGGCGAGCAGGCTTTCGCGGTTGGCGGCGTCCTCCACCGCGTTCTTGCCGCGCGGACGGGTGCCTGCGATCGGGCGGATCGTGACTTCGCCGTCGCGGGCGCGGACGAGGATTTCGGGGGACGAGCCGATCAGCGCAAAGCCGGGCAGGTCGAGATAATAGAGGAAGGGTGAGGGATTGATCCGTCGCAGCGCGCGATAGAGGGCGATGGGCGGCAGGGTGAAGGGGCTGGTGAAACGCTGCGCCAGCACGACCTGAAAAATATCGCCTGCGACGATATAGTCCTTCGCCCTGTTGACCATAGCGGCATAGCGGCCCGGTTCCAGCACCGGAGTGACCGCGATGTCGGCTGTGTCCGCAGGGGCAGAGGTGGCAGGCAGCGGGGCGGCGAGGCGCGCGGCGGTGGCGTCGATGCGCTCCAGAGCTTCGTCGATCGCCTTGTCGGGGTCGGTAAAGCTGCCTTTCCACACCGGCGCGACCAGATAGAGAGCGTCGGCCAGACGGTCGAACACCAATATGACGGTCGGGCGCACGAACAGCATGTCGGGCAGGGCGATCGGATTGGGGGCGGGGCGGGGGAGTTTTTCGACCAGCCCGACCGTCTCATAACCGAAATAGCCGACAAGGCAGGCCAGCGCGGCGGGCAAGGCAGGGTCGAGTTCGGCGCGACATTCGGCGACCAGCGACCGCAATGCCGTCAGCGCGTCCGCCTCCAGCGGCTCGAACGCGGTGCGGTCGCTTGCCCAGCGGCGGTTGATTTGCGCCATGTTGCCATCGGCGCGGAACAGCAGATCGGGGGCCAGGCCGATCAGGCTGTGACGGCCGCGCACCGCGCCGCCCTCCACCGATTCGAGCAGGAAATCGCCGCGATCCGGCTCGAACAATTTGAGCGCCGCTGAAATCGGTGTGTCGGTGTCGGCAATCTGCCGCCGCCACACCAGTGCCGATTCGCCCCGCGCCAGCGCCGCGCGTGCGCAAGCGATGCCGTCCCCGCCCGTCGCGCCCATATTACTGGCCGCCGCTGTTGGTGGCGGTCAGCGCCTTGCGCGCGTCTGCCACGGCCTGTGCATTGCGGGTGACGCCCAATTCCTTTTCGACCGCGCGCTCGAATTGCTGGCCATATTCTTCGCCGACAACCTCGCCCAGCTGGTCGCGGACTTGCTTCAACAATTCGGGCTGACCCTTGGCATCGCCGCGCTGGATGGCGTTCAATTGCACCACGAAGGTGCCGCGATCCTGCCCGATCGGCAGCGTCTTGACGGTGTTTGCCGCCATCGAAAAGAGGATGGCGACCTCTGCCGGGGGACGCTGCTCCCCGCGCATGATGTCGGCGCGGCGGCCGCCCAGCACCTGCGGCGCGGGCAGCTTGACGCCGACGGCGGCGACGGCGTCGGCCAGCTTCATGCCCTTGGCGACCTTGGCGCGGATATCCTCGGCGACCTTCTTGGCTTTTTCATTGCCCTGGTTGAGCTTGTATTGCGCCTGCACCAGCGGCTTGACCTTGGCCAGTGGCGGCGGCGCGGCGGCGACGATCTCGCTGGCGGCGATCAGCGCATAGCGCTTGTCCGGGGTGATCGGCACAAGCTGCGCATCATCGTCCGCGCTCATCGCGAAGGCGGGGGCGACCAGCGGTTGCAGGTCAGCCGAAGGGACATAGGCCGAATCCTCGACCTGCTTGCCGGTGGCGAGTAGCAGCGGGCTGGTTTCGAGCTTCAGGCCATTATCCTTGACCACTTCCTCGAACGTGCCGCCATCGGCAATCTGGTCCTCCAGCTTGCCGGTCAGCTCGGTCAGCAGCGCCTTTTCCTTTTGCGCGCGCAATGTCTCGACAATCTCGCCACGCACTGAAGCGAGCGGGCGGGCGGGGGTTTGCGTGATCGCGGTCACGCGCAGCACGACCCAGCCCAGCGATCCGCGCACGGGACCGACCACATCACCCTGCTTGGCGGCAAAGGCGGCGTCGGCGACAGCCTTGCCCGCAGAAGTCGTGAGGGCAGCCTGATTCTGGTCAGCCAGCGTCGATGCGGCAAGGCCTGCACCCTGTGCGGCGGCGGCCAGCGTCGTGCCGCCCTTGACCTGATCGGCAATTGCCTTGGCACCGGCCTGCGTCGGCAGGACGAGCTGTTCGATGCTGCGGCTCTGCTTTGCCGCATAGGTGGTCTTGTTCTGATTATAGGCGGCGGCGATTTCCGCCTCGCTCGGCTGCGAAGCCTGCGCGAAACGCTCCGCGTCGATCACGGCATAGCGGATGCGGCGCTGTTCGGGGATGGTGAAGCGATCGGCGTTGCGCTTGTAATAATCGGCCAGTTGCGCGTCGGTCGGTGCCTTGTCGTCCAGGAAGGCGACTGCCGGGATCGCGGCGATCGTGCCCTGCCGTGCTTCGAGCAGCAGCGAGGCATAGGGCAGCACCAGAGAGTCGGAGAGTTTGACGCCCAAACCCACCGGACCCAGCAATTGCCGCTGGAGAATTTCGCGGCTGATATCGTCGCGCAGCGCCTGTTCGGTGATGCGTTCGCGGATCAGCAGCGAGCGGAAATTATCCTGGCTGAAATTGCCCGCCGCATCCTGAAAGGCGGGGATCTGCGCAATCTGCGCATCGACCAGCCGCTTGGAGATATGCACGTCCTGATCGTCGGCAAAGGCGCGCAGCGTCAGCGAGGCGACGAGCTGGTCGAACACCTGTGTCGCGCCGCCCTGCGCGAAGAAATCGCCGATCAGCAGGCCAGGGTTGGACTTGCGGGCATTTTCATAGACGCGCTGGACCCGGTCCTGCACTTCATTTTGCGACAGCTTGTGGCTGCCCGCCTTGGCGGCCGTGCCGCCACCGCCGCCCAGGCTGCTGCCGAACTGGCCGCCCGACAGATCGCCCAGGATGAAGGCGGCTGCGATGACCCCCAGGAACAGGATCGCAAAGACCGCGCCAAACCTGGAGCGAATGAAGCGGCGAAAGACAGCAAGCATGAAAATGTCCGAACTGCGGGCGTGAAGGCGGCCCGCTTTAAGGCGGTATCGGCGCGGCGGCAAGCGCCCACGGTCATGCAAAGTCTGGCGTGGCCGGTCTGGACAAATGCGCCCGTGCCGTTCATCGCCAAGGGGCGTGCAGCAAAAACAAATATGGGGAAATATAATCCATGAAAAGGCGTAAACTCGTCGTGGGCAACTGGAAGATGAACGGCCTTAAGGCGCATCTGGGCGAAGTCGAAACGATAGGCGGGATCGCGGCCGATCATCGGGAGGTGGACGTAGGACTATGCGTGCCAGCGACATTGATCGCGGCGGCGGCGCAGGTTCGTGGCGGTGCCTTTATCGGCGCGCAGGATTGTCATGCCAATGCCAGTGGTGCGCATACCGGTTGCCTGTCGGGCGCGATGCTGGCCGAAGCGGGGGCGAGCTGGACGATCGTGGGGCATAGCGAGCGGCGGCAGGATCAGGGCGAAAGCAATAGCGATGTCGCCGCAAAAGCGCTGGCGGCGAAGGCGGCGGGCCTGAACGTCATATTGTGCGTGGGTGAGAGCCTGGACGTGCGCGACGCAGGCGATGCCGAAGCGGTGGTGTCGGCGCAATTGCTGGCATCGCTGCCCGATGGAGCGGCGGCGGACTGGCTGGCGATTGCCTATGAACCCATTTGGGCGATTGGCACCGGGCGGATTCCGACGATGGAGGCGGTGGACGTGATGCACCGGGCGTTGCGCGGTGCGCTGGCCAGCCGGATTGGCGCGGAAGCGGACGGGATGCGCATCCTCTATGGCGGGTCGATGAATGGCGACAATGCGGCGGAGTTGATGGCCATTGCCGATGTTGACGGTGGGCTGGTCGGCGGGGCGAGCCTGACGGCGGGCAAATTCGCACCCATTATCGAGGCGGCTGACGGGGTGGTTGCTTAGTCACTTATACAATCCTCCCCGGTAAGGGGAGGTGTCGACGCGAAGCGTTGACGGAGG
>NZ_CAVK010000084.1 GCF_000382885.1 Sphingobium indicum BiD32
GCGGGTGGGTCGTTGGGCAGGCGGATTTGCGCCGGGCCGATATTCACGGTCATGCCGCCTTCGTCGACACCGACCCCGACATTGCCGACGCTGGTTTCGACCGTGATGTTGGCGATGGCGTTGACGAGGTCGGCGTCCTGGGTTTCGACCGGCGCGTCCTCGACCTGCTCGTTGATCGCGCCGCTCATGAAATTGCGCCAGATGCGCGCGGGGATGCCGCCGCCCGCCGCGCCGCCGGGGAGCGGGCTATTGTCGTCATTGCCGATCCAGACGGCGGTGACGAGGCCGCCGGCATAGCCCACGAAGATGGCGTCGCGGCTGTCCTGGGTCGTGCCGGTCTTGCCAAAGGTGCTGGTGCGCAGGGCCGCCGCGCTGCCGGTGCCGCGATTGGCGGCGGAGGATAGGAGGTCGCGGATCATCGCCAGTTCATCGTCGCCAAAGGCGCGCTGGCGCGCCATCAGCTTCTCGAACCAGCCCTGTTCTTCCGGTGGCAGGCCATGGGCGAGGACGGGATAGGCACCCGCCGCGACCGCCGCATAGGCTTCGGCCAGTTCGACCAGCGGAATTTCCGACGTGCCGAGCGCCAGGCTCAAATCCTCGGTCATGGGCGCGGTGACGCCGAGGTCACGGGCGACCTTGATGACATTGTCGACGCCGACCTTTTGCGTCAGGCGGACGGCGGCGACGTTGCTCGACGCGGCGAAGGCCTGACGCAGGCTGATGCGGCCGCGATATTTGCCGCCATGATTGGCCGGGCGGTAGCTGCCGGTGGTGATCGGTGTGTCGTCGATCATATCCTCCGGCGTCATGCCCGCGCGGAAAGCGGCGAGATAAACGAACAGCTTGAAGGTGGACCCCGGCTGGCGTTTGGCCTGCACGGCGCGGTTGAAGCTGCTCCTGGCGTAATTCTTCCCGCCGACCATGGCGACGACGCTGCCGTCGGGCTTCATCGCCACCAGCGCCGCCTGCGCCCCGCCCAGAGGCGCGCGGCGGATCGCGGTTTCGGCGAGGCGCTGGATGCGCCAGTCGAGCGTGGTGTCGATCTTTTGTTCGCCATAGACCGCGCCCGCCCGATCCCGCGCATCGGGCAGCACCCAATCGGCGAAATAGGTGCCGGTGGTGGCGTCGGGGGTTTCGCGGACGTTGAGCCGGGCGGGCGAGAGGGCGTTGCGTTCCGCCTGTGTGATGTAGCCAGCGTCCACCATCGCCTGCGTCACCAGCGCGGCGCGGGCGCGGGCGCCTTTCAGGTTGCTGGTCGGGGCAAGGCGCGAGGGCGCCTTGAGCAGGCCCGCCAGCAACGCGGCCTGCGCAATGGTCAGCCGTTCGGGCGCGCGGTTGAAATAATGGAGCGAGGCGGCGCGCAGGCCGTACACATTGTCGCCGAAATAGACGTTGGAGAGATACCGTTCGAGGATCTGATCCTTGGTCAGCCAGGCTTCGAGCCAGAAGGCGATCATCGCCTCGCGCGCCTTGCGGCCCATGGTACGGTCGCTGGAGAGGAACACGCCCTTGGCGAGTTGCTGGGTGATGGTGCTGCCGCCCTGCGACGATCCGTCCGACCAGAGATTATGCCAGGCGGCGCGGGCGACGCCGCGCGGATCGACACCCCAATGGCTGTAGAAGCGCCGGTCCTCTATCGCCATGAAGGCCTGGGGCACATGGGCGGGCAATTGGGCGATCGTGACCGGCGTGTCGATCACCGCGCCGCGCCGGGCGATCAGGTGGCCATCCTGCGACATCAGGCTGATGCTGGGCGGGGCGATCGGCCGGAGCGAGCGGGAGAGCGGCGCGGTGACGGCCAGCCAGCCGACCAGCAGCATCAGGATGGCGAGACCAGCCGCGACGATCCAGCCGAAAATCTGCATCCGGCGTCGCCAGGGCGTGGGCGGAGCGAAGGCGCTGGGCGGCCCGGCGCCAAATTCGCGCGGGGGCAGCGAGGCAGGGTCGGCGGTGCTGGACGGATCGGTCATCGGTTCAGCCATGCTGTATTATTCGCCTGATACAGTCAAGTCTGTCCCGCACCGGGACAGGCCAAGGTTAACCATCTTTCGCGATGGCCCAAAAGGTAAATAATGCGTTAACCAGGGACCATGCGAACACGTCCCCTTGTCCTCACGACCGAATCCGCCCGCCACCCCTTTCGCCAGCGGCTGCCCCGGCATGTGCTGCGCGTCGTGGAGCCAGCGCCCGCGCGCAAGCGGAAGATGGTTGATGACGATAGCGACTGGAAGCTGTTCGGGTTGAGCTTCTGCGCCTTCTTCACGGCCTTCTACAGCTTCATTTCTTAGGAAATCCTCCCCTGCAAGGGGAGGTGGATGGCCGCAGGCCAGACGGTGGGGTGTTACCCTGTCGAGAGGGCGACACCCCACCGTCATCGCTACGCGATGCCACCTCCCCCACAGGGGGAGGATTTTAAGCACAGACGGGGCCGTCGCAGGCCTTGTGCAGTTTCCACGCCAGCCAGGCACAGGGCAGACAGAGCAGAGCGACCAGCAATAGCTGTTTCACGACCGACAGCCCGGCGATGGTCAGGCCGATGGCGATCACCGATCCGATCACCATCATGCCGCTATTGACGATATTGTTGGCCGCGACGGTGCGCGCCGCTTCGCATTTTTCGACCGTGGTGGTCAGGAAGGCATAGAGCGGCACGACGAACATGCCGCCGAAGGTCGCGACGCCCAGCAGGCAGGCGGACAGCGCGATCGCCATGGGATGGGCGAGGAAGCCGCTGAACGACAGCATCTGCCCGGCGGGCGCAGGCGTCCATAGTGCGCAGACGATATGGAAGGCAACGATGCACATGCCCATGCCGATCACCGATGCCGGGGCATATTTTGCCGAGACATGACCGCAGAGCAGCCGGTTGATCGCGACCGAGCCGATGGCAATGCCGATCGAGAAAATGGCCAGGAACAGGCTGGCGACCGATTTGTCGGCGGTCAGGACATTTTTGACCAGCGGCGGAAACTGGATGAACAGGATGGAGCCAACCGCCCAGAACAGGCTGATCGACATGATCGCCAGGAACAGGCGGCGGATGTGCATCGTCCCGCGCACCAGCGTGATCGAGGAGCGGATGATGTGGAAATCGATTGGCATCCGTTCCAGCAGGGATGGCGCCGGCGGCACTTCGCGCCCCGCCACATAGCCGATCAGCGCGGTGATGACGATGCCGATCGCGGCGATCTCAACCGGGATCAGGCCCGCCAGGATCGTGCCGGCCAGAATCGCGATATAGGTGCCCGCCTCCACCAGGCCGGTGCCGCCCAGCACTTCTTCGTCGTAAAGATGCTGGGGCAAAATCGCATATTTGATCGGGCCGAAGAAGGTGGAGTGGACCCCCATGGCGAACAAAGCGAGCAGCAGCAGCGGGATGGCCAGCGTGTGGATGGCGATGCCACCCCAGATCAAACCCAACCCCGTCGCACCGACCAGCATGATCGCGATTTCCGCGCCCTTGACCCAACGGATGATGACCGCCTTGTCGCGCTGGTCGGCCAGTTGGCCCGACAGGGCGGACAGCAGGAAAAAGGGCAGGATGAAGATGCCGGTCGCCAGCGCGCTGAACCAGGTTTCGGACCGTTCGTCATTATAGACCTGATAGACGACGAACAGCACCATCGCATTCTTGAACAGATTGTCGTTGAAGGCGCCCAGTAGCTGGGTGATGAAAAGCGGCAGAAAACGGCGCTTGTTCAAGAGCCTGAGAGAGGCTTTCATGGATGAATCTGGCTTCTTTTCCGTTAGCGACCGGGGCGGGGTCTAGCCGCTGCCGGTGCCGCTGTCCAATCCCGTCACCGCAAACATCCGCCGCGCCTTGTGCGTCGGGCCGGACTGTGGCAGTCGGCGACGATGCTGACGCTGCCTAATCTGCTCACGCTTTCACGCATCGTCACGGTGCCGTTGCTGGTCGCCCTGCTGTGGCCCGCAGAAATGGGCGCGCGCTGGATCACCGGCTATGCGCTGGCCTTTGCGCTCTATTGCCTGATGGGCATCACCGATTATTTCGACGGCTATCTGGCCCGCGCCCAGGGGGCGGTATCGCGGCTGGGCATTTTCCTTGACCCAATCGCCGACAAGATCATGGTCGCCGCCGTCATCCTGATGCTGAGCGCGACGCGCGACATTGCGGGCATCCATATCGTTGCCGCCATGATCATCCTGCTGCGCGAGATTGCCGTGTCGGGCTTACGCGAATTTCTGGCCGGGATACAGGTATCGGTGCCGGTATCGCGACTGGCCAAGTGGAAAACCACCTTCCAGATCATTGCGCTGGGCGCGCTGATCCTGGCGGGGGCGGTGCCGCAATTTCCCTTCGTTCAGGCCGTGGGGATCGTCACCCTCTGGGCCGCCGCGCTGCTGACGCTGATAACCGGCTGGGATTATCTGCGCGTCGGCATAAAGCATATGGATTGAACCGGGCCGATGCTCACTATCGTCTATTTCGCCTGGGTGCGCGAACGGATCGGGCTGGATGAGGAACAGATGGCACGGCCCGATGCGGGAACGACTATTGCCGATCTGATAGCGTTGCTGGCGGCGCGGGGCGGCGGTTATGCCGATGCGCTGGGCGATGCGACGCGGCTGCGGGCGGCGCTGGACCAGCGGTTCATGGCCCTCGATACCCCTATCGGTGACGCGCGCGAGCTGGCGCTGTTTCCGCCGGTGACCGGGGGATGAAGCGGGTCGCGGTGCAGGCCGGCGATTTCGACGTCGCGGCGGAACTCGTCGCGCTCGAAGCGCTGGGCGGCGGCGGCGTGGCGAGCTTTACCGGCGTGGTGCGGGGCGGCGGCGGGCTGATCGCGCTGGAACTGGAACATTATCCGGCGATGACGCAGGCGCAGGTCGATCGCATCTGCGACGAGGCGATGGCGCGCTGGCCGCTGCTGGGCTTGAGCGTCATCCACCGTTTCGGGCGGCTGGAGCCTGGGGCGCGGATCGTGTTCGTCGGTACAGCGTCGCGCCATCGCACCGCGGCACTGGAAAGCTGCGCCTTCCTGATCGACTGGCTGAAATCGGAAGCGCCCTTCTGGAAGAAGGAGCATTTTGAGGGCGGCGCGACCGGGTGGGTCGAGGCGCGGGTTGAGGATGAGACCAAGGCGAAGGGGTGGGGTTGAGGTGGTGAAAGACCACGATTGAACGCTACTGGAAAATCCTCCCCTTTAAGGTTGGGCTATCGTATATGGAACTGCGCCCTCCTTCATCGTCATGCTGAACTTGTTTCAGCATCCATTTCTCGTCTCCAGCGGCGGCTTTTGGGGCACGATGGATCCTGAGCCGAAGGCCAGCGCAGCTAAATAAATTCAGGATGACGTTGTAGGGATAACGAAAAGTCATCTGCGATAGTCCTCCCCTGTAAGGGGAGGATTTGGCTTTACGCCGCCTCTACCATCACCGCCGGAGGATCGGACGCCTCCCGCAAAATCCCGGCGAGGAGGTGGAATTCCTTTTCGCGCGGGCTGTTCTTGCGCCAGACCAGCGCGATGTCGCGCCAGGCGCGGTCGGAGCGGAGCGGGCGGGCGACGATCTGCGTATGTTCCAATATGCCGCTGGCTATCGCCATTTCGGGCAGCATGGTGACGCCCAGGCCATTGTCGACCATCTGGATCAGCGTGTGCAGCGACGTGCCCATCATGATCGCGCTGGCGCGCAGTTCGGGGCGGTTGCAGGCGGCCAGCGCATGATCCTTCAGGCAATGACCATCCTCCAGCAGCAATAATTTGCTCTCGTCGATCATCTCCGGCCCGATCCAGTCGGGGGGATCGCGGGGATCGTCGCGCGGGAAGGCGACATAGAGCCGGTCCTGAAACAATATCTCGCTCTCCAGTTCGCCGGTGGGGAAAGGGAGGGCGAGCAGGACGCAATCGACATTGCCGTGGCGCAGCGACTCGATGGCCGCCTGGGTCGTTTCCTCGCGCAGATAGAGTTTGAGTTCCGGGCGGTCGGCGCGCAGCCGGGGGAGGAGGCGCGGCAGCAGGAAGGGGGCGATGGTCGGGATCACGCTCATGCGCAATTCGCCCGACAGCGGCTTGCCGGACGCTTCGGCGATGGCGGAGAGTTCTTCCGCCTCGCGCAGCACCCGATGCGCCTTTTCCACGATGCGATCGCCCAGCGCTGTGAAGCGGACGACGCGGCGGGTGCGCTCGACCAGGGTCACGCCCAGCAGCGACTCCAACTCGCGTATGCCCGCCGACAGGGTGGACTGGGTGACGTAGCAGCTGTCGGCCGCCTTGCCGAAATGGCCCTGTTCCTTCAGCGCAACCAGATATTGTAGCTGTTTGAGCGTGGGCATGTAATTGGACATCTATCGGCTTCCTCGATCAGAAAGCCGAATATAAGTGCCTTAGCCGATATATCCAAGATATTTGGCAAGGCCGAATATCGACGTGATGGTCAGGATGATGCCGACCGCGGTGAACAGCAGGCGGGGCGCGATATGCCGGGCGAGCATGGCGCCGATCGGGGCCGCCGCGACACCGCCGATCAGCAGGCCCAGCGTGTAGGTGGTGAAGGCCTGCCAGCCCAGATGAATGAGGAAGGTGATGCTGATCGACAGGGTCAGGAAGAATTCGACCGTATTGACCGTGCCGATCGTATGGCGCGGGCTGGACCCCTGCAACAGCAGGTTGGACGTCACGATCGGACCCCAGCCGCCACCGCCGGTCGCGTCCAGGAAACCGCCGGTCAGGCCCAGCGGCGCAACCCATTTGGGGTCCTTCTGCTTGGGCGGCAAGTGAAAGCCGCGCCAGACGAGATAGAGGCCGATGCCCGCGAGATAGGTCTGGATATAGGGTTTGATAACCGCGCCGTCGATGTTGGACAGGACATAGGCACCGGTCACGCCGCCGATGACGCCGGGGATGATGAGTTTGGAAAACAGCTTCCAGTCCACATTCTTGTGCAGAATATGGCTGATCGCGGAGACGGCGGTGGTGAAGGTTTCAGCGACATGGACACTGGCCGAGGCGCGGCTGGGCGGTACGCCGAGCGTGAGCAGCAGGGTGCTGGAGATGACTCCATAAGCCATGCCGAGCGCGCCATCGACCATCTGGGCGCCGAAGCCGACAAGGATGAAGGGCAGGATTTCGCCGAAATTGGCGATGAAGGAGTCGATCATCCGGTGGCCTCTGGTCTGATTGTCTACCTCTATGATTGGCTTATCCGGGCGCGCCAAGCAAGTTTCTATTTCGGGTCGCCAAGGTGAAATAGCACCGTCTCTGGAAAAATCGGACCTGGGACGCTATGTTGGGGTCGATTTTGCTACAGCGGCGTGCGGCCATGCACGCCCCGTTCGGGAATATGTGGATGGTGCGCAACCTCATTGCCTATCTTGATTCGGTCAAGTCGCGCGATCCCGCGCCCCGATCACGGGCGGAAATCCTGCTTTATCCGGGTGTCTGGTCGCTGGCCTTCCACCGGGTGGCGCATCGGCTCTACCGGGCGCGGCTCTATTTTCTGGCGCGGGCCGTCAATCATTTGTCGCGTTTTCTGACCGGGAATGACATTCATCCCGGTGCGAAAATCGGCAAGCGCTTCTTCATCGACCATGGTTTTACCGTGGTCGGCGAGACGGCGGAGATTGGCGATGATGTCACGCTGTACCAAAATGTGACATTGGGCGGGACCGATCCGGCAAATGGCATTGCGGGCAAGCGCCACCCGACACTGGGCAATGGCGTGATCGTGGGATCGGGCGCGCAGGTGCTGGGGCCGGTGACGGTCGGCGCGCGGGCGCGGGTCGGCGCCAATGCCGT
This sequence comes from Sphingobium indicum BiD32, assembly GCF_000382885.1. Lineage (GTDB taxonomy): Bacteria > Pseudomonadota > Alphaproteobacteria > Sphingomonadales > Sphingomonadaceae > Sphingobium > Sphingobium japonicum_C. The sequence goes on from NZ_CAVK010000084.1 coordinate 7,758, forward strand.
CGTGACGAAGGATGTGGCCGAAGGCGCGACGATGGTGGGCATCCCGGCGCGGGCGATGCTGGTCGATGTGACCGCCTATCAGCGCGACTTCATGCCCTATGGCACGCCCTGCACCGATTGTTTCGACCCGGAAAAGCAGAAGCTGGAGCTGCTCCAGTGCGAGGTCGAACAGTTGCAGAAGCGGCTGGCGGAACTGATCGCGGAACAGCAGAAGCCAAGGCTGCCCGACGAGGATTCGCTGTTCAAGGCGCGTGACCGGGCCTGATGTCGAATGTGACGCCGTTTCCCAAGGATGGAACGGGGCAGGTCGGGTTCGACCGGCTGGAATTGCAGCGGATCATGGATCTGTATGGCCGAATGGTATCGGCCGGGCACTGGCGCGACTATGCGATGGATATGGGGCGGGAGGCCGCGATTTTCAGCGCCTTTCGCCGCGCCGCCGAACGCCCCGAATATCGTATCGAAAAGCGCCCGGCACTGCGCAACCGGCAGGGCATGTGGGCGCTGGTGGGGGAGGGTGGCCATATATTGAAAAGGGGGCAGGAGTTGCAGAACATCCTGGCCCCGGTCGAGCGCAAATTGCTGCGGATCGTGGAGGGGTAGTCCCATTTTCCCTCCACCACCGCTTCATGGCGGTCCCCCTCCCCAAGGCGAGCCTGGGAAGGATTTTTACGCCGGTGCGCGGTCCAGATAGGGCAGCTTGTCGGTCAGGACCGGGGGCAGGCCGCTGACCACCAGCGTGCGGGCGTGGTGCCAGAGCGCGGACAGCAGCAGCAGCGAGGAGCCGATCACCAGCGCGGTGAAGGCGGCGGACAGTTCGACCGCGCCTGCCTGCTTGAACAGGGCATAGAGGGCGAACAGGACATAGGCGAGGCTGGACACCAGCAGCGCGCGCCGGTCGATCGCCAGGGCGACAAGGCCGAAGGCGACATAGAGGGCGATCACCATCACGGCCTTTGCGACGCTGATGTCGTCGCCGTCGAACACGCCCAGCAGATGGAAGAGCGAATGGGCGATCATCGGCGCGGCGGTCAGGTGCAGCCAGAAGGCGACGTCCGACCGGCGGGTGATGCGGCTGCGGTCGGACATGTCCCACCACATGGCGAAGGCGAAGATGACCAGGCCACCGGCCAGCAGCAGCAGGAATGGCAGGGTGACATTATTGGGGATCGCCGCGATGACGAGGCCCGCGACGACGCCCGCTGCCGCGGCTGCGCCTGCCGCCACGGTAATCGGCACCATGAAGCGGCGCCAATGTGCGAAGGCTGCGAGCGCGCTGAACGCAGCTACGCCTGACAGGATCAGTGCGCCCACCCGGTCGCCGACATCGGGGAAGAGCTGGGCCGCCAGTGCGCCAAGCGCAAAGGCGACCCCGCCGACAAAGCCTGCCAGCAGCAGGATCGACGGCAGCGCCATGCGCCGCTGGCGGGTGAAATATTCGGCCAGCCCCCAGCTGGTCGCGGCGACCAGCAGGCCCGACATCAGCGAGGGATGATGCTCCGCCGCGCCCAGTCGCACGCTGTTGCCCAGCCAGCCGACCGCGACCAGCAGGATGACGCCGGCGATCGACACGAAAATATCGTTGAAGCCGGTCAGCAGGCGAAAGGATTCTTCATCCACCACCGGGCTGGACCGCAGCCGGGCGACATGGTCGCGCAGCGCCTGCGCACTTTGCGCCGGTATCACCCCGGCCGCTACGGCATCCTGTAGATCGCTCTCGCTATACATCGTCCAGCTCCAAAAGGACTGTTGATTATGTCCTTTCTTACCACGACTGTATTATATCATCAATACAGTAGATTTGGCCTTTTTCTGCGGCCCGGCGAGTGATAGCGCGGATGGCGAACCATAGTGGAGAGCCGCGATCATGACCCTGCCGACGTCGCTTCAAGGCCGTTTGTCGTTGCCGCTGATCGGATCGCCCATGTTCATCATATCGCAGCCCGAACTGGTCATCGCCCAGTGCCGCGCGGGCATTGTCGGCGCTTTCCCCTCGCTCAATGCCCGGCCTTCCGGGGTATTCGAGAGCTGGCTGCAACGCTTGACAAGCGAACTGACCGAAAAGGACGCGCCCTTTGCCGTCAACCTGATCGTCCACAAGACCAATCCCCGGCTGGAGGAGGATCTGGCGCTGTGCGTCAAATATCGCGTGCCGATCATCATCACGTCGCTGGGGGCGCAGGAAAAGGTGAATGAGGCGATCCACAGCTATGGCGGGATCGTGCTGCATGACATCATCAACGATCGTTTCGCGCGCAAGGCGATAGAGAAGGGCGCGGACGGGCTGATTGCGGTCGCCGCCGGGGCGGGCGGTCATGCCGGGACGCTGTCGCCCTTCGCTTTGGTGCAGGAAATCCGCCAGTGGTTCGACGGGCCGCTGGCCCTGTCCGGGTCGATCGCGACCGGCCGGGCGATCGCGGCGGCGCGGATGATGGGTGCGGACCTGGCCTATATGGGGTCACCCTTCATCGCCACGAGCGAGGCCAATGCTGACGCGGCCTACAAGCAGATGATCGTTGAATCCCACGCTGACGACATTGTCTATTCCGACGTATTTACCGGTATCCACGGCAATTATCTGCGCCCCAGCATCGTCGCGGCGGGGATGGACCCGGAAGCGCTGCCCAAGGCGGCGGACATGGATTTCGCCAGCGCGATGACCGACAAGAAGGCGTGGCGCGACGTGTGGGGATGCGGGCAGGGGATCGGCGCGATCACCAAGGTGCAGCCGACTGCGGATTTTGTCGCGGGGCTGAAGGCGGAATATGAGGCGGCGGTGGCGGGGTTTGCGGCATAATGGCATCCTCCCCTGCAAGGGGA
>NZ_CAVK010000083.1 GCF_000382885.1 Sphingobium indicum BiD32
GCCCACACCCCCACCCGACCTCCCATTCAGGATACACTCTGTGGGCGGTCGGGTGGGGGGGAGGGCCGGTGCGGCTACAGAAATGCGCTCTTTCGCGCATTTCGAGACAGACTCGACCCCGTCGCCCGGTGCCACGGGGTCGATTGCGCATTGTGACAATTTCGTTACAAGGCGCGACTAATGCGTCAGATTGCCGCCCTCCCCTATACGACACATGCCGACGGATCGATGCAGATTCTGCTGATCACGTCGCGCGACACGCGGCGATGGGTCATTCCCAAGGGCAACCGGATCAAGGGGCTGGCCGGCCATCGCGCCGCCGAACTGGAAGCATTCGAGGAAGCAGGCATCCATGGCATTGCCTGCCCCGCCTCGCTGGGCAGCTACAGCTATGACAAGCGCAAGCGCAGCGGTGCCGCACGCGAGGCGACGGTGGATGTATTCCCGCTTGCCGTGACCGGCCAACTGTCGCAGTGGCCCGAACAGGGGCAGCGCGAACTGCGCTGGTTCCCCGTGGCGGAGGCCGCACGCGCGGTCGACGAACCCGATCTTCAGGCAATCATCGCCGCCTTTCGCAAGCCGCCCCGCGATCCGGGCCGGTTCGTGCGGATGCTGCTGTGGTTCAAGGACAAGCAAAGCGAAAGGACTGGAATGCTCGCCTGGTTTCATGCGTTGATGCCCAAGCAGGGCCGCTTTTTCGAGCAATTCGAGAATCATGCGGCCACGCTGGTCGCCGGCGCCGATGCACTGGCCCGGCTGCTCAAGGGCGGGCCGGACATGATGGTCCATATCAAGGAAATTTCCGACCGCGAACATGAGGCGGACGACATCATCCGCGACGTGTTGCAGGACGTCCGGCGCATTTTCGTCACCCCGTTCGACCGCAGCGCCATCACCGGGCTGATCGGCGTGATGGACGACGCGATCGACCAGATGAACCAGACCGCCAAGGCCATCGCCCTCTATGAGGTCAAGAGCTTCCCGCCGCAGATGCAGGATATGAGCGCGCTGATCGTCGAATGCGCGCGCCTGGCGGCAGAGGCGATGCCGTTGCTGCGCTCGCTCAACCTCAACGCCACGCGGCTGCACGACCTGACCGAACGGCTGGTCACGCTGGAAGGCCATGCCGACATATTGCATGAAGCGGGCCTCAAGACGCTCTATGCCGCGGCGCGCGAGGGCAATCCGATGGATTTCGTCGTCGGGCGGGAAATCTATTCCCACCTGGAAAAGGTCACCGACCGGTTCGAGGATGTTGCCAACCAGATTTCCGGGCTGGTCATCGACCACGCCTGACGTTCCCGCCGGATAGACCCCATGGATCCCATTGCCTTCCCGCTGCTGATCGCGCTGATCGGCGTGGCGCTTGCCTTTGACTTTCTCAACGGCCTGCATGATGCCGCCAACTCGATCGCGACCATCGTGTCGACCCGCGTTCTTAAATCCCAATATGCGGTCGCCTGGGCCGCCTTTTTCAACTTCATCGCTTTCCTCTTCTTTGGCCTGCATGTCGCGACCACGGTGGGCAAGGGGATCGTCGACGCGGCCATCATTGATCCGCAGGTGATTTTCGGTGCGCTGATGGGGGCGATTTCCTGGAACCTCATCACCTGGGCGCTGGGCATCCCCTCCTCCTCCAGCCATGCGCTGATCGGTGGGCTGCTGGGCGCGGGAACGGCCAAGGCGGGGTTGGGCGCGGTGATCTGGACCGGCGTGTTCAAGACCAGCGCGGCGATCGTCATGTCACCGGCCATCGGCCTGCTGCTGGCGCTGCTGCTGGTGCTGATCATCAGTTGGGTGTTCCGCCGCTTCACGCCGCATGGCGCGGACGGGGTGTTTCGCAAGCTGCAACTGGTCTCCGCCTCGCTCTATTCGCTGGGCCATGGCGGCAATGACGCGCAAAAGACGATGGGGATCATCGCGGTGCTGCTCTATTCGCAGGGCATGTTGCAGGGCGAATTTCATGTGCCCTTCTGGGTGGTGATCAGCTGTCAGGCGGCGATGGGTTTCGGCACGCTGTTTGGCGGGTGGAAGATTGTCCACACCATGGGGTCGAAGATCACCCGGCTCAGCCCGGCGCAGGGTTTCTGCGCGGAAACCGGCGGAGCGATCACCCTGTTCATGGCGACCCATCTGGGCATACCGGTGTCGACCACCCACACTATCACGGGCGCGATCGTCGGCGTCGGTGCGTCGCGGCGGCTGTCGGCGGTGCGATGGAACATCGCCTCGCGCATCATCATCGCCTGGGTCGTGACCCTGCCCGCCGCCGCGCTGATCGGTGCGGGTTTCTACTGGATCACGCGCTTCTTTTGATAACAGGACGGCACCGGCCCGCTTGAGCCGATGCCGTCCGGTTCAGTCAGGCTGAAACCGGATTACGCGACCCGGCCGAGCCGGTGATAGAGATTGGCATATTTGACCGATTCCGGCTGGTCCTGAATCTCGCGCAAATAGTGGACGATCGCGGTGCGGATCAGGCCGAAATCCTCCGGCGAGAAAACCGCGCGCGAACGGGCAGGCTGGGGGTGGCCGCCGGTTTCTGTCATATTTTCCGTCATCGTTTCGGTCGTCATGTTCCTGTCCTTCGTCTGCAAGCCATTCCTGTGGCGATGGACAGTGAGTGAGACATATTGGCGGGAAGCGAAAGGACGATGAGTGGCCGCGTGTCACAATAGGATTTGGTCAGATTGTCATTCTATGACATCATGACTCTATGGCAGATCCGACCGACCGCAAACTCTATCTCGGCCCCAAGCTGCGCGTTTTGCGCCGCGAACTGGGGCTTAACCAGACCCGCATGGCCGAGGAACTGGGCGTTTCCCCCAGCTATCTCAACCATCTGGAGCGCAACCAGCGCCCGTTGAGCGCGCAGATGCTGCTGCGGCTGGCCAATATTTATGACATCGACATTCGCGATTTCACTGCCCGCGCCACCGATAGCGGGCCGGGCGAACTGAGCGAAATCCTGTCCGACGCGCTCGTCCGTGACATCGGCATTGCGCGCGACGAAGTGCTGGAAGTCGCGGAAAATTATCCCGGCGTCAGCGAAGCCATTGCCCGATTCTACCGCGCGCTCAGCGATCTGCGCCGCCTGCCCGGCGAAGCGGCGGCGGGCGAGCGCGGCCCTGCCCCGCTGGTCGCACCGATCGACTGGCTGCGCGAGACGATCGCGCGGGCGGGCAATCATTTTGCCGAGATCGACGCCGGGGCCGAAGCCATCGCCGCGCAACTGAGCCATGATCCCGCGCTGTTGCAGGCACAATTGCGCGCGCGGCTGAACGAACGGCACGGCATGGCGGTGCAGGTGCTGCGCGCCGATGTGCTGGCGGGGACGCTGCGCCATTATGACATGCACCGGCGGCGGCTGATGCTGAGCGAACGATTGGCCGCATCCGGGCGACTGTTCGCCATCGCCTATCATCTGTGTGCGCAGGAACTGGCCGACGCGATCGCCGCGCAAGTCGCCCGCACCGCCCCGCCGGACGAGGACAGCCGCCGCCTCGCCACCATCGCACTCACCAACTATGCCGCCGCCGCGCTGATCATGCCCTATGACCGCATCCGGCAGGCGGCCGAACAGAGCCGCCACGACCTGCCCGTGCTGCGCGACCGGTTCGGCGTGTCGAGCGAGCAACTGGCCCACCGCCTGACCAGCCTCAACCGCACCGGCGCGCGCGGCATCCCCTTCTTCATGGTCAGGATGGACCGGGCGGGGATCGTGTCCAAACGCTTCGACGGCGAAGCCTGGCCCTTCGCCCGGTACGGCAGCCCCTGCCCGCGCTGGGACGCGCATGGCGCGGGCGCAGTCGATCAGGTGACGGTGCAGTTGATCGAAACGCTGGACGAGCGCCGTTTCGTCACGCTGGCCATGGCGCTGCCCCAGTTACCCGGTGCGCGCGGCCGCGCGGTGATCGCGCTGGGGTGCGAGGCCAAACATGCCGGGCGGATCGTCCATGCCGATGGTATCGACCCGGAAAAGGACGATGCGGTCGAAGTCGGCCCCACCTGCCACCTGTGCGAACGCCGCGCCTGCCCCGACCGCGCGCTGCCCCCGGTGACGAGGGCGCTGGATCTGCACGGGTACGAACGGACGAGCGCGCCGTTTCCGTTTAGGCGGGTGTGAGGGGGAGGATTCGACCATTTTTGGTCCCTCCGCCATATTATCCCCACCATTGAAACCGGCCACTTATTCAGATGGCAGGTGGAAGGCTGAATGACGAAATCGGGTGGTTAGTTGCCGTTCGGCTCGATGCGGTTCAATCGCACAAATCGCGCTGCGGCTATGGTCAGAACGAGCAAACATGTGAAGTATCCGACCGCCAGCATGTCATTCGGGACAAAACCACGCAACGGCTCCGTCAACAACAGGATCGGTGAAATATAGGCCGCCACGATCCACCAGCCCAAATTGCCGTCATACTGCCAATCCAAGGCGCTGCTTAGAAACATGGCCAGCGGGACCGACCAAAGATAGCCTACAAGCCACACCAGTATCATCGTGCGTCGTGTTAGCTTACCAATCATGTGAAACTATGAGCATTATGCGCGAATGTCCGCAAGTGGGGCGATTACTGCCGGATGATTTTTCACCGCCGATCGTCAGCTATCGCCGATTATCTCCCTGAAAGCCGACAGTCCCCCAACCACCCTTCCCGTCCATCAACTGGTGCGCGAAAATCATGTAAAACCCGTCACAATGCGACGGCCAACCCGCGCACCCAGCGACCTCTCGACCCTCAATTCAGGTGCAACGCCGCGTCATGATCCTGCCCCGGCCCGATGATCCGGTGGATGAAGATGCGATCCGGTTCGACGGTATAGAGAATGCCATAGCCCTTGTGCGATCGCCGTCTGATGCCGTGCTGTTCGTAGCGCGGGATCAGCGGGAAGGCGCGCGGCATGTCGGCCAGGCTCTTCGCGGTATCGCGCAATTCGTTGATGAACGAGATCGCGCGCGCCGGGGTTGTCTTTCTCGATATAGGTTCGGATGCGTTCAAGGTCGCGCATGGCCCGTGAGGACAGCATGACCTTCATGGACGCGATTGGCCGCCCGCACTTTGCCGGATGTCGGCAATGATCGCGTCGCAAACCTCGTCAAGATCATGGCCGCCGCCTGCCTTCATCTCCGCAAGGCTCTCGTCAATCGACGCATCGAGTTCTTTCAGCCAGCGTTCCTCGTCCATGATCGCGCTTTGATCGCGGCGGATGAGGTCGCGCACATAATCGCTGACACTCGCATATTGGCCGCTGTCTATGCGATTTTGGACATAGTCCCGCATGGGATCGGGCAGGGACACATTCATGGTCGCCATTAGCTGATACCTCCAACGCCCCTGATATGGCAAAAATTGCCACCCGCTTCAACGCCCCCAACCAAATCCTCCCCTTGTAGGGGAGGTGGCAGCACGAAGTGCTGACGGAGGGGTATCACCCCTCTCGGTAGGGCGACACCCCTCCACCATCGGCTACGCCGACGTCGAACAGAGTCACGTGCCTCTGTTCGACCCTCCCCTTGCAGGGGAGGATTTTGTTGGTCACGTCAATTTCGGGTTCGCAAACTCCATAAACGCCAACAAAAAAGGGGCCGCCGGGCAGGCGACCCCTTCTTTATCCTCTCCCGCGAAAGCGGAAGTGTGGCCGTTCAGTCGGCCTTGGGCTGGAGGTTGACGGCGGCATATTTGCCGCGACGGTCGACTTCCAGTTCAAAGTCCAGACGATCGCCTTCATTGAGGGCGGCCATGCCAGCGCGTTCGACGGCGCTGATGTGGACGAAGGCGTCGGGCTGGCCGTCATCGCGCTGAATGAAGCCGAAACCCTTCATCGCGTTGAAGAACTTCACCGTGCCGCTGGCGCGTTCGCCGGTCAGCTGACGCTGCGGGCCACCACGATCGCCACCGGGCGCACCGAAACCACCAGCGCGGGGTTCGCGCGGTTCGCGCGGCGGACCGCGATCGGTGACGGGGAGCGGTTCGCCTTCGATCTTGAGATCGGTTGCCGACACCTTGCCGCCACGATCGACCAGGGTGAAGCCCAGCTGCTGGCCTTCGGCCAGACCGGTCAGGCCAGCCTGCTCGACAGCGCTGATGTGGACGAACACATCCTCGCCGCCATCATCACGGACGACGAAGCCGAAGCCCTTTTGACCGTTGAAGAATTTGACGACGCCCGTGCCTTCGCCAACGACCTGCGCAGGCATGCCGCGACCACCGCCGCCGCCGCCGGCAAAGCCGCCGCCACCACCGCCGAAGCCGCCGCGATTGCCACCACCGGCAAAGCCGCCGCCTGCGGGACGATCGCCACCGCCAAAGCCGCCGCGATCACCGCCGAAGCCACCACCGCCGAAGCGATCACCGCCACCGAAGCCGCCACCAAAACCGCCGCGACCACCGCCGCCGCCAGCGCCCTGATCGTAGAAATTGTCGTCGCCGAAACCGTCGCGCTTGTCCTTGCCGCGCCCGCCGCGGCGACCTCTGTCAAAACTCATGCCCTGTTAGTCACTTTCGCTTCGCCCCAAGACCAATCGGACAAACATGTCGGGCGAATGACATGCACAATCCACCGCAAAGGCGCGGTTTGGGAATCACTATATCAACTTTTCGGGGGAGCGCGAATGTTTTTACAGGCAACGTTTCGGGCGCGACTTCGGCTGATCGCATGGGCGTGTCGCACCATCGGCAAAGCCTTTGATTGCGATGTCCCCGCTTTGCCCATAGAGGGGATGGCATGACCGTCCATTTCCATGAAGAAGACCTGCCCGCTGGCGTACTTGCCCCCGGTCCCGTCGCCGTCGATACCGAAACCATGGGGTTGATCACCCCGCGCGACCGCCTGTGCGTGGTCCAGATCAGCGATGGGAAGGGCGATGAACATCTGGTGCGCTTTGCCGCCGGATCGGATTATGCCGCGCCCAATCTGCGCGCCGTGCTGGCCGACCCGGAACGGCTGAAACTCTATCATTTCGGGCGTTTTGATCTCGCCGCGATCAAATATTATCTGGGCGTCGTGGCCGCCCCCGTCTATTGCACCAAGATCGCCTCGCGCCTCATTCGCACCTATACCGACCGCCATGGGCTGAAGGAACTGGTGCGCGAATTGCTGGGGCAGGACATCAGCAAGCAGCAGCAGTCGAGCGACTGGGGCAACCCCACCCTGTCCGACGCGCAAAAGGATTATGCCGCGTCCGACGTGCGCTTTCTCCACGCGCTGCGCACCGAACTGAACAAGCGGCTGGAGCGCGAAGGGCGGATGGAGCTGGCGCAGGCGTGTTTCGATTTCCTGCCGCACCGCGCCGAACTCGACCTGGCGGGATGGCCGGAGATCGACATCTTCTCCCATATGTAAGCGAATCGGATAGTCGTCACCATGTCCGTTCAGGCCGATCAGCAACGCGATGTCCGCCGCCACTGGGCGCGGCCGGGGGGCAGCCATGACCGGCTGGTCGGCACGCTCAAAAACTGGCTGCCGGTCGCGGTCGGCGTGCTGAGCGCGCTGCTGGCGACCGCGCCCTTTACCGGTGGCGACAAGGTCAGCTTCGTGCTGGACAAGAACAAGGTGGAAGTCGCCAAGGAACGGATGCGCGTGACCGAAGCGCTCTATCGCGGGCAGGACAGCAAGGGGCAGCCCTTTTCCCTGCGCGCCGGATCAGCGGTGCAGAAAAGCTCGCGCGAGCCGATCGTGGATCTGAACGAAATGTCGGCGCGCATCCTGCTGTCGGACGGCCCCGCCGTGCTGAGCGCACAGAAGGGCCGTTATGACATGGAGACCGAGCGGGTCGGGATTGACGGGCCTGTGCAGTTCGAGGCGGCGGGCGGATATCGCCTTACCACGCGCGACGTCGGCATTGACCTGAAAACCCGGCGGATGCGCAGCGCGGGCCGGGTCGACGGGCGCATCCCGATCGGCACGTTCAGCGCCGACCATCTGGAAGCGGACATGGGCGCGCGCACGGTGACATTGAATGGCCGGGCCAGCTTGCGCATCGAACAAAATGGCCTCAAAGGGCGGAACTGATGAAAGCCACCTCTCTCCTGCTGTCGATCGGCTGCGTAGGCGCCGCCGGCCTGTTGTTCGCCGGTGCGGATGCGCAGGTTGTGGGCAATCATAACAGCAACGCACCGGTCAACTTCACCGCCGACCGGATCGAGGTGCAGGACCGCGCCGACCGCGTCGTCGTGTCGGGCAATGTCGAAGTGACGCAGGCGGGCATGACGCTCAATGCCGCGCGCATGACGGTGGCCTATCGCAACCAGCCGGGCGGCGGCACGGGCGGGGTGGAGATCGACCGGATCGACGCTTCGGGCAATGTCGTGGTGACCAAGGCAGACCAGACCGCGCGCGGCAATGTCGCCATTTACGACCTCAACAGCAAGCTCATCACCATGCTGGGCAATGTCGCGCTGACGCAAGGGTCGAACCGGCTGACCGGCGGGCGGCTGGTGATGGACCTCAACACCGGGCGTTCGATCGTGGATGGCCGCGCGTCGGGCGGTGCTGGCGTCACGGGCAGTGCCGGGGGCCGGGTGACGGGAACATTCTCGGTGCCACAGCGACAGAATTGAGCGCGAAGGTCATAGCGGGAAATTTTTGCTATCGGACTGGTCAAGTGCAATCATTGATTGCGGATTTCATCTTGCCGCGATAATCTCTCCCATGGTCCTATCGGCAATCGTTCTGGTAATATTTGTCCTGGCTTTCGGAGGCGCCATTCTTTGTGCGCGCCGCTGGAACATGACTATCGGCGTCATTGGTGGCCTCGCGGTTGGCTTGGCATGTTGGGCGGTAGCCTCCATCGGCATGGTGGTCTGGTTTTCCAAAAACTAGCGGCAGGCGGATAAACGCAGGAATTGCCCGTATCGCTTCAAGGCCGCGCATCCCATTGGGCCAGCGTCACGCAGCCGCCCGCATCCACCGCCAGTTCCCCGAACGCCCCCGTCCGCAGCTTGAGCGACGCCAGCGGCAACCCCGCCGCCAGCAGTGCGAAGCGGGCAGCGCCGTTGCTGGTGACGAGCAGGTCGACCCCCTCCCCACCCTGGGCAAACCAGGCGCGCCAGGCCGCGATCCGCATGTCGGCATCCACGATCCAGTCCACAGGCGCGATGGCGCGATCGTCCCAGTCGGCAATGGCCTGCGCGCCGATGCGGGCCAGCACCTCGGCCTCTGGGCGGCCTTCGTCAGGGCCATGGTCGATTTCGCCCAGCCAGTCGCCTGTGCCGTCGGGCGCATGGCCGGTGGCGTCAGCAATCGCCTGCGCGGTTTGGCGCGCGCGCAGCAGCGGGCTGGTGAACAGCCGGGTGATGGCAAAGTCCTGTGCGGCAAACCACGCGCCCAGCCGCTGCGCCTGCGCATGGCCGCTCTCGACCAGCGGCAGGTCGGTACGCGATCCGATGCGGCAGGCCTGCGCGCTGCTGGCAAATGTGTTGCCGTGGCGGATGATGAAGAGGCGGCGCACGGCGTCAGGGGGGCGTCGGGTCGCCGTGACGCGCGATCAGCGCCTCGACGCGGCTGATGTCAGCCTCGGTATCGATGCCGCTGCTGTCGAACAGCGGCGGATCGACCGCGACGGTCATGACCGGAATGCCCAGTTCCAGCAGGCGGAGCTGCTCCAGCCCCTCCAGATTTTCCAGCGCTGTGGGCGGGCTGGCCTCAAACGCGCGCAGGGCGGCGAGCGCATAGCCATAAAGGCCGACATGCCGCCACACCGGCGATATGGGCTGGCTGGCGCGCAGGGCATCCTCGCCACGGATGGCAGGGATCACATTTTTGGAAAACCACAAGGCCCGGCCATCGAGCGCGCGGGCGCAGCAGGTACCGCTGAAGGGGGAGCGGGTCTTGTGATCGCGCAGGGCATCGAGCGCGGCCCAGTCGAGCGCGATCACCGGGGTGGCGACCTGCGCGCCAGCCTCGAGCGCGGCGATGACCGCCCCCAGCGCGCCCTGCGGCTGGAAGGGCGAATCACCCTGTAGATTGACGACGAAACGTGGCGGGGTGGCCTGCGCCAGTGCGGCGGCAAGCGCCCGGCCCGATCCGGTGGCGATGGCGCTGTCGGTCATCACCGCATCGCAGCCCATAGCGCGGGCATGATCGGCAATCTCGTCATCGTCGGTGGCAACTGTCAGCGCCACGCCATCGCGCTGGCCAATGGCGGCGCGGGCCATGGCGATGGTGCGATGGAGCAGGGTGCGCCCGGCGATCAGGCGCAGCGGCTTGCGCGGCAGGCGGGACGACCCCGCCCGCGCGGGAATGACGACGAGCTGGTTCAGGCGACGCCCGCGTTCAGCAGGTCGTGCATATGGACCGCACCGATCAACTTGCCCTTGTCGCACACGAACAGCAGCATGACGTTGCGTTCGTGCATCAGGTGCAGCGCTTCCTGCGCCAGTTCTTCCGGTCCCACCGCCAGCGGCGTAGGCGTCATGAACCGGCCGACCGCCTCCGTCAGATTCTGTTTGCCGGTAACGGTGCGGCGCAGGTCGCCATCAGTGAAGGCGCCGATCAGCCGCCCGTCGCGATCGACGATCGCCGTGCCGCCCAGGCGCGCGCGGGTCATTTCGATCGTCGCGTCGAGGAGCGAGGCTTCCTCCTGCACGGAAGGGATGTCATCCCCCTTGGCCATCAGTTCGCGCACCTTGATCAGTTGCGCGCCAAGGCGACCATTGGGATGGAATTTGTGGAAATCATCGGCGGAAAATCCACGCATTTCCATCAGCGCAATCGCCATCGCGTCGCCAAAGGCCATCTGCACCGTGGTCGACGTGGTCGGCGCAAGCGAATTGGGACAGGCTTCGGGCACATCGGGCATCAACATGCAAATGTCCGCGGCAGTCGCCACCGTGCTATGCGCCTGCGCCGTCATGCCCAGCAGGGGAATGGCGAAGCGCTTGCAATATTGGATGATGGGACCAAGTTCGGTCGATTCGCCCGAATGGGACAGCATCAGCACGACATCGTCCGGCGTCACCATGCCCAGGTCGCCATGGCCGGCGTCGGCGGGATGCAGGAAGATGGCAGGGGTGCCGGTCGAGGTCAGCGTCGCCGTCATCTTGCGCGCGACGATACCGCTCTTGCCGATGCCGGTCACGATTACGCGGCCCCGGACATTCATGATAACGCCGATCAATCGCACGAATGTGGCGGCAAAGTTGCGTTCAGCAAATTGCGCTTCCAGCGCATTGAGGCCCAGCGCTGCAACAGACAGGCTGTGGCAGGCCGCTTTCACAATTCGTCCGCCCGACCCGAACGGTACAATTTTTGAAGCAAGTGTCGACACGCGTTTGCCCTTTTTTCCGCATGTCGCCGCCAGATATCCGGCTGGCACATGCGGCGACGAACCATCGTATTCGATGCGTCGTCTTTCCCTTGTTCCGCGACCCCTAGCCGGTTTGACCCCCGGCACAGAGCGACTGTCTACGCTGTTTCAGGCACTTATGGCAAACCATTTTGCAACTGCGAAAAGAATTTCAACGCGGTTTTGCTTCACACCGTCGCCCTCGGGCAAGGCAGGACGAATGAAGCCAGCGACGGGCCGTGGAACTTTTTTCCGCACAATGTGTGCGGTGCAATACAATTTCAGCGAGCCTTGTGATAGTCGCGATACCAAGCCACGAATTGCGGCACCCCCGACTCGATTTGCGTGGTCGGGGCAAAGCCGATGTCGTGGGCGATGGCGCTGATGTCGGCAAAGGTAGCGTGGACGTCGCCCGGCTGCATCGGCTGGAAATCGATCTGCGCCTTTTGGCCCAATGCATCCTCCAGCACCGCGATCAGGTGCATCAGTTCCTCAGGCTTGTTATTGCCGATATTATAGAGCCGGTGCGGCGCGCGACTGCCACCCGGCTTGGGTGCGCCATCGTCAGCAGGCGGATGGTCGAGGCAGCCGACCACGCCACTGACGATATCGTCAATATAGGTAAAATCGCGCTGCATCCGGCCATGGTTGAACACCGGTATCGGTTCTCCGGCGAGGATTTTCTTCGTGAAAATCCACATCGCCATGTCGGGCCGCCCCCATGGTCCATAAACGGTGAAGAAACGCAGCCCGGTCATCGGTATGCGGAACAGATGGGCGTAGGTCTCGCTCATCAGTTCGTCAGCGCGCTTGGTCGCGGCATAGAGCGAGACGGGATGGTCGGCCCGGTCCTCGACGCGGAAGGGCAGGCTGTCATTGCCGCCATAGACGGACGAGGAGGAGGCATAGACCAGATGCCGCACCCGCCGTTCGCGCGCCAGTTCCAGCATGTTGACATGGCCCGCCAGATTGGAGCGGACATAGGCATGCGGGTTGATCAGCGAATAGCGCACGCCAGCCTGCGCGCCCAGATGGACGATCGACTCGATCACTTGATCGGCGAGCGCCGCGTGCAGCGCATCATTGTCGGCGAAATCCAGCTCGTGAAAGGTGAACAGCTTGCCATGCGCCGTTTCCAGCGCGGCGATCCGGTCCCGCTTGAGCGACACGGGGTAATAGTCATTCATATTGTCGATGCCGACCACGGCATGGCCCTGCGCCATGAGCCGATCGGCAACCGTCATGCCGATAAAGCCGGCTGCGCCGGTGACCAATATCGTCATGCTATTCATTCTCCCACGCGAAGTCGCGCCAGCGGGCGGCGCACCCTGTCAGTCACACCAAAGTGGCGGGCGATGTAAAGGCATTTTCGCCCCATTTGCCCCCGATGATGATCCGATGGCCCTCTGCTTAGAAGGCAAAGTTTAGGCTTTCCCTAATCTTTGCCATTTAAGGCAGAAAGCCATGGACATGGCATCGCACCCATCGCCCCCCGTCCCCCTGCCGCCGGGGTCGAAGCCGCGTGCGCGCTGGGCGGCGCTAGCGAAGGAGGCGGCCGAAGCCAATGCCTTTTATGCGCCCGACATGCTGGGCGCGGCGATCGACCATCTCGCCACAGACGGCCATGTCCGGCAGATCGAGGCCCGCGCTGGTGACCATCTGATCGGCCTGTTGCCGGTGGTGGTACAATCGCGCCATGGCCGCCTGCCGGTCGGCTGCGTTTCCAACTGGATGCACGATCATTGCTTCTTTGGTGCACCGATGATCCGTGAGGGGCAGGAAGTGGCGGCGTGGCGCAGCTTCATCGCCCAGCTGGACGATGCCCCCTGGGCGCGCGGCTTCCTGCATATGGAGGGGCTGGACGCGGCCGGCGCCAATGCCGCCGCGCTGGAGGCTTTGTGCGTCGAACAAAGACGCGGACGGCGCGAGATTCACCGCTACGACCGCGCGATGCTGCGGTCGGACCTGTCGGCTGACGCCTATTGGGACGCCAATGTCCGCTCCAAAAAGCGCAAGGAAATCCGCCGCCTGCAAAAGCGGCTGGCCGAGCTTGGCACGGTCGAGACAAGGCTGCTGACCGAGCGCGCCGATCTGCCGCACTGGTGCGCCGATTTTCTGGCGCTCGAAGCGTCCGGCTGGAAAGGGCAGGAAGGCACGGCGCTCGCCTGCAAACCCGCCGACGCCGCCTTTTTCCGCGCCGCCTGCGCTGCCGCTTTCGACGCTGGGCGACTGCATATGCTGCGCATCGACCTGGAGGGCCGGGCGATCGCGATGCTGGCCAATTTCCGCCATGGCGCGGGGGCATTCTCGTTCAAGATCGCCTTTGACGAAACGCTGGGCCGCTTTTCGCCCGGCGTGCTGATCGAAATCGCCAATCTGCACGCGGTGCAGGATGATCCCGCGATCGTCTGGATGGACAGTTGCGCCGCGCCCGACCATCCGATGATCGACAGCCTGTGGGCGGAGCGGCGCACGATCGTGCAATATCGCATCGCCCTGCGCGGCACTGGCCTGGCGCGGGTCCAGCGCGCCGCTGCCTTCGCCCTTGTCAACGGCCTTGAATCCCTGGCCAGCCTATTGAAAGGACAGCGATGACCGCCCATCGCCCGATCGCCGCAACCGAAGCTGCGACCTTCCCCGACCACGCGCGCGCGACCTTCGCCGCCGCCTATCCCGATCAGCCGGTCGCACTGAGCCATAATCTGGTCGACCATACGCTGCTCAGCCTCGATGCGCTCGCCATGCTGGCGGAGCGGATGCCTGCGTCCAGCGTCGAATATAATCTGGGCAAGCTGCCTTTGGGCGTGCGGCCCGAAGATACGCCGTCCAACGGGCTGACGCTGGGCGAAACCATCCGCACGATTGAGACCAACGGCAGCTGGGCGGTGCTCAAAAATGTCGAGCGTGACCCGGCCTATGCCGCGCTGCTCGACGCGGCGCTGGCCGAACTGGCACCCATCGTCGCCGACAAGACCGGGCCGATGCTCCACCGCGAGGCTTTCATCTTCCTGACCTCGCCGGGCAGCGTCACCCCGTTCCACATGGACCCGGAGCATAATATCCTGCTCCAGATCATGGGGTCCAAGATGATGACCATCTTCCCGGCCCGCGACGAAGCACTGGTCCCGGCGCAAAAGAGCGAGGAATTTCACGGCGGCGGCCACCGCAACCTGGTCTGGCAGGACGGGTTCAAGGCGCTTGGCACCCCCTTCCCCCTCCATCCCGGCGATGCGGTGCATGTGCCGGTCAAGGCACCCCATTTCGTCGAGAACGGCGCTGCCGTCTCGGTCAGCCTGTCGGTGACATGGCGGTCCGAACGCAGCGTGGCGGAGGGCGAATTGCACAGTTTCAACGCGCTGCTGCGGCGGCGCAGTCTGCCGGTCGGTCAGATCAGCGCGCGGCCCGAAAAGCAGGGCGTGCGGCGGCTGGTCTATCGCATCATGCGGAAGCTGGGCGCTTAAGGATACGCCGCAGCAGCGCTTCGGCCGCCAGACGCGGCGAAAAACGTTCGACCACCCACCATTCCAGGCTTTCCTCGCGCGTGGACAGGCTCTGCTTGTAGCGATCCTTCCCCGCAAGCAGCGAATAGAGCGACAGGCCACGCGCGGCATAATGGTCGATGGCGGCGGCATGGCAGAGCAGGCCCGGCTTGTCCTTGCCCGTGCGCGGATCGGCAAAGGCAGACTGATAGTTGAGCGCCTGACCCCGATGCACGAAATTGACCAGCAGGCCGACGACCCCGCCTGCGTCGGTAAAGCGCAGCAGGTCGACCGTGCCGCTTGCCCGCCCCTGCTCTGCGATGGCGGCCACGAAGCCGCGAAAGGCCGGATCGTCCCACGCATTGTCGGCATGACGCCCGCTGTTAAGCGCCGCCATCTCCGCCAGCCAGGGTGCCACATCGTTCGCCCCGGCCCGCGCGACATGGGGCAGGCCGCCGCCATGATCCTTGATCGCGCGGCGGATCTGGCTGCGCGTATTGGCGCTCAGGAGCGAGAGATAATCGCCGCTGGCACCGCGAACGGCCTCCAGATCGACCTGATAGACGGGCGATGCATCGACCCGGCGCCTGGTCCCGCCGGGCAAGGTCAGCAGGGGCGAGTCCGGTGCGATGCCGCTGAGCCGCAGCGCGCGCCAGTCGCGACGGCGGTTTAGCGCGGCGATGGCGGCGGTCGCGGCCTCCCCCTCCTGCCCGCGCGCGATCAGCAGACCATTATATTCGACATAGGGCCGGTCGGCTTGCGGATCGCCCGCCTGGTTGAGGCTGAGCGTCGCGACCCGCCCCAGCAGGCGCGGCATCATCGCATGACCGATCAGCGCCAGCGCGACATCCGCCCCGGCTTCGTCGGTTACCGCCAACAGTTCGGGCCGCACGGCATAGCTGTCCAGCCACGCGCCCACCCAGGTCCAGCTGAGGAAGAAGGACGCATCCGCCTGCGTCTCGAGCGCCTGCCAGCGAAGCGAGAGCGCTGCCAGGTCAGGCAGGGGCAAAAATTGCGCGGTGAGAGCCATTGCGCCCCCTTGTGGCAGAGCGCCGGGTGCGGTCAAGCTGGTCGAGCAGCCCTTACACGCCGTTCAGGATCGACCGTGCCATCGGGTCGCACCCCGGCGCGGGCCAGGTCGCGGCGTATATGGCCGGTCAGATAGCGGTGCCACATCACAAAATCGGCGCGCAGCGACCAGAGCGGATAGCGGAAGGTCGCAGGTCGGTTCCGTTCTATCAAACTATGCCCCGCCCAGGCAAAGCCATAGCCCACGATCGGCAGTGCCAGCGCCATCCACCAGCGCCCGGCGACCGGTGCGGCGGCAAGCAGCGCAACGACCAGACTGGTGCCCGCATAATGCAGCGCGCGCGTGCCGGGACGCGCATATTCCTGCAGATAATAGGGCCAGAAATCGCGAAAATGAGTGATGGTGGGCACGGCAATCCTCTCTTCCACCATCTTATCCAAATGCCTGATCGAAGTTAAGCGCGATGCGTCAGACCGTGCTGCGATCGGGCGCGAACAGGAAATAATCATAGGTCGCCCGCGCCGCTTCCGCCATGATGCGGTCGCGCGTTGCCTGCCCCTTATGATCCTGCATCACGAACACGGTGATGGCGAACAGCCGCCCGTCGGGCAGGGTGATGACGCCGGTATCATTGCCGGTGCCGTTGAGCGATCCGGTCTTGTGCGCGACCAGCGTGCCGGGCGGCAGCATGCCGGGCAGCCGCGCCTTGCCGGTGCGGCACCGTTCCATGATGGACAGCAACGCCACCGTGCTGCGCCCCGACAAAGCCTTGCCGGTGCGGATCGCCGCGACCAGATCGGTCATCGCAGTCGGCGTCGCGGTGTCGCGCGGGTCCTGGGCAAAGGCGATGTTGGGAATGTCGCGCGCATCGCGTTCGCGCAGGGCGGGATCGGCGGCCATGGCAGCGGCGACATTGCGGTTGAAATTGCCCGGCCGGGGGGTCAGCCCCATCGCGCGCCAGAGCAGGTCGGCGGTGTTGCTGTCGACCCGCAAGCCCCTGATCCCCAGCCCGGCGACCCAGTGATGCACCGCCGCCGGACCGCCCGCGCGCGCCACCAGCAGGTCGGTCGCGCCATTGTCGCTGCGGGTGAGCATCAGGTCGAGCAGCGTGGCTACGGGCACTGGCCCCGCCGGACTGGCCAGCCGCTCCTCCAGCGTCAGCGCACCGGCATCGACCATCGCGAAAATGCGCCCCGCCACCGCGACCTTGTAGGCGCTGGCCATAGGGAAGAGCGTATCGCCGTTGAGCGAGAGCGTTTCCCCGGTGGCAAGATCGCGCACGACGATGCCGACCGTGCCGTCAGTCAGGCTGGCGAAGCGCTGAAACTGGGCGATCAGCCGCGCTTCGGCGGTCTGCTGCACCGCCGTCTTGGCCGGGCCAAAGGCGTCGGCGTCGGGCAGGGGTGCCAGGAACAGGCCAAGAGCCGCGAACATGGCGATGGGACGAAGCGGAACCATAAGTCCCCATCTTGCCAATGCGCAGGCCAAGCGCAAGGCCATTTACCGCGATTCGCGCGTTGACAGCCCTCCGCACCACGGGCCATCACCCGCCCCATGAGTAGCGCCATCAAGTTGCACGAAAGCTGGCTGACCCCGCTGGCCGACCAGTTCGCCACCCCGCATATGCAGGGACTGAAAGCCTTTCTTGAGGCGGAGAAGGCGGCGGGCAAACGCATCTTCCCCAAGGGAAGCGACTATTTCCGCGCGCTCGACCTCACCCCGCTCGACCAGGTCAAGGTCGTGATCTTGGGGCAGGATCCCTATCATGGCGAGGGGCAGGCGCATGGCCTTTGCTTTTCGGTCCAGCCGGGCGTGCGCACCCCGCCGTCACTGGTCAATATCTATAAGGAGATGGAGGCGGATCTGGGCATCCCGCGCGCGTCTCATGGTTTCCTCGAACATTGGGCGAAACAGGGGGTGCTGCTGCTCAACAGCGTGCTGACGGTCGAAATGGCCCGCGCGGCCTCGCATCAGGGCAAGGGTTGGGAATTGTTCACCGACGCCGTCGTGCGGCTGGTGGCGCAGCAGGAAGCGCCGACCGTATTTCTGCTCTGGGGTGCCTATGCCCAGCGCAAGGCGGCGTTCGTGGACCAGAGCCGCCATCTGGTGCTGAAATCCGCCCACCCCTCGCCCCTGTCGGCGCATAATGGCTTCCACGGATCGCGCCCATTCTCGCAGGCCAACGCCTTTCTGGAGGCGCATGGGCGCGGGCCGATCGACTGGGCCTTGCCACCGCTGTGAAAAGCACACGCCTGCGCATCTGCACCGCCAAGCGGCGTTATTTGACGCAGGAGCAGGCGCAGGCAGCGGTGGAGCGGGCGACGATCATTCTGCGCCCCTATCGCTGCGACCGCTGTAGGCAGTTCCACCTCACCAGCCGGACCAAGGGCAAACGCATCGCGCGGCCTGTGGGGTGAAATTCGGATTATATCAACAATGCCAGCCCGTCATCCTGACGAAAGTCAGGATCTATTGGCTCTACGCTCATGCGTCATAGCCACGTCGCGCCAATGGATGCTGAAACAAGTTCAGCATGACGATGTTTGGATCACCCGCAAAAAAGTGAGGCCCGGTCCTGCTTGCGCAGGCCGGGCCTCTTCCCTCTCCAAACCAAATCCGGTGGATCAGCCGTCGTAATCGCCGCCGATATTCTGGTTGCGCGGCGGGGCCGCAGCGGTCAGGCGCAGGGCTTCGGCCGACTGCGCGATCGAGCCGATCTCGTCCGGCGTATCGTCATCGTCAATCTGCACCTTCTGGAGCGAGGCGACGACCGAATCATGCAGATCGTGGGGCAGCACCGTTTCCTCGGCAATTTCGCGCAGGGCGACGACGGGATTCTTGTCCCGGTCGCGGTCCACGGTCAGCTCGGCGCCGCCCGAAATCTCCCGCGCGCGCTGGGCGGCGAGCAGGACGAGGTCAAAACGGTTGGTAACCTTGTCGACGCAATCTTCGACGGTAACGCGGGCCAAACGGGCCTCCTGCAACAAATGGAATGATTAGTGGGCCGGTTAGCAGCGCCCCTGTCCCAAGTCAATGAAAAGGCCATAAAGCCGTGGCGCGCCCGGCCAAAAGGCGGCATGAGGGCGCGATGGCGACCAACAGCCCAGCAGATGCGCACGGTCCCGCGCCCGACATCGCCGTCACGCTGGACGGCAATCATCTGCGCCTGATCGTGGATGGCGCGCCCCTGCTCGACACGCTGGTCGCGCTGATCACGGACGCGCGCACCTCGCTCAAACTCTATTATTATATCTTTGCCAGTGACGGCAGCGGCACGAAGGTGCGCGACGCGCTGGTCGCGGCGCGGGCGCGGGGCGTGGCGGTCACGCTGATGGTCGATGGCTTCGGCACGTCGCGCACACCCGACTCTTTCTTTGCGCCGCTGATTGAGGCGGGCGGCCATTTCGGCCGTTTCGGCACGCGCCGGTCCACCCGCTACCTGATCCGTAACCACCAGAAGATGGCCATTGCCGACGACGCGCGGATGCTGATCGGCGGCTTCAATGTCGAGGATGGCTATTTCGGCATCCCGCCGCAGGACTGCTGGCGCGACCTGGGACTGTGGATCGAAGGGCCGCAGGTGGAGGCGATGAGCCGCTGGCATGGCCAGCTCTGGCGCTGGATCGCGACGAAGAAGCAGCGCTTTCGCACCCTGCGCCGCATGGTGCGGCAATGGCACCCCTCGCTCCACCACGACCCGGCCGATCCGTTCCGCTGGCTGATCGGCGGACCGACCCGGCGGCTCAGCCCCTGGGCCCAGGTGGCCAAGCATGATCTGGAACAGGCGCAGCGGGTCGATATGGTCGCGGCCTATTTTTCGCCCGGACGCGGGATGCTCAAGCGGATCGCCCGCGCCACAAGCCGCAAGGGTGCGCGGGTCATCCTGCCCGCCCGGTCGGACAATGGCGCGACCATCGCGGCGGCGCGGCTCCTCTACGGGCCGCTGCTCAAGCGTGGGGTGGAGATTGCCGAATATCAGCCCTGCAAATTGCACATGAAGCTGATCGTCATCGACGACGCGGTATTCATCGGATCGGCGAATTTCGACATGCGCAGCCTGTTCGTCAATTTAGAGGTCATGCTGCGGGTCGAGGATGCCGGGTTCGCAACCTCCGTGCGCGGACTGATCGACCGGATGGCACTGGACAGCCGCGTCGTGACGCTGGAAAGCCACCGCGCCAGCCGCACGCTGCTGACGCTGGCCAAGCAGTGGATCAGCTATTTGCTGGTCGGCGTGCTGGACTATACCGTGACACGGCGGCTCAATTTCCGCGATCCCGATGCGGATTGACGGGCGGAGCTAGCCCCGCCCGCCCTTTCAGCGACCAGTATCGGTCAGGACGCGCACCTGCCCGACCGGATAGCCCTTCTCGGCCATTTCCTTGGCATAATCGCCGCGCGCGTCGGCCAGTTCGGCGCGATATTCCTCCCAGGCGTCGCGATTATCTTCTGCATCGGACGCGCCGCGCAAATCCTTGGTCAGTTCCTTGCGCGCCTCGGCCAGGTCGGTCTGATAATTGAACCAATAATCATTCTCGACCCCCGCAATCGGCGCCTGATAGGTCAGCTGGTTTTCGACCTGCGCAAGCTGCTCCTCATAGCTGACCGGCCCTTCGCCCTGGGCGAGCGCGACGGTGGAGGTCAGGGTGAGCAGGGCGGCGGCGGCCAGAAAGGACGGACGGTTCATGGGGTTTCTCCTCATTCCTCGTGAAACATGAAGGGGACAACGCCCCGACCCCGGCCTTTTTCGCCTGAACGAAACGACAGAATGGATGAACTGCGCCGGTGCGGCGACGAAGCGAGCCGCGATCAGCGCACGATCAGATAGAAACCCGCGGGCGCCGACCCGCCATTTTCGATCACTATGTCGTAGCGTTCGGTAAAGACCGGCAGCCAGGCGCAGTCCGCCTGTGGTCCGCCCACCGCTTTCGCGCACAGGGTCGCGCCGTCGGCCCCCTGCACCCGGATCGACAGGCCAGCGCCCCCGGCCCCGCCCGCCGGTGCGATGGAAATCTGCGCGCGCTGCCCGGCCAGGAATAATTGTCGCATGGTGAAACTGCCGCCCGCCACCAGCGACCCGCGCCTGTAGGCCGGACCCAGCGCCCGTCCGCGAAAGGCCAGGGTCGATCGGGTCACGCCGCGCGTCTGCGCCTCCTGCGTCCAGAGCGCGGCGAGATCATCCTGCCCCTCCGCAGGCGTCGCGCCCAGCGCCTTCAGGACCTGCGCTGTGTCCATCAACTGTGCGGCATTGCCCCCGGCGAGCGCGGCGTCCCCTTCCATCAGCGTGCGCAGCACCGGATCGGCGGGCAGCATGTCGGCGGCGAACGCGGCGGGCGTCGTGGCAAACAGCAATGCGGGCAGCAACAGCCTAAACATCCTGATCCTCCAGTTGGACGACGAACCGCGCGCCGGGGGCGGCATCCTCCACATGCAGCGACAGATCATGCCGTTGCGCGATCGCTCTGGCAAGCGCCAGCCCCAGCCCATGACCGCCGCCTGATCCGACATCGAGCCGGACATAGCGCTCGAAAATGCGCATACGGTCGGCCGGGGGGATGCCGGGGCCGTCATCCTGCACGATGATGCGCGGGCCGGGCGACAGCTCCAGCGCCACCGACCCGCCGCTCGGCACATATTTGAACGCATTGTCGAGCAGGTTGGACATCAGCCGCATCATCTGCATCGGGTCGGCACGCAGCAGGACGCCCGGCGCGATCCGGGCATGAAAGCCGATGCCCAATTCCTCCGCGCTTGCGCCATAAAGATCCGCCAGCGTCTCGGCGATGTCGCTCAGGTCCACTTCCGCCAGCCCGCGCAGGTCACCGCGCAGCGCCTGCGTACCGGCAATGTCGAGCAGCGAATCGAGCAGCCGCACGACCCCGCGAATCTCGCCGCGCGACTGGTCCAGCGTGCGCAACAACGTGACATCCTGCGTCCCTTCCATCGCCTTCAATATGCGGGTGTCGAGGTGCATAAGCGGGGTGCGGATTTCGTGCGCGGTCTGGTCCGAAACGGCGCGCTGTGCTTCGATCAGCCGTTCGACCTGATCCAGCATCGCATTGGTGTTGGCGGCCAGTTCGGCCAGTTCGTCGCTGCTCCCGGCGCCCGGCGCCCGTGCAGCAATCCGCCCGGCGCGGACCGCGGCGAAGGTCGCGTTGACCGCCTCCACCCGTGCGCGCAGGCGGCGTGCGGCAAAATGGCCCGCCGTCAGGCTGAGCAGCGCGATCAGCGCGCCAGCCACGGCAAAGGCCATCGCCAGCCGGGCGAGCAACGCCTCCCCCCGCAAATTGCTGCGCCCGACCAGCAATCGCGCCGCCGGGCCAAGCTGCGTAGCGCGCGCGAACATCTGCTGCCCGTCAGGCAGGGTGACGAAGCGCGCTTCGGACACGCGCGAGGATAATTCGGGCCAGCGTTCCAGATTGCCCGCGATGCGGCGGCCCTGCGCGTCGGCCAGCAGATACCAGCCCTGCTCGCCATCCTCCCGATCAACCGCCAGCCGGTCCGCTATGCGCGCCCGCAATTCCGCGTCGCCGCCGCTCACATAAATATCCGCAAGGCCAGCCAGATCGGTATCGACCTCCCGCGCCAGCATGGTCCGACCGTCATCGGCGACGATCTTTTCGACCACCAGGAACAGCGCCAGCGTCGACAGCAGGCTGACCAGCAGCGCCGACAGGGTCACCCGGCCGAATACCGAGTGGAACAGATTGATCCTACCCACCGGCCGATCCGCTGGCAGGTCCGGCACCCACCGCGATCAGCCGGTATCCGGTGCCCCACACGGTTTCCAGCACCGGGCCGTCAAACCCTTCCTCCAGCTTGCGGCGCAAGCGGCCGACATTGACGTCCACCACATTGGTCTGGGGATCGAAATTCAGTTTCCACACATGGCGCAGCAGCATTTCGCGCGTCACCACCTCGCCCGCATGGTCCATCAGATAGCGGAACAGTTCAAATTCCTTGGGCGACAGCGCCAGATGTCGCCCCTGCCGATAGGCGGTGCGCGCCTTCGCATGACATTCCAGATCGCCAAACAACAGCACCGGATCATGGTTGCGGCGGCTGGCGCGTCGCCACAAAGCGCGGACGCGGGCGACCAGTTCGTCCGGCTCGAACGGCTTGGCGAGATAATCGTCGACCCCGCTTTCCAGCCCTTCGACCCGATGTTCGCTGCGGCCCAGCGCCGACAGCATCAGCACCGGCGCGCCTACGCCCGCGCCGCGCAGGCGGGTGACGATGTCGATGCCCGAACAATGCGGCAGCATCCGGTCCAGGATCAGCACGTCATGGCCACCGCTGCCCGCGCGTGCCAACCCGGTCGCGCCATCCTCGGCCTGTTCCACGGCCATGCCCGCGGCGCTCAGGATCGCGGCGATATTGGCGCGCGCGGCGGCGTCATCCTCCACCAGCAGCACGGAAATCTGGTCATTTTGCCCCATCATGTCCCCCGCTACACGGATAACGGGAAAGGCCGCCAGTGACAAAGCCTGTTAGGGACGCACCCCGCGATTCAGATTTTCAGCGCGTTGCGGAACATGACGAAGGCGATGACGATCAGATAGACGCCAAAGATCTTCTTGAGCGGTTTGGCGGGCAACGCATGGGCGACGGCCACGCCCAGCGGCGCGGTCAGCACAGACATGGATGCAATCGCCAGCGTCGCGGGCATGTTGACATAGCCGAGCGATCCCCAGGGCAGGCCGGTTTCTTTGAGGCCGATGAGGGCAAAGCCGATCGCACTGGGGATGGCGATCAGCGTGCCGACGCCCGACGCGGTGGCGATGGCGCGGTGGATCGATCGCCCGCACAGCGTCATCACCATGATCGCAATGGTGCCCCCGCCAATGCCCAGCAGCGCGGAAAAAGTGCCCAGCCCCCCGGCAATGCCGACCCGCGCGATGCCCGATGGCATATCCTGGCTGATCACCTTGTCACCCACTTTGGGCAGCAGGAAGTTGAGCGACATCAGGAACACGCCGCCGGCAAAGATCATCGTCAGGATGCGCCCGTCGACATGGCCCGCCAGCAATACGCCGATGCCATCGCCCAGGATGATCCAGGGTGCCCAGGTCTTGAGAATCTCGAATTCCACCGCGCCGCGCTTGGCATGGGCCAGCAGCGACCGGATCGACGTGACGATGATGGTTGCGGCCGATGTGCCGATCGCGACATGGGCAATGGCATCATGGGTGCCGCCCAGCAGCGGCAGCACGACAAACAGAGCCGGCACAACGACGAAGCCGCCGCCAATGCCGAAAATGCCTGCGGTAAAGCCAGCGAACAGCCCGGCCGCCAGCATGGAAATCAGTGGCACGAGCCAGATCATGACATCGCCCTGCATCACCGCCCCCCCTGTTCCCGTGCCTGACCCATGGTCAAGCTGTTGCGAACGCCCTTGCAGGTCAAGGGGGCGAATGACGGGGATTCGATCATCACGGGAAACCATGCCTCTCTTCGGCGAAACCGGACAAGGGACACAGACAGGCAGTCCCTTGTCTGGCTAGACGAACAGGATGCGCTAACCCGCAACGGGTGCAGGCAAAAGTTGGAGGGCGGGTAGCGTTCTCCTGCCTCACCCCACCGCCTCTGCCGCTTGCATATAGTCCAGCCCCAGCGCCTCGGCGACCGCGCAATAGGTGACATTGCCGTCGCACACATTCAGCCCCGCCAGCAAATGCGGGTCGGTCCGCAACGCTGCCTTCCAGCCCAGATCGGCGATCCGCAGCGCATGGGGCAGCGTCACATTGTTGAGCGCATAGGTGCTGGTGCGCGCCACCGCGCCAGGCATGTTGGCGACGCAATAATGGACGATGCCATCGACGATATAGGTCGGGTCGGCATGGGTGGTGGCGTGGCTGGTCTCGAAACAACCGCCCTGGTCGATCGCGACATCGACCAGCACCGCGCCCTTTTTCATCGTGCGCAGCATGTCGGCGCTGACCAGCTTGGGCGCAGCCGCGCCGGGGATCAGCACCGCGCCGATCACCAGATCGGCGTCGGCGACACATTCGGCAAGGTTCGCGCGGTTGGAAAAGCGCGTCTTGGCCCGCGCCTCGAAATACATGCCCAGCCGTTCGAGCACTTCCGGGCTGCGGTCCAGGATCGTCACGTCCGCACCCAGCCCGGCAGCCATCTGCGCCGCGTTGAAGCCGACCACGCCGCCGCCGATTACCGCGACCTTGGCGGGCAACACGCCCGGCACCCCGCCCAGCAGCACGCCGCGCCCGCCATGTGCCTTTTCCAGCGCCGTCGCCCCTGCCTGGATCGCCATGCGCCCGGCAACCTGGCTCATCGGTTTGAGCAGCGGCAGCCCGCCATGATCGTCCGTCACCGTCTCATAAGCGATGCAGACGGCGCGGCTGGCGATCAGGTCGCGCGTCTGGTCGGGATCGGGGGCCAGATGCAGATAGGTGTAGAGGATCTGCCCCGGTCGCAGCATGGCGCGCTCAGCGGGTTGCGGCTCCTTGACCTTCACGATCATCTGCGCGGTCGCGAATATCTCCGCAGCGGTCGCGACGATCCTTGCCCCTGCTTTCTCATAGAGCGCATCATGCGCGCCAATCCCCTCGCCCGCGCCAGTCTCCACCAGCACGTCATGGCCGTGCGCGGTCAGTTCATGGACGCTTTCGGGGGTCAGGCCGACGCGATATTCGTGATTCTTGATTTCCCTGACGGTACCGACGATCATCCGCTCTCTCCCGCTGGCCGTCCATGTGGCGCCAATATAGCGCGGATAGACAGACGAATGTACCGTTTGAGCCTGATGACATCGGAGTGGAAGTCCCAACATCCGTTCGTTTCGAGCGAAGTCGAGA
>NZ_CAVK010000082.1 GCF_000382885.1 Sphingobium indicum BiD32
CTCCCCTTAAAGGGGAGGAATTTTGCTACATCCTGTCAATAATTGCCCGGCGGGTCGCTGGCGGGGAAGGATTCGTCGGATTGTTCATCGACCATGTCCCAATCCTTGGCGGCGACACCCTCTTGCGGGCCGGCGTCGCGTATGATGCCGGACGAACCGACCGGCCCGCGATCGTCAAGGGGCTGCGCGGTGCCCATCCAGTCGCGCCAACCCTTGACCGCGAATGCGCCAAGGCCGGTGACGATGGCGAGTTTGAGCAGCCCCTTCATGGCGATGTCTCCTGTGGATGTTGCAGATGGACCCAGTCGGCGCGATTGTCGCCGACGGCGTCGGGGAACAGGCGGATTTCGCCCTCCTCATCGGCTCCGGCGGGAGGCTGATCGTCGGCGGCAGGCGGGGTGACGGACCAGCGTTCGCGCAGCGCGGCGTCGATCATCGCTTCCCACGCACCGGCATCCCCGGCGGCGAGCATGGCGCTGTCGGGCTGCTTCAGGATAGCAAGGATGCTGGCGGCATCCCCGACATGGGCGGGCCAGTCGTCAGGGGTGGCGGCGAGGTGGCGGGCGAGGCGTTCGATCAGGGGGCGATGTTCCATAGCGGGCAAACGCGCCTGACCGGCCTGCGTTCCGCCCGGTCATGACGATGTCGTATCTATTCGCCGATCCCCTCCAGCGCGGTGAAGCGTTGCGACCAGAGCGCGCCATAGACCGCCATCCACTGCACCACCGGGGCCAGCCCCTTGGCACGGGCGCTGTACCAGGTTTCGCGACCGGCGCGGCGGGCGGTCACAAGCGCGGCACGCTTGAGCTTGGCCATGTGGCGCGAGACCATGGGTTGCGATACGCCCGAAATGGCGGTCAGGGCGTGGACGCTCTGTTCGCCCTCGCGGACCAGATATTCGAGCAGGGCGCGGCGGGTGCCGTCCGACAGCGCCTTGAACTGGGCGTCGATGGTGGCAGGGCTGTTGGGGCTGTTCGTCATCATGGCGGCATAACCATATGGTTATGATATGGTCAAGCCAGCGGTTGCTTTTGCCCGTCATTGACCCGTTAACCAAAAAAAGTCTGGCGGGCGATGGGCTGAGTCTTTTGAGTCACACTGGCCGATATTGAGTCTCATGCTGCCGTCGCGACTCAACATATAGTGGCTACCCCCTTCGTTCCGCCCCATGTTAACCATTTTAAGAAAGGTTAACGCTAAGCTGCTGATCTTGACGGGAGTCTGCCAAGGACTCATCGCTGGGCCTCAGAACGAACGGGGGTTGTATATGGGTGTCATGGAACGGGTCGCGCCGCGGCGGAAGAAGGCGGTTGCTCTCGCACCAGTGACAATCGAGGCGGATCGCCTGCTGCGCGGCGACTGCATCGCCGAGATGGCCAAGCTGCCTGACGGCTGCATCGACATGATCTTTGCCGATCCGCCCTATAACCTGCAACTGGGTGGCGACCTGTTCCGGCCCGAAGGCGGGCGCGTCGATGCGGTCGATAATGATTGGGACAAGTTCGACACGCTGGGTGCCTATGACCGTTTTACCAAGGCGTGGCTGGCGCAGGCGCGTCGCATCCTGAAGCCCAACGGCACGATCTGGGTAATCGGCAGCTATCACAATATCTTCCGCGTCGGCACGGCGTTGCAGGATGAGGGCTTCTGGATCCTCAACGACATCATCTGGCGCAAGGCCAACCCGATGCCCAATTTCAAGGGCACGCGCTTTACCAATGCGCATGAAACGCTGATCTGGGCCAGCCAGGGCGAGGACGCGAAATATACGTTCAATTACAAGGCGATGAAAACGCTGAACGATGAATTGCAGATGCGGTCCGACTGGGTGCTGCCGATCTGCGGCGGGCAGGAACGGCTGAAGCGCAACGGAACCAAGGCGCATCCGACCCAGAAGCCGGAATCCCTGCTCTATCGGGTGATGCTGTCCTGCACCAAGCCGGGCGATGTGGTACTTGATCCCTTTTTCGGCACCGGCACCACGGGCGCTGTGGCCAAGCGGCTGGGGCGCAAGTGGATCGGCATCGAGCGTGAGGACGCCTATATCGAGGTGGCGCTGGAGCGGATCGAGGCGGCGCTGCCGCTCGATGAATCCTCGCTCACCATCATGCAGACCGCGCGGCAACAGCCCAAGGTGGCGTTCGGCACGCTGGTCGAGACTGGCTATATCGCGCCCGGCACCAAGCTGAGCGACGTCAAGCGCCGCTGGAGCGCGGAGGTGCGGGCGGACGGATCGCTGAGCGTCGGGAGTGACACCGGGTCGATCCACAAAATGGGTGCGACCTTGCAGGGCGCGCCAAGCTGCAATGGCTGGACCTTCTGGCATGTCGAGGTTGACGGCAAGTTGCAGCCGATCGACACGCTGCGCCAGACCTATTTGCTGGCGAACGAGCCTTGATTCTCGCGCCGTCATCCTGACGAAAGTCGGGATCCATTGGCTCTAGGGTTGTGGGGCAGGATGAGCGTAGAGCCAATGGATGCTGAAACAAGTTCAGCATGACGAGACAAGGTAAAGACTGCTTCATGACCCTACCGCCTATCCCCGCCGATGCCCGGCTGTACCTGCACCCGGTCTGGTTCGTGCCTTCACCCTTTGGCCTTCCCGATGGCGCGGCTGCGCGGATGGGGAATGGGTTGTTGTGGTTTCAGGGCTATGAACTGACCGTGCTTCGCGGGCGCGACCGGGTGGCGCGGGTGACCATCCCCGTGGCGGAATTTGATGCGGTGGTGGCGGGCCTGCCCGAACCGCTGGCGCAGCGGGCGCGGACGTTGGCCGCCAATATTTCGGTGCAGCGTGCGCCGCTAATCCTTGGCGAGCGGACAATCCGCTTCGACGGGCCGCAGGTGATGGCGATCCTGAACATTACGCCCGACAGTTTTTCCGATGGCGGCAAGCATGTCGGCGATCCGCAGGCGGCCGCCGATGCAGGCTTTGCCATGGCGGCGGCAGGCGCGGCGCTGGTCGATGTGGGGGGCGAGTCCACCCGGCCGCGTGCGGAGAAATTATGGGAGGGCGACGAGATCGCCCGTGTCGTCCCGGTGATCGAGCGGCTGGCGGCGGCGGGCGTGCCGGTGTCGATCGACACGCGCAAGGCGGCGGTGATGGAGGCGGCGCTGGGCGCGGGCGCGAAAATCGTCAATGATGTGAGCGCGTTGCAACATGATCCGCGCGCGATGGAAGTGGTCGTTGCGGCGGGATGCCCGGTCATCCTGATGCACGCGCCGTCGGCGGGGGACGATCCGCACGACAATCCCGCTGGTTATGGCGATGTGGTCGCCGATGTGTTCGACCATCTGGAGGCGCGGGTCGCCGCCTGTGTTGCAGCGGGCATCGCGCGCGAGAAGATCATGGTCGATCCGGGGCTGGGTTTTGGCAAGGGGCTGGCCGATAATCTGGCGCTAGTGAACAGGCTTGCGACCTTTCAGGGGCTGGGCGTGCCTGTGCTGTTTGCCGGCAGTCGCAAGCGGCTGATCGGCGCGCTGTCGAACGAAGCGCCGGCATCAGACCGGCTGGGCGGATCGATCGCGCTCGCCTTCCGCGCGGCGGAGCAGGGCGCGCAGATGGTGCGGGTGCATGATGTGCGCGAAAGCGTGCAGGCGCTGCATCTGTGGCGCGGGCTGGCCGATGCGGGGCTGAGCGCGGTTTGAGGGGCGATAAAGCTGAGACCCTGTGTCATCCTCCCCTTGCAGGGGAGGTGTCAGCGCG
>NZ_CAVK010000081.1 GCF_000382885.1 Sphingobium indicum BiD32
TGACCGGATCGTTTGCGACATAGGCATAGAGATTGAACTGGTCATCATACCCGACCGGATCGGTCTGGAGGAACCGCCCCAGCTTGGGCGAATATACCCGTGCCTTGTAATGGTAGAGCTTTAGCTCCGGGATCACAATCTGCCCGGTGTACGCGAACCGCCCCACATTGCTGGATGCCGGGTTGCCCCACTCATCATAGCTGTTAACGAACAGGCTGTTGCTGCCAAGGTCGCTGATGGCGACAATGCTGCCTTGCTGATCTGCGCGCAAAACCCGGCGCGCCGTTAAACCCGGTCCCTCATACCAGAGCAATGGCTCATCGGTATTCGGGCCATGAACGTAGCGGTCAAGCATGGTCCCCGCACCGTCATATTCCGCGACCAATTCGTCCCCATCATAAAGGAACCAGGTTGTCGCGCCCGCCGACGTGGTGCTGCTCAGCCGCCCCATTGGATCGTAGGTTAGCGCCGCGTTGGTCGCGCCCGTGGCGCTGACGAGGCGATTTTCCACATCGTAGGCGTAGTTTGTTCCGTCAGCGAACGTCAAATTGCCGTTGAGGTCATACGTCGGGCTGGTCGCTCCCGCCGTCGTATATTGGTTCAGCCCGTTTGCCGTATAACTGCGGTTGGCATTGAACTGGCTGCGCACCGCATAGGCGTCGTTGCTGATCGTTCGCGTCAAAGCTTGGCTGGCAGCATTGTAGGTGGATGCGCAACTGGGGCTCATAGTGCCCATGCAGTAGGTGACATCGCGATCGGTGCCCGCCAGATCATGGGTGATCGACGCCAGCCGCGACAGCGCATCATAGGCGTAGATGGTGGTGCCGCCACTGTTGAGTCGGGAGCGTTCGCCTTCGTTGTTGTAAGTGATGGTGGCGACGGTAGATCCAACCCGGCGGACTATGTCCACCCGGTCGATACCGTCATATTCGAAGGTGAATGCGTTTCCTTCAGGCCATGTCAGTTGGATGCGATTACCGTTGGCGTCATATTGATGGCTCAGGGTCCGAGTCGCGCCGCCAAGACTGTTGGCGCTGCTCGTCAGGCGACCGGTCTTGTCATAGACATTGTTAATACCCAACCCGCCAACAGACACAAATTTTGCCGTGAGTTGCAGCCCGCGAGGATCATAGCTGTAGTAGACGTCGGCTGCAGTGCCGCCGGGAATGTCCTTCACAGACATTCGATTTGCCGCGTCATAGCTGTAGTTTATGGTCTGGCTGCCAACAGGCTGACCTTGTTCGCTACGCTTTCTCAATGACGTCCGGTTGCCATTGGCGTCATAGCCATATTGTTCATAGTCGGTAGTAGAAGCGCTGCCTGCTGTAGCCAATGCCGTAGTGGGGGTAGCGGGATCGAAGGCGCTGGGCCGTGTCATGGATGGGAAATACCAATGCGATTGGCGATCGAATCCGTCATAGGCGAGCTTCGCTTTGTTGCCGTTGGCATCAATGATAAACTCGCGCTTGCCATTGGGCGTATTGCCCGGCTGGATCAAACCGGTGGAGGGATTTAACCAGCCATAGGTGACATTCGCCTGCTCATGAGGCGTTCCTACCGCGCGACGCAGCTGTAAGACCTGACTGGCCGTATCATATATGGTTTTGGCCATACGATCCGGCCCGTTGGTGCCAGCGGTACCCGCTGTGCAGGCGTCTGAGCCGGTCGCCGGAATGGCAGCCAAATTCATGCGAACTGCCGAACAAAGCAGCCGATCGTCAGCGTCGCTGGTCATTTGCGTGACCGTCTGGATCGAGCCGCCTGCGGTCACACGCTCCTCGACCTGGTTGCCTGCTGCGTCATAGCTGTAGCTGACCGTTTTCCGTATGGTGAACCCGGTCCAGGTAGAAGGAACAACGCTCTGGCTTTGCCAAGCGGACAAGATGCCCGTCTCAACGCTTATCAACTGTCCGTCGATATTATAGCTATAGCGCTCGGCTGGATAATAGGTGGCGTTCCCGTCATCGGGATAGGGCGATATCTTGCCGACCAGGCGACGTTCGACGTCCCAGCGATAACCGGTTTGGAATGGTGCTGCTGCGGTCTGTGCCATGGCTGGCGCGGCCGTCATCGCAACCGGGAGAAACGAGAGCGCAAGGGCGGCAAGGCGGCGTAAAGCGAGGCGGCTCATGGGCAAGTCCCTCCGCCACGCGGCGATCTGTCGGAAATGATGTTTCCTGCATCATCGTAATCGAAGCATGTGATTAGGTTGAGGCCGCCATCATCGACCGTGATCTGTGTGGGTACGAGCTTGCGGACATTCTGGAGGCTTAGAGGCGCGTAGGTCGAACTGAAGGTCTTGAGCGTGTAGCCATAAGTCGTGGTCGTAGTTCCACCCTGCACAGCCTCGACCTGCGTGAGTGGCAGATAGATCGGCCCTGAACTGACGCCGTTGAAAGGATCAAAGCCTGTAAGACCTGATCCGTACCCAAAGGTCACCGACGGGCAGCCGCCGCCCGTGCTGATCTGGCAAGCTGTACCAGCGCTGTTCCAGCCTTGCCGCACCGACAGGGGCATGCCTGTGGCAGCATCCCATCCATAATCCGAACGATAGCCGCGCGCGTCTATTGTGTAGATCGGCTTGTTGCAGGTGATGATATTGGCGCAGGTGGTTATGGTCGCGCCTTCCCCATAGGCCGTGCTGGTCACAAGGTCTGCCAGTCCCGATCCCGGCTTCGCCTTCTGCGTCTGGGTGATGAGGTTGCCGCGCGCGTCATAGCCGCTTTGTGTCGCGTTACCTTCGGGTTGGGTCACCAGTTGCGGACGACCCCACTCATCATAAGCCGTAATGGTCGTGCGCAGCAGCGGATCAACCGAGCGGATCGCCTGCCCATATTGGTCATAATAGGTGACATTGCCCCAACTAGGCGTCGCTGCTTGCACCGGAGACAGAGCCTCTGAACGGAACCGGGTGGAAAAATAATTCCAGATGTTTCCGCGCAGATTGATGAAGCTTCGCACGTTACCGTCATTGCCGTAAGTGACAACGATGTCGGCCCCCGCATTGCTCGGCTTGTAAATCTGGCCCAGTCCTGACGTCGTTCCAAACATGCCACCGACACCTGTATATCCGACATACCATGAATTGCCGGTCGGATCGACGACGTTGCGGAGATAGGAGACATATTGAAGCTGCCGCATGGGCGGGGTTTTGGTCCCGGGTGCGCAACGGGCACCATCTGGATCAACAGTGAGCTGCCAGCCCACTTGCGCGTCCATATCGAATTTGACCTGCCGACTGGGCGTAATATAGCTTATTTTTGCGGGGTAAGGCGGGTTATAATAAACTAGACCACCATTAACCTGACAGTAGGGGAAGTCGGTTGCGGAGCCAAAATCATAGTCCTGACTTTTGATCGCTGCGCCGAGATTGTTATAAGCCCGGAAAAGATAGTGGACATCTGCTTGCAGGGTCGAGGTATAGGCGGCATTGATCTTGATACCATTGGGAAATGCCCACTCGCTCATATAAACATATTTTCGTGTGTAAGCGCTCGCGATGCCGGGAGAAGAAATGTCGACCGGGGTCGCAGATAAGTCGGGATAGGTACGCACCGATCCATCTCGGTCCGTGAACGCGATACTGGTATCGAGATAAAGCCGCCGGTTGATGATTCCAACGGATGGCGATCCGGTCATCGTCAGGGTCGAACCATCCGCTTTCGCGCTCACGAAATTCCCCGATGCCTGCCGATAGAAGGCATGGTCGGGGTCGAGGCCACGGCTAACGACGATGCTGTTATTGATGGTCTGATCGGTCAGCCAAGAGGCTGTCTGCAAAGCAGCATAGAGATGTTGGGCATCCTGTGTGGTCGTGAGATCGCCCATTGCCTGGATAGCCACAAGCGCGCTGGCGACCGCTTGCGCACCGCCATTGCCCAACGCCAGTTGACCATCGTTGGACATGGTCGCGACCTGATACCAGTTACTTTTCCAGCCCATGCCAAAGCCATAGTTGGTTTGATCGCGCTGGGAATACACGCGCTGCAGGCCAAGCGATCGAGGGAAATCGCCTGCGCCGTCTGTGAGGTCAGGGGCCGGCGCATAGGATAGCGCCCCGCTTTGCCCATCGACGCTCAGCGCTGCTCGGATAAAATCCTTGCTCTCGACCTTGGGCGCGTCAGGCTTGCGGACAGGCGCTGCATCGGTGCCTGTTTGGACAGGCACGCCGACCCCGGCCTTGAGGATGCTTCCACGTCGCTGGTCGTAAAGCACAAGCGCAATGCGGTCAGGCACAGACCCCGCTCCAGCGGATGGACGCCAAGCTAGGAAAGCGGAGCGCGTCAATTCGCTCGCCGTGCTTCCCGGCCCAGATCCTTCCCACAGCCTGCCAGTTCGATAGAAGGTAGAACTTCCTATCTGCACGGTGATAGGAGGCTGGCGAAGAGCGCCACGTTGGGGGATCAGCAGCGAATAGCCTTCCGACACATAGGTCGATGCCGCGCCCGTCGATCCACTAGGATAGCCCACAAGCGAACCTTGAACGCTGGACCATGCAGGGCTGGCCGATGGGTTGGCCAGATAGGTCGTGTAAGTGCCGGCCGATGTCGCGCGCGTATCCTGCTGGGTGACAAGGCTGAGCGCCGCCATGTCATAGACGGAATCGGTCTCCTGACGGGGCACCGCGCCTTCGGCATAAGACAGCCCAAGACCCGCGGTGTAAGCCGCCGTCACATCCGATGATGTCGTTCCTGCCTTACCATAGGCGCTCACGGCTGCCTCGAAGCTCAGCGAAGGGTTGGTGGACAGGCTCATCGTATTAGGCGGATCCACGTTGAAATTCACATTGTCGAGCACATGGATGCCAATCAGGTCATGCACCTGAAAGACCGACGATTGTGCCTTACCCGCAAGGTCAAGGAAACTGGAATATTGACTGGCGATATTTGCGATCGTTGGACCAAAGGTGAAATCGGTCGGTCTGTTAGGATCAGATCGGATTAGGGCAGCGACAGGAGCCATACGCTGGGACACGCCATCACCGGTAAAGCCCCAATCATTGGACACGAAGAAACGACCGCTGGTGCAAACCTGCGACACAATTTGGCGGCTGATCGTTCTGTCGGCATAACCGCCTGAGTTGGCAGCATAGGGATGATCAATGTCGATAGACGCCGTCGCAGGCGTAGCGGCTGTGGACTTGTTGCTCAGATATTGATCGCAGGGATCAAGGAAGCTCGACGCGATGACCGGCGAAGGAAGCTGGCTGCCCTTGATGAACTGGCCACCGGAATAGGAATAGGAGAAGCTGAGTATCTCCCCGCCATCGACATCGGCAAAATAGGTGTTGTACGATGCGCCGTTCAGCTTGACGGTAAAGGATGTCCGGAAGACGCCCGGTATCTGGCCGCTCCAGCTTCTGCTGGTGGCGGTGACATAAGGCAAGCTTGTGCGCCGATCCTCCGCCGTGGTGTGCGCAGTGATGATGTCGTCACCCACGACAGCTTGCGCGCGTTTGCCTGCGGCATTGGTAGAAATGTAGCTCTCAAGGCTTGCCCGATAGTCTGCGAGCTTCGCGCGGAAATTGGTGATGTTGAAGCCATTGACGGTTGTGGCTGTAGCGCCGCCGCCAGCACTCAGCAGGGTTGCCTGATTATAGCCCGTCTGAGTTTGCCAGTTCAGTCCCGCAGCGGTGCTGCTGGGCTTGTAGCCGGGATCAAACAGATAGTTAGTCCCCCCGATCGTCACTTGCACCCATATGTGCAGCAACGACACGGTGAACGATGAACCACTTCCCGTCACGGTAGCAGGTATGCCCCCGTTGGCCAGGAATTTGGTCGCTACGGCAGCCTCACTAATGCCCGTCCAACTCGAAAATTGCGCCGCAGTTAGCGATATCGTGCCAAGTTTGTATACAGGGTTGTAGCCCTTGCCTGCGACGGCATCCGCTTCGCGCAATGTATCGACCATGAATTGCGCCTGATCGAAAGCCGAGCCATAGCCATCCAGCACGACCCCTCTGGCCCCTTTTTGAAGGCCGAAGACCGGGGTCAGTTTGATATTATCGCGCACGAAAGCGTAGATAGTATCAACGTCGTACCGTAGTGCTCGCGCCGCTTCGGCCACTAGCGGGTCACGGGTCGTAGGCGGGGTCGGGCTGGTTGGATTGCCGTAGTAAGCGAGCGCGTTTGACGGCGACACGAGGGGGGCTGTGGGAATGACGACTGCTGGGTTAGCCGCATAGACAGGCGCGGCCTGAATGCTCAGTAACGCCGCTGCCGCGCATGCGGTCAGCAGCATTCGTTTGGCTGAATATGGGGCAAGGAACAAATTACGCGCCACAGGCTGGCCTCCTGCCATTTTCGTTATGAGATAGGCTCTGAAAGGGTGCTTCAATTGTCCGGCATCGGAATGACCGTAAGACCATTTAGCGGGACGACCACGACCTTGTTGGCAGACCCGGTCACCTGATATGTCGTGCGATTGTCAGCCCGATCATAAGTCGTGCTCATCTGCGCGCCGTTGTTGACCGTGCCGGTGGTGCTGGCGTTGGTGAGCCTGCCCAGCGCGTCATAGGTGTAGGTGGTCGTGCTGGCCGCGTGGGCGACACCGGAGGCACAGCTAAGAAGCAAAGCCCCGGTTCGGATCATCCGTAAATTCATGCCGCACCTCATTGGTTGATATTGAAATAATCGACTTCTTCGGTGTCGCCCCACGAGACGCAGGTTGCCGTCCCGTAAACGTTGACCGACACTTGCCGGGCATAGGCTGTAAGCAAACCGGCCAGTTTGGCCTGTCCGGCGGCTGTCGATCCGTTGAACCCCCAGCGAGCCAGGCTTGCACAAGCGGGACGGGTTGTGCGCGGGCCGCTCACGTCGAACAGGATGACCCCATTACTCATCGTGGTGACATAGGTGATCTGTCCGCCGGATGGCTGAGAGGCGATGGCAGCAGAAGGTGTCCAGATCACGCCTGACAAGGCCAACAGTCCCAAAGCGCTGATTTTCATTTGGCCCCCTAAATTCCAATTGTGATGGCATAAACGCAGCCTCAGTTGAGATATGCCCCCACCAGATCAGTCCGAGACGTGGTGCAGTTGACGCTATGGGCGGCATAGCGAACGGTCATTGTGCGCTAGTTTCCCAATGCGGCCAGTTGCAATATTGTGATCAAAATTCGACTGGAGATCATGCCACTACTCACTAATTGATAGAGAAATCGAGCATGTTGATTTTTTCTCAGCAGATGCGATGAGCATTGCCACAAAGAATGGCAAATGCAGACCATGTGGTAACAAACGAACCAGCTTGGCCAATTGGCTGATGTGACCAATTATTCGATCAGGGGGTGACGGTGATATAAGATACAGATTCGCGGTTGGAATTGGTAGTATCGCAGGTGCCATTGCCTGCCACAAAGACGAGTTGTTTACTGGCCGCAGCGGTAAGTATGGCTGCATACATGGCTTTAGCCTTGTCCGTTGCTGGTGTGATGATTGCCCACGTAGTGTCTGTTGCGCACGCAGGCCTGGTCGAGCGAGTTCCGGCAGTCTGAAAGACGTATCCGGAGTTGGTGCTCATATCTGTCGCAACCAACGTAACCAATCCAGGCGAAGCTTCGCTTGCATGAGCGGGGTATAAGGACATGACAGAGAATATAGAACAGGTCGCGCCCGCCAACATGCGCATGAACAAGTGTGGCATGAGCAAATCTCTCCCGATAGATCATAAGATGATCATGCAAAATCCAACATTGCAAGATGTCATTTTTCCAAAGTGGAGTTATATTTGCGACTTCTGGAAAATATTTCCTGATTTCTCTTTCTCAAACGTTTTAACGGGGATGGTAAATCAGGCGATAGCGATATCCGATATTACGCATAGTGCATTTCCGAACGCTTGTTCGATGCGTTCCTGCAAAACAAGCTGCTAACGCGATGATAAGCGCACAGAGCGAAAATCCAGCTTTCGAAAGCGGGCAACAGAATGTGCCGGGAACATAGACACTCTTCTTAATCCATCCATATAGCTGTGGTTATCGACACCCCGTCAGCGCCGCATCCGCTGACCCATGCCCGCACGGGGCGATTCAGCGAACGGGCGGTAAGAACGGTCGCCCGCATCATGTCCCCGTTGCTCACGCTGTTCTCAATTCTGAACGTGTTGGGATTGGTACAGGGGTAAGGATTGTTGAAGCCTGTCCCGCTCACATCTGTCCCAGCGTCGCGTGCACCGATCTGGGTAATTGTCATCTGAGTCGATATGCCAGGACCAGCATAGGCAGCCGTTGCAGAAAGCAGGGCAATCAATGCGATGTTCAGCTTTGAGAAGTGCATTCGCATGGTTTTTCGTTCCCAAAGGATATGATCTATTGATGGATCGGCGAAATACTGGAGAAAATTGTCAGTTGAAATCCTACATTGCAACAGAAATGATTGGCGCGTTTTTGATCCATTTTGGACTGATCCGATGGTGGCAGGTTGAGGCGGTCCCGCCTTCTTGGACCGTTTGGCGGCTGAGTTAGGCTAATCCCGGTTGTAGGTATGCCGCCCGTTTGATCATCAGATCATGGCGGGCCTGCCCCCCATGATCTGATTGCCCGATCCGCCGATAGGCCTCTGCCGGGGTTGTCCCAGCAAGGCCCGAGTGCGGATGCTGGGTGTTGTAATAGGTGATCCATCGGCCAAGGCCAGCCCGCAGCTCCAATCCGGTCTCGAAGGCGTGGAGATAGACGCACTCGTATTTCAGGGAGCGCCAAAGGCGCTCGATGAAGACATTGTCCATCCACCGCCCCCGGCCATCCATGCTGTTGCGGACATCGGCGTTGCGTAGCGCGCTGGTGAAGGCTTGCGACGTGAACTGGCTGCCCTGGTCGGTGTTGAAGATGTCGGGCATGCCGTAGCGGGCCAGCGCCTCTTCCAGCGCCGCGACGCAGAAGTCTGCGTCCATCGTGTTCGGCATAGTGGAATGACAGCTATCCCAAGACCCTTGCTCCAAACCGGACATTCGCCTTTCGGCCAAAAATTGCAGGACAAACGGGTGTTTCTCAGGCTCTCTGGAGCAAAGATGATCGGAAAAGGAGCGAATTGCGTCCCGTGAGGTTCCGAATCATACCATCAGGCCCCACAGAAAATGTGGGAATAGGCGTGGTATCAGTTTCAGAGATTTATCAAATTACCACGCCAAATCAATACGATAAATCGCTTTACTGGTGACCCCTACGGGAATCGAACCCGTGTTTCAGCCGTGAGAGGGCCGCGTCCTAACCGCTAGACGAAGGGGCCATCAGCCGCATTGGGCGGCTGGCAGGGGCTGGGCTTTAGGAAGGCGCGCGTCGCGCGTCAAGGAAAACCGCGCCGCTGCCAGCATCGTCGCCCAAAGGCAGAACCCAAGAAAAAACCGCCCCATGCAGAGCATGGGGCGGCCAAG
Source organism: Sphingobium indicum BiD32 (assembly GCF_000382885.1). Classification (GTDB taxonomy): domain Bacteria; phylum Pseudomonadota; class Alphaproteobacteria; order Sphingomonadales; family Sphingomonadaceae; genus Sphingobium; species Sphingobium japonicum_C. Next base: position 9,369 of record NZ_CAVK010000081.1, read on the forward strand.
GTTCAGGGAGGAGACGCCTCCAAAGGGGGGAGGCGCCCATACGATACACCCGAAAGGGGGGCAGGTGCATCGCATGTTCACTAGATAGGCCAGGTCACATTCCGTTTCAAGAGGAGATGCAATCGCTTTTCTATCAATTATTTGCGCCGTTCCGGGTTAACTTCCGGTTCAAGCTTCGACGGGCTGCGGCACGGCGGGCAGGGGGATCGGACCCTTGCCCAGATTGACCTGCGCCTCGAAAATATCGCGCATCAGTTGCAGCGAGAAGAGATGGGCATGGATCAGCGGCAGCATCCCGCTCTGGTTGATCTTGCGCAGCTGGTCACCGCGCAGGTCGCGCAGCTTTTCCTCGTTGATCATGCGGAAACCGCGATAGACGAAGGGCTGTTCATTGCCCGGCGTCTGGATCGCGACTTCGCCGTCCATCAGCAGGTCCATTTCCCGCAATTCGCGCACGAACTGGCCGGTACGGGCCGCCGCCTGCTCGAAATCCTCGCAGAATTTCAGCACGCCCTGGGTCAGCTCGCTCGGCTTGCCATCCTCGAACAGGGGCTGGCCATCCTCGAACGCGCCGATCGCGGGGCTGGTCGGGTCGAAGCACAGCGACAGCTCGTCCGTGTCGGGACGCAGCTTGGCCAGCATCCAGGGATAGCGGCGGACATAGGCGGGGACATAGGATGGACCACGCAGCTTGCCTTCGTCATCGACGAAGATGTTGACGCCTTCATTGAGGCCCATCAGCGCCAGCGGCACCGAATCCGCGCCGGCCGAAAAGATGATCGGCACGAAGCGCTGGGCAGACACAAATTCGTCGATCGTCAGCGGAATGGCGTGCTGGCTGGTCAGGAACGGTGCCGAATCGACCGCCTTGCTGCGAAAATCGGCATGATCCAGGCTGCTCAGCGGAATGAGGTCATTGTAGAAGATCGGCAGGTTATTCGCGGGCGCGCTGGCCATGATCCGGTATCCATTCTGTCAAAAAGCGATGCTGTGCAGACGCATCGCCGGGCGTAAAACTGGGAGAGGGCGATAAAGCCCCGCGCACCGGGTGGCAATTGCTTTCACATATACTATCCAAGCTCGTCGGGCAGGGGGATGAGTTTCCCCGGATTGAACAGCCCCTTCGGATCGAACGCGGCCTTGATCGCCCGCAGCGCACCGATCCGCGCCGGACCCGCCAGCCGTGCCAGTTCCGCCCGCTTCATCTGGCCAATGCCATGTTCGGCCGAAATCGATCCGCCCGCCGCGACCACCGCGTCATGGACGAAGGCGTTGATCGCCTCTCCCTCCGCCGCGATCCAGCCTGGTCCGTCGACTGTCCCCCTGGGCGCGCGGACATGAAAATGGACATTGCCGTCGCCCAGATGGCCAAAGGACGACGCCGTCGTGCCGGGAAATTGCGCCATTGCCGCATCCGCCGCTTGCGTCATGAAAGCGGGCATCCGCGCCACCGGCACGCTGATGTCATATTGCAACGCCGGTCCCTGCGCCTTTTCCGATTCCGACAGCGATTCGCGGATCCGCCAGAAAGCGTCCGCCTGCGCCTCATTGGCGGCCACCACTGCGTCGATGGCGATGCCCCGATCGAACGCCAGCGCCAGTGCGCCCTCCAGCCGCTCACCCGGACCCGGATCGCGCAAATCGCCATGATCCACCTCGATCAGCACATGCCAGGGCGTCCGCGTCTCGATCGGGCTGCGCGTGCCGGGGATATGCCCCAGCACGAAACCCAAAGTCTCGTCGGCAATCACCTCGAACCCCTCGACGCTGTCGCCCAGTTCCGCCTCGGTCAGCCGCAGCAGCGCCAGTGCGTCGGCGGGGGAGGCGACCCCGACCCAGCCGACCGCCCGCGCTGCAATCGCCGGGACCAGCCGCAGCGCCGCCGCCGTAATCACGCCGAGTGTCCCTTCCGCACCGATCAATAGCTGTTTGATGTCGTAGCCCCGATTATCCTTTTTCAGCGCGTCCAGCCCGTGGAAGATGCTGCCATCGGGCAGCACCGCTTCGATCCCCTCGACCAGCGCGCGCATCGTCCCGTGGCGCAGCACCTGCGTCCCGCCCGCATTGGTCGACACCAGCCCGCCGATCGTCGCGGACCCTTTGGCCCCCAGGCTCAGCGGAAAGCGTCGCCCGGCCGCCTGCGCAGCATCATGCAGGTTGCTCAGGATCACGCCCGCCTCGCCGATCGCCAGATTAACGTCCGCGCTCAGGCTGCGAATCCGGTTCATCCGCCGCAGCGACAGGATCAGCGCCGATCCGTCGGCAGGCGGCGTCGCGCCACCCACCATCGACGTATTGCCCCCCTGCGGCACCAAAGCGACGCCTGTTTCTGCTGCCAGCGTCACCAAGGCAGCGACCTCCTCAACACAGGCAGGCGACAGGATCGCCGCCGCCGCGCCATGATAGCGCCCGCGCCAGTCGCTGACCCAGGGCGCAATATCGTCCGGGTCGGTGATGACGCCCTTGGGGCCAAGCAGCGCTGCAAAGCGCGCAATGATATGCTGTCCAATCATGGGACGCACCTATCCCCGGAATTCATCGACTGTTCAACCACGGGTCGATAGCGTCCGATTCCCAAAAGGGGTCCGACTTGGTTCATTCCATCCTGCTGCTGATTGCCGCCACGGCGGCCGACCCGGTTCAATGGGCGCAACTGACGATCGAGCAGCGCGTCATCATGCGCGTACCGATGGCCCGAAAGGGCAAGGCACCCGCGCGCATCACCGAAAAGGCGGCCGATGCATGGGAAGAGAAAAAGGGGCCGCGCTGCGTCGCCCTGCGCTCGATTCGCGCTGCTGCCATAGTCGTGCGTAACGGGGTCGATCTGATCCTTGCGGACCAGCATCGCTATCGCGCCCGGCTAGCCAAAGGTTGTGATGCGACCGCTTTCTATTCCGGCTTCTATGTCGAACCGGACGAGGATGGATCGCTCTGTTCGGGCCGCGACGAGTTGCAGGCGCGCAGCGGTACAAGCTGCGCCATTGACAGCTTCAAACGGCTGATCGCTGCCGAACCCGACGACTGAGCGCCGCCATCGGGCAACTCCAACCCGTCAAACCGCGCGATTTCCTTGACAAGCGGCCGATATTTCCGCAATGCGCGGCCGATTTCCGTCTCGCTATCGTGCTGGACGGACAAGCCTCCTGTTCCCGGACCATTGAATGACTTTTGCCGATCTCGGCCTTTCCGACGAATTGCTCAGGGCCGTAACCGAGTCCGGTTATGATACGCCCACGCCGATTCAGGCGCAGGCGATCCCGTCCGTCCTGATGATGCGTGATATCATTGGCATTGCCCAGACGGGGACGGGCAAGACCGCCAGCTTCGTGCTGCCGATGATCGACATCCTGGCCCATGGCCGCAGCCGCGCGCGGATGCCGCGCTCGCTCATCCTGGAGCCGACCCGCGAACTCGCCGCGCAGGTCGCGGAAAATTTCGAGAAATACGGCAAATATCACAAACTCTCCATGGCGCTGCTGATCGGTGGCGTGTCGATGGGGGATCAACTCGCCGCGCTCGAAAAGGGCGTGGACGTGCTGATCGCGACGCCGGGCCGGCTGATGGACCTGTTCGGTCGCGGCAAGATCATGCTCAACGGCTGTTCGATGCTGGTCATCGACGAAGCCGACCGGATGCTCGACATGGGCTTCATCCCGGACATCGAGGAAATCTGCACCAAGCTGCCCGCGCAGCGCCAGACGTTGCTCTTTTCGGCAACGATGCCCCCGGTCATCAAGAAGCTGGCCGACAAATTCCTGTCCAACCCCAAGTCGATCGAAGTCGCGCGGCCTGCCAGCGCCTCGATCAACATCACCCAGCGGCTGGTGAAGGTCGATTCGCGCAAGAAGCGCGACACCCTGTCCAAAATGCTGCGCGAGGCGGACGTCACCAGCGCGGTGATCTTCTGCAACCGCAAGACGACGGTACGGGACTTGAACAAGAGCCTGCAACGCGACGGCTTCAAGTCGGGCGAAATTCATGGCGATATCGACCAGGGTTCGCGCATCGCCGAACTGGAGCGTTTCCGCGCCGGCACCGTCAACATTCTGGTCGCGTCGGACGTCGCGGCGCGCGGGCTGGATATCAAGGGCGTCAGCCATGTGTTCAACTATGACGCGCCCTGGCACCCGGACGATTATGTCCACCGCATCGGCCGCACCGGCCGCGCGGGTGCGTCTGGCGTTGCCTACACCTTCGTCACCGAAGCGGATGCCGAAGCGATCGACAATATCCAGAAGCTGATCGGCACCAAGATCGAGGTCGTCGGCGCGGCGCAAGCCATCGCCAGCGCCGAACCGGTCGAGGAAGCCGCCCCCCGCGCGCCAAGGGGCCGCAAGCCTCGCGCGGCAAAGCCGGTCGTCGAAACCCCGGTCGCGGAAGAACCCGCCGCCGAAAAGCCCCGCGCAGCCCGCCCACCCCGCGCGCAAACCTCGCGTGAGGAAGCCCCGGCCCGCCCGGCCGTCGCCCCCCGCGCCGAAGCGCCCGCCCGCCAGCGCCGCAACGACCATCAGGATGATGGCCCCGACGAAGGCTGGAACGGTCCTGTCCCGGAATTCCTGAACTTCGGCTTTGACGCCTGACTACTAGGGCGGACGGGCTTTGCTCTGCCCGCAATGAGCAAGGCCAGCAATGCCCACCTACGTCACCCCGGACCTGATCCGGGGTCTCGCTTTTTTTGCGCGAAGAAAAGCGGGATGCCGGGTCAAGCCGGGCATGACGAAAGGGGGAATGGCAATGAACGACCAATGCAGGTAATAGG
>NZ_CAVK010000080.1 GCF_000382885.1 Sphingobium indicum BiD32
CCCCTCCCGCAAGCGGGAGGGGAGACTTTGACCGCACCGCCCTCGTCGCCCATGCCCAGACGAGCATCGCGCGTGGCTCCAAATCCTTCGCCATGGCCTCCACTTTGTTCGACCGGCAGACCCGCGAACGCGCCTGGCTGCTCTATGCCTGGTGCCGCAAATGCGACGACATTGCCGATGGACAGGACCATGGCGGAACGCTGACCGGCGTGACCGACGGGCAGGCGCGACTATCGACCATCCGCGTGCTGACCGACATGGCGCTTCGGGGAGAAGCAACCGGCGATCCAGCCTTTGACGGCTTCGGCGTGGTGATGCGCGAATGTGCGATCCCCGCCCGCTACGCCCATGACCTGATCGAAGGATTCGCGCTCGACGCACGCGACTGGCGACCGCGTAGCCAGGACGACATGCTGCGCTATTGCTATCATGTCGCGGGCGCGGTCGGCTGCATGATGGCTGTGCTGATGGGGGTCGATCCTGACGACAGCGCGACGCTGGACCGGGCCTGCGATCTGGGACTGGCGTTTCAGCTGGCCAATATCGCCCGCGACATCAGCGAGGATGAAGCGGCCGACCGCTGCTACCTGCCGCAGCTATGGCTGGCCGAAATGGACATACCGCCCGGCGAGCTTATGAAGCCCTGGGTCCGCCCGCGCCTCGCCCAGCTGGGTCAGCGTATGGCGGACATGGCGGCCGCCTATGAACAAAGCGCCCGCCACGGCACCGGCGCACTCCCGCCGCGCGCCGCATGGGCGGTGCTGGCCGCAGCAGGCATTTACGGCGACATTGCGCGTGAAGTGGCGCGGCGCGGTGAACAGGCATGGGACCATCGCGTCATCACGCCCAAATCCGACAAGCTGCTATGGGTCGCGCGATCCGGCTGGCAAGTGATCGGCCGCGCCCGGCGCTGGCCCGCGACCACGCCGCGCCCAACGGGACTGTGGACCCGCCCCACCGGCTGACCCGCTTCTCAGGACCAAAAAAAAAGGGCCGATGCTTTCGCACCGGCCCGAGGCATGTTCGCAGGAGGAACAAGGTGGGGCGGGCGGGCCTTGCCCCTTTCGGGTGGCCCGCCCTGCCAAGTCTTACATATTATAGGCGCGTTCGCCGTGTTCGCCCAGGTCGAGACCTTCCAGTTCGACTTCCTGGCTGACACGCAGGCCGGTCACTGCCTTGGCGATGAACATAGCGATCACTGTGCCGATGGCGGCCCATACGATCGTCACGCCGACGGCGTAAAGCTGAATCAGCAGCTTGTCGAAGATGACATAATCCTCTGCACCCGGACCACCAAAGGCTGGCGAATAGACGATCGCCGTGCCGATGGCACCGATCATGCCGCCGACGCCGTGGATGCCAAAGGCGTCCAGCGAGTCATCATAGCCAAGCTTGGGCTTGAGGACGGTGACGGCGTAAAAGCAGATGATCGAAGCAATGGCACCAAGGATGATCGCGCCGAACGGACCGGAATTGCCCGCTGCCGGGGTGACCGCAACCAGACCGGCGATAATGCCCGAACAGAAGCCCAGAGCCGAACCCTTGTGACCGTTCAGCTTTTCAGCAAGCATCCAGAAGAGGCCGGCCGACGCCGTGGCAACGAAGGTGTTGATCATGGCGAGAGCCGCCGAACCATTGGCTTCCAGTGCCGAACCGGCGTTGAAGCCGAACCAGCCAACCCACAGCAGGCCGGTGCCAACGCCGGTCAGCGTCAACGAGTGGGGCGCCATCGGTTCCTTCGGGAAGCCGATACGCTTGCCCAGGATGATGCAGGCGACCAGTGCGGACACGCCCGCATTGATGTGGACGACGGTGCCGCCCGCAAAGTCGAGAGCGCCCAGCTTGAAGAAATAGCCGCTTGCCGCCCAGACCATGTGCGCGATTGGGAAATAAACGATCGTCAGCCACACTGCGGCAAAAACCATCACCGCCGAGAATTTGATGCGCTCGACGACCGAACCCAGCACCAGCGCGACGGTGATCGCGGCAAAGGTCATCTGGAAGCAGACGAACACATATTCGGGAATTTCGACGCCAGCGGTGAAGGTTGCAGCCTGCGATGCAGGCGTGATGCCCTTCAGGAACGCCTTGTCAAAGGTCGAGATGAAGTTGGACAGGCCGCTGGTATAATCAGGGCCAAAGGCCATCGAATAGCCGTAGATCACCCAGATCAGCATGGCCAAGCACGCAGCCGCGCCAATTTGGGTCATGACCGACAGCATGTTCTTCGTGCGGACAAGGCCGCCGTAGAAGAGGGCAAGGCCGGGCAGGATCATCGCCAGAACCAATATGGTCGAGATCATCATCCAGGCAGTATCGCCTTTATCGACGGTCGCGGCCGGGGCCGCGGCATCCTGTGCCCAGGCAGGCAGGGCGGCGAAGAGCGACAGCCCCGCTGCCCCCGCTACCCCGCAAAGTTTCTTGGAAAAGGTCATTATTTCCCCCTTCTTACAGCGCGGTTTCGCCGGTCTCGCCGGTGCGGATACGCACGGCCTGACCGACATCGAGGACGAAGATCTTGCCATCGCCGATGGCGCCCGAATTGGCGGCCGCCTGGGTCGCTTCCACGACGCGCGGCGCAAGGTCGTCGTCGCAGACCACCTCGATCTTGATCTTCGGGACCATGTTGGTGGAATATTCGGCGCCGCGATAGATTTCGGTCTGCCCCTTTTGGCGGCCGAAGCCCTTAACTTCGCTGACCGTCATACCTGCGATGCCGAGCGAGGATAGTGCCTCGCGGACATCGTCAAGCTTGAACGGCTTGATGATAGCCATGACAAGTTTCATGTCGCCCCCTGTTACTGGTGTGCGGGGACTACTCAGCAAGAGCCGTGCCAGTTTGTTAAACGCAGGTTAACGCGGGCTTGCGGCGCGCTGACATGACGGGCAGCGCCAAAAAAATGGGCAGCGCGGTGCCAATGCTCAAAAAATAGGCAGCGTCACGCTACCATTGCGCGCCTTGCCCAACGGCTTCCGCCTCTTCGGGCAATGTCGCCCGACCCAGCGCGGCATTGCGATGCGGGAAACGGCCAAAGCGGGCGATCGTTGCATGATGGTTCCGCGCAAAATCGAGTGACCGGCTATCGCCCGCGCCCTCAAACAGGCTCAATGACAGCTCCTGATCCTCCAACGCCTCGCTATGCTGGAACGGCATGTAGAAGAAAAGCCGCCCAGCGCCGCCAATCTGGATGTCATAGCCATGGGCGATCGCGCCGCGTGCCAGGTCGCGTGCGAGCGGATCGGTGGCGAAGGCCTGCGCCGTTTCGCGGAACATGTTGCGCGGCAATTGGTCGAACAGGATAATAGCGGCCAGCGCATCATCGGCGCGGTCGAGAAAGGCGTCGGCGGGGAGCGCCCGCTTTTCGGCCCACAAGGCCTGAAATCGCGCCCTACATTGATGATCGAGCGCGGGGTCATGGCTGTACCAGCCTACCTCGCCAACCTGGTTGAACCAGAAGTCGAGCAGCGCCGCCGCCCAATCGGCGGTTATTGCATCATGGCTGTCGGTCAGCATGTTCATGGGACTTATACCCATGACCCTCTCGCCCGGTTCCACGATCCGTAGCGGCAAAGCGTCAGGTCGCCGTGCCGCCGACAGTCAGTCCTTCCATCAGCAGGGTCGGCTGGCCAACGCCCGCCGGTACGCTCTGCCCGCCCTTGCCGCACATGCCGATGCCTTCGTCCAGCGCCCAGTCATTGCCGATGCCGACAACCTTGGTCAGCGCGGTTGGGCCATCGCCGATCAGCGTCGCGCCCTTGATCGGATCCCCCAGTTTGCCATTTTCGACCCTATAGGCTTCGGTGCAGGAAAAGACGAATTTGCCCGACACGATATCGACCTGCCCGCCGCCGAAACTCTTGGCGAAAATGCCCGACTTCATGCGCGACAATAATTCTTCCGGGTCGTCATTACCGCCCTTGATGAAGGTGTTGGTCATGCGCGGCATCGGACCATGGGCATAGCTTTCGCGGCGACCATTGCCGGTCGGTTCGACCCCCATCAGCCGGGAGTTGAGCCGGTCCTGCATATAGCCTTTGAGGATGCCGTCCTCGATCAGGATATTCTCCCGCGTCGGCGTGCCTTCATCGTCGATCGAGAGTGATCCGCGACGGCTGGCGATCGCGCCGTCATCGATCACGGTGACGCCCGGCGCGGCGACGCGCTGGCCGATGCGACCGGAAAAGGCACTGGTGCCCTTGCGATTGAAATCACCTTCCAGCCCATGGCCGATCGCTTCATGCACCAGCACACCGGGCCAGCCGGGGCCAAGCAGCACGGTCATTTCGCCCGCAGGCGCGGCGACCGATCGCAGATTGACCTGCGCCTGCGCCAGCGCTTCGTCGATCGCACGGTTCCAGACGGCCGGTTCCATAACCTGATCGTAGAGATAGCGCCCGCCAATGCCGAAGCTGCCGGTTTCGCGGCGGCCATCCTCTTCCAGGATCAGCGAGACGTTGAGCCGCACCAATGGGCGGATGTCGGTGGCAGTAAAGCCGTCGGCGCGGACGATTTCCACCACCGACCAGCTACCCGCCAGGCTGACCGACACCTGCGCGACGCGCGGATCGCGCGCGCGGGCAGCAGCGTCGATCGCGGCGCACAGCGTCACCTTCTCAGCAAAGGGGACGATCTCCAGTGGATTGGCGTCGGTATAAAGGTGGCGGTTGGTGCGCTGGGGCGGCGGCGCGGCCGGGGCCGTGGCGGGATCCAGCAGGGTCAGCGTCTGGGCTGCCTTGCGAATTGCCGCTTCGCTCATGTCATTGGCATGGGCAAAGCCGGTCATTTCGCCCGACACGCCGCGCAGGCCAAAGCCCGCATCGGTCGAATAATCGGCGGTTTTCAGCCGACCGTCATCAAAGCCGAAACTCTCGCTCGCGCGATATTGCAGATATAGTTCGCCATCGTCGCAGCTTTTGAGCGCATCGGCGGTCAGGCGACGCGCGCCGTCGGGGTCAAGCAAGCCGGGGCGATAGAGCAGGCCGCGGGCGTCGGTGAAGTGGGCGGAGATATCGGTCATGTCGCCCGATATAGGGGCGGCATCATCCAGGCCCAAAGGAAAAGTTAAAGGCTGGCGCCCGAAGCGATGTCCGGCTGGTTGCCGATGTCGCCCGTATCGGCAACGCCGCCCGCCAGCACGAAGCGGCGGTCGCAATAGCCGCAATCGACATAGCCATGCTCGTCAATTTCCAGAAACACGCGCGGATGGCCCAGCGCGGCGGGAATATCGCCCGATCCGTCGCAGGAGACGCGGGACTTGGAGACTCGGATGATTTCGGGCGGCTGGATCATGATCGCGGATCTAGCAGCGGCGGCGCTGCGCTGCAATATGGGACAGGCGCCTACATCAGCGGCAGGCGCGGCCTTTTGCAGGGATTGTCGTTGCCGCCCTTCACCGCCTTGGCCGCTGGTTTCCAGTCGGCGCAATCGCTGGCCGCCATCACCGCAAATGGCGACAGCATCAGCAGGGCAGGGGCGATGGTGCCGCCAAATAGGGCTGCTAAGGGCATGGGGGGGATGGTGCCGCAGCGATGCTTGCCACAGGATGAACGATACGCAGGCGGTCTGATTATCTGCCGCCGCGCATGTGCGAAAATCTTGCGGAACATAGTCCTGCAAAACTGGTGGGCGATGACGGGCTCGAACCGCCGACATTCTCGGTGTAAACGAGACGCTCTACCAACTGAGCTAATCGCCCGCTCCTGCGGAGAGCGCCTATCTAGGGAAAAATGCCGGGGCGTCAAGCCGGGAGTCAGATGGTGAGCAGGCGGCGGCTGGCCCCGAACCAGCGAGTGAGCGCTTCGGAAGCCTCATTGGCCAGCGCGATGAAGATGCGGCGGCCGTCATGCGGATCGGCCTGCCGCTCGACCAGCCCCTTGTCGGTCAGGGTGCGAATCCAGCGCAGTGCGGTGGTCGGCGGCACGGCGGCAGCAATGCACAGGCTGGAGACGGAGACGCGCTCATGTTCAAGTCTTGCGGCCAGCAGGTCGAGCAGCATGTCCCAGGCGGGATCGGCGAACAGGTCGCCCGGCAGGAAATCGGCACGGATGCGGCGGGCGCGCAGCAGGTCGCGGACCTGTGTGGCGCTGATGGCTGGCGTGTCGGTGCGCGTCGCTTCGCCGCCGATCGGCGCGAGGGCGGGCATCCCGATATAGTCGCTCGGCCGGTCGGAAATACGCTGGCCCAGATCAAAGCTGGGGGTGGCCATCCGCGTCCGCTCCGTCAGCGCGTCGAGGGTGCGGGCAAGGCGACCGACTTCCTCGCTCAATTGCTGGAGGCGGGCGCTTTCGCGGTCCATTTCATGCACATGGCCCGCAGCCGGGCGACGCTCCCCGGCGGCGACCAGCGCAGCGGCGAGTTCGACCCGGTCGGGATCGCACAGCAATTGCGTATGCGGACTGCGCAGGCAGGCGAAGGCCAGTTCCACCGTCTCCCATCCCGCCACCAGGATCACCGCCATGCCAGTCTGGATCGCCTGGGTCTCCAGTTGCACCAGCAACCGCTCCAATAGCGGGGTCATGGCGGGACAAAAGACCAGTACCGTATCGCACTGTGCCTGAAGATCGAGCCGCACCGGCGCGTCGGCCAGCGTGGCCAGTCCCAGCAGGCGAAAGCCTGCCGCCGCAGCAACCGGTTCCAGCGCGGAGACGTCCATCTGGTCGGCGATCACCAGCAGGCTGGCGCGCTCGTCGCGCTGCACCAACGTTGTGCCATGGCTCGTCAGCGGCGAGGCGTAGGAAAAATCTTCCATCATGATCCGAATCCTGTTCTAGCTTCGTTCCAAAGAATAAAGCAAGAACGGATCGATTCAGCCCCGCACATTCGCCATTTTGGATAGGGTCTGGAGCAATGGCTTCATTCGGTCATGGCAAAGGGGTGGGAGGGGGCACTTTCCGTCCAGTTTGCAGCCAATTCGGCGGGAGGATGAAGGAAATTTCCTATTATTTTAAGGAAGGGTGACGTTCTCTCCGAAATGGAGTCAATTGTCACACCGCCGTGGCGCGCGCGAATTCAACATAGAGCGCGCGCAGCCGCATCGCGACCGGGCCGGGGGTGCCGGTGCCGATGGTCTGGCCGTCGATGGTCACGACCGACTGGCACAGGGTCGATGCGCTGGTGATGAACGCCTCTTTCGCGGCCAGTGCCTCTGCCAGGGTAAAGGGGCGGCGGATGACGGCCAGGCCGCTTTCGGCCGCCAGTGCGGTCAGCGCGTCGCCGGTACAGCCCGCCAGTACGGCCTGACTATAGGGGCGCGTCACAATGCCCTCATCAGTGACGATGAAGGCGGTGGAGGACGCGCCTTCGGTGATGAAGCCATCCTCGACCAGCCAGGCTTCCTGCGCGCCCGCGTCGCGCGCGGCCTGCTTGGCCATGGCCTGGGCCAGCAAGCCGGTGCTTTTGATGTCGCGCCGTTTCCAGCGCAGGTCGGGCATCGTGGCTACCGCGATGCCGGTGGTGACGGCGGGGACGTTGAGGAAGGGCTTGTCCTGCACGAACAGGAACAGGGTCGGCGCGGTATCGGGTGACGGCAGGAAGTCACGGGTCGCGTCCGCGCCACGGGTCAGCTGGAGATAGACGAGGCCTTCAGCGAGCGCGTTGCGGGCAACGAGTTGCTTCTGCACCGCCTCGATCTCGGCAAGGCTGAGCGGTAGCCGGATGCTGAGTGCGGCGGCGGAGCGTTGCAACCGGGCGAGATGGCTGGCGCTGTCGACCAGCCTGCCGTCAATCACCGCAGCGACCTCATAAATGCCGTCGGCAAACAGGAAACCGCGATCGAGCGGCGAGATCCGGACCTGATCGAGCGGCAGAAAGGCACCATTGAGATAGGCGATCGACATGAAACGGAGCGGTCCCTGAGCGGTGGATATCCCCCGCTTTTGCCGGTCGGCCGGGCAGGGTCAAGCGGCTTGGCGTTGCATATGTCCCTAGTGGTCCGTTTCCGACATTTGCATCCCATATCGGCGAGGGCATGCGCAAATGTCGGAAGCCCAAGGACCACTAGAAAATCTTTGATTCTAGTGGATTTTACGATTTTGACATTTGCAGTCCCATCCCAACCGCCAGGGGATGCAAATGTCAAAATCAATCCACTAGTGCGGCACCGACGGCAGGCGCGGAACTTCGCTAAGTTCGCCCATGTCGCGCATGAAGAATAAGCGCAAAGTCGCTCGTCCGCTGGTGCGGATGGGGGAGGGGACGGACGATGGGAAGGAGCCGGGGCGGATATAGCAGGGCTGGGATATGTAGGACAGGCAGGAGGCTCCGCACTGTCTCGCCCTCCCTAAGCCGCCTTCCCCTGCAACGCTTTTTGCCGCCGCCGTTGCACCGATGAGCCTATCCCCATCGCCTCGCGATATTTCGCGACCGTGCGGCGGGCGATGTCCATGCCCTTGGCGCGGAGCAGATCGACCAGCGTGTCGTCGGACAGGATGGCATGGGGTTCTTCAGCCATGATCAGCGCCTTGATGTGGCTCTTGACCGCTTCGGCGGAGACGGCGCCGTCGCCCTCCGCGTTGGAAACGCCGCTGGTGAAGAAATATTTGAGTTCAAACTGGCCGCGCGGGCAGGAGAGATATTTGTTCGACGTCACCCGGCTGACGGTGGATTCATGCATGGCGATGGCGTCGGCGACGGTGCGCAGGGTCAGCGGTTTCAGATGCGCAACGCCCTTGCGGAAGAAATCCTCCTGTTGGCGGACGACTTCGCTGGCGACCTTGATGATCGTTTTTTGACGCTGGTCGAGTGCCTTGACCAGCCAGTTGGCGCTGGCGAGGCAGTCGGCAAGCCACGCCCTGGCGCTCTTGTCCTGCTTGCCCGACGCCAGTTCGACATAATAGCTGCGGTTGATGAGGACGCGAGGCAGGGTGGCGCTGTTAATCTCGATCGCCCAGCCATCGGCGGTCGGACGCACGAACAGGTCGGGGGTGACCGGGGCGGCACGATCGCTGGAAAAGCGCAGGCCGGGCTTGGGATCATAGCCGCGCAGTTCGCGGATCATGTCGGCCATATCCTCCTCATCCACGCCGCAGATGCGGCGCAACTGGGGCAGCGCGCCGCGCGCCAGCAGATCCAGATTGGCAAGCAACTTGGCCATGCAGGGATCGTGGCGGTCGGCTTCCTTGGCTTGCAGGGCGAGACATTCGGAGAGGGATCGCGCACCGACGCCGGTGGGGTCGAATGTGTGGATGACGCCCAATATCCGTTCGACATCGCACAAGGGCAGGCCGAGCGCATGGGCAAGTTCGAGCAGATTGGCCTCCAGATAACCCGCCGGGTCGATCTGGCCGATCAACTGGCCCGCGACGACCAGATCCATGCCCGACAAAGCGGCACGCGCCTGCTCCATCAGATGTTCCTGAAGGCTGGGTTCGGGATTGGCGAAACTGTCGAAATCGAGCGCTTCGCCGCTGCCGCCCGACAGCGCGTCCATGCCGCTGCCGGTGCCATGGGCGCTGGCCATGCGATCGCCGGGGCCATCGTCGATGAAGGTTTCCGCGCCATAATCGACGTCGAGCGGGGAATCGCTGCCGCCCAATCCCTGACCGATCAGATCGTCGCTGGACCCGGTTTCGGCTGAGAGGGTGGGGCGTTCCACATCACGGTCGATGCCGTCGGGGGCGGACAGATCATGGGGCAGATCATCGGACGCGCTGCCACTGTCGAGCAGCGGGTTTTTTTCCAGCTCGCCCGCGACAAACGCTTCGATCTCCAGATTGGACAGCGCCAGCAGCTTGATCGCCTGCTGGAGCTGCGGCGTCATCACCAGCGACTGGCTCTGCCGTATGTCGAGGCGTGGACCGAGCGCCATCAGAATAAGGTCTTTTCAGGAAAGTGAGCGCGCGCCACCATCATGTCAGAGCGAGAAATTCTCGCCCAGATAGAGACGGCGGACGTCGGCATTGGCGACCAGTTCGGTCGGGCTGCCCGCAAACAGCATCTGGCCGCCATAGATGATGCAGGCGCGATCGACGATTTCCAGCGTCTCGCGCACATTATGGTCGGTGATGAGGACACCGATGCCGCGATTCTTGAGATCCTTCACCAGATCGCGAATGTCGGAGATGGACAGCGGATCGATGCCCGCGAATGGTTCGTCCAGCAGCACAATGGATGGGTTGGCAGCGAGCGCCCGGGCGATTTCGCAGCGGCGGCGTTCGCCCCCCGACAGCGCCATCGCGGCAGAATCGCGCAGGCGGGTGAGGCCAAACTCGTCGAGCAACTGTTCCAGCCGGGCGTCGCGCGCGGCGCGATCCGGCTCGGCCAGTTCCAGCACCGCGCTGATATTCTGCGCCACGGTCAGGCCGCGAAAGATCGACGTTTCCTGCGGCAGATAGCCCAGGCCCAATATGGCGCGACGATACATGGGCAGGCCGGTAATATCCTGCCCGTCCAGCACGATGCGGCCGCGATCGGGCCGGACCAGCCCCATGACCGAATAGAAGCAGGTCGTCTTGCCCGCGCCGTTGGGGCCGAGCAGGCCGACCACTTCGCCCTTGCCCACGGTCAGCGACACGTCGGACAGCACCACCCGCTTGTCATAGCTTTTGGCGATGGAAATGACCGACAGACCGTCGCCCAGTTCCTGTGGGGCAAGCGGGCGGTGGTCCGTGGCGGGCCGTTCCTGGGTGGTGACGTCGTGCATGGCTCGTCCATTCTTGCAGCCAGTCGGTTGACCGCCGGTAAAAATCATCTGCCCTTGGGACAGTTGGCATTCTTTGTGCATGGGAATGCCGCCGGGGCAAGGGGGAAAATGGCAGGCGGGGGCTGGAGAGCGTCTAGCCGCGCACCGGCAGCGCCGTCTGATATTTGGTGACCGACAGCGCGAATTGCGAGGATGCGCCCGCGACCGAAGGATGTTTGAGCAGGGTGCGCATCAGGAAATGCTCATAATCGGCGACGTTGGAGGCGACGACGCGCATCAGATAATCCCATTCGCCCGACATGGAATAGCATTCCATCACCTGGTCATGATCGCGCACGAACGTCTCGAACGCGGCGATCGAGTCGCCGGAAAAATCCTTCATCCGTACATGGCAGAAGATGGTGACATCCTGCCCCAGCAATTGGGGATCGGCCAGCCGCACCGCGCCGCGCAGCACGCCTGCCTCCTCCAGCGCCCTGACCCTGCGCCAGCAGGACGGGCCGGTGCTGCCCACCCGTTCGGCGAGATCGGCATTGCTGAGCGCGGCGTCGCGCTGCAACTCTGTAACGATGCGGCGGTCGAGCGCATCGAGTTCGACAAATTTCGTCATGATATAGTCCAATCATGAAATATGATTACGACTATAGGCGAATAATCGGCCATTTTGAAAAGCAATTTCGCGCCCGATTTGCGATGCTGTCGCCATGGCCGAAACCCCGCCCGCCGAAACTCTGCCCGATCGTCCCGCGCGCGCCGCGGAGGACTGGACCGTCCCGCAGGACTGGGACCGTTACAGTGCGGCCGATCATGCGATGTGGGACCGATTGTTCGACCGGCAGGCGCGCATGTTGCCGGGGCGGGTGGTGCCCGAATTCATCGCTGGCCTCGACATATTGCGGATGGACCAGCCGGGCATCCCGCGCTTCGATGCGCTGTCGCAGCGGTTGATGGCGGCGACCGGGTGGCAGGTGGTCGCGGTGCCGGGGCTGGTGCCGGACCGCGTGTTTTTCGATCATCTGGCCAATCGCCGCTTCCCCGCCGGCCGCTTCATCCGCACCCCGGCGCAGGAGGATTATCTGCAGGAGCCGGACATATTTCACGACGTGTTCGGCCATGTCCCCCTGCTCGCCAACCCGGTGTTCGCCGATTATATGCAGGCCTATGGCGAGGGCGGGCTGCGCGCCGACGGGCTGGGCGCGATCGAGAAACTGGCGCGGCTCTATTGGTACACGGTCGAATTCGGACTGATCGCGACGCCGCAAGGCCTGCGCCTCTATGGCGCGGGGATCGTGTCGTCCAATGCCGAGTCGCATTTTGCGCTGGAAGATCCCTCGCCCAACCGGCTGGGGTTCGATCTCCAGCGGCTGATGCGGACCCGCTACAGGATTGACGATTTCCAGCAGAGCTATTTCGTCATCGACAGTTTCGACCAGTTGCTGCGCCAGACCGTCGGGACCGACTTTGCGCCGCTCTACGCTGCGCTGGAACAGCAGAGCGATTTCGACACCGACACCATTTTGCCCGGCGACCGCGTCTTTACCCGCGGGACGCAGGCCTATGCCCATAAGAAAATGCAAGAGGAGCCGATATGACTGCCAGCGCCGACAACCCTCTGGGCCTCAACGGTTTTGAGTTCGTCGAATTCACATCGCCAGAGCCGGACGCGATGGCCGCGCAGTTCGAGGCGCTGGGCTTTACCGCGACGCACCGGCACCCGACCAAGAATATCACCCGCTACAAGCAGGGGCGGATCAACCTGATGCTGAACCGCGACGATGCGGGGCGGGTCGCGGCGTTTCGCGGGGTGCATGGCCCATCGGCGAGCGCCATGGCCTTCCGCGTCGCCAATCCGCAGGGCGCGCTGCAATGGGCGCTGGCCAACGGCGCGCAGCCGACCGAGGAGGATGACACCGTCATCATGGGGATTGGCGGCGCCTATCTCTATTTCATGCCCGACCGGGGTGATCCTTACGCCAGCTGGGCCGAATTTCCCGGCTGGCGCGAGGCGGAGGCGCGCAACAATGTCGGCCTCGACCTGCTCGACCATCTGACCCACAATGTCCGGCGCGGCCAGATGCGGGTGTGGAGCGAGTTTTACCGCACCTTGTTTGGGTTCGAGGAACAGAAATTCTTCGATATCGAAGGCAAGGCGACGGGCCTGACCAGCCAGGCGATGATCGCGCCGGACCGGGCGATCCGCATCCCGCTCAACGAAAGCAAGGATGACAATAGCCAGATCGAGGAATTCATCCGCGACTATCATGGCGAGGGTATCCAGCATCTCGCGCTCACCACCGACGATATCTATGCCGCGGTCGAAAAGCTGCGCGCGCGCGGGGTCCGGTTGCAGGACACGATCGAGACCTATTATGAACTGGTCGACAAGCGTGTGCCGGGCCATGGCGAGGATCTGGACCGGTTGCGCGCCAACCGCATCCTGATCGACGGCGATGTGGAAAGCGAAGGGCTGTTGCTCCAGATCTTTACCGAGCCGATGTTCGGGCCGATCTTTTTCGAGATCATCCAGCGCAAGGGCAATGAAGGCTTTGGCAACGGCAATTTCCAGGCCTTGTTCGAGAGTATCGAACTGGACCAGATACGGCGCGGGGTTGTGGAGGTGAATGCGTGATGGCTGATATTCCTCCCCGGCTGGGGCAATCATCATGCGAGTGAGGCGGTGGCCGGGGCGTTGCCGGTCGGGCGCAATTCGCCGCAGCGCGTGCCGTTCGGCCTCTATGCCGAACAATTGTCCGGCACCGCCTTCACCGCGCCGCGCCATGACAACCGGCGTAGCTGGCTCTACCGGATGCGGCCGAGCGCTGCGCATCCGCCCTTCCGGCCCTATGCGCGCAATACGCTGATCGCGTCGGGGCAGGTCGATACGCCCAACCGGCTGCGCTGGAACCCGCTGCCCGCCGCCGCGTCCGGCGTGGATTTTGTCGATGGGTTGATCACCGTCGCGACCAATGGCGACATTGGCGCGGGAACCGGCTGCGCGGTGCATCTTTATGCGGCCAGCGCTTCGATGGTCGACCGGGCTTTCTGCTGCGCCGACGGCGAAATGCTGATCCTGCCGCAGCGGGGCCGCCTGCGCATCGTCACCGAAATGGGCGTGCTGGACATCGCGCCCTTGCAGGTCGCGGTGATCCCGCGCGGGGTGCGTTTTCGCGTCGAGCTGCCCGACGGCGCGGCACGCGGCTATGTCTGCGAAAATCACGGGCACCTGTTCAGGCTACCGGAACTGGGACCGATCGGCTCCAACGGTCTGGCCAACGCCCGCGATTTCGAGGCACCTGTTGCTGCCTATGAGGATGTCGAGCGGCCTACCCAGATCGTGCAGAAATATGGCGGCACGCTCTGGGCGAGCGAGCTGGACCATAGCCCGTTCGATGTCGTCGCCTGGCACGGCAATCTGGCCCCCTGTCGCTATGACCTCACGCGCTTCAACACGATCGGCACGGTCAGTTACGACCATCCCGACCCGTCCATCTTCACCGTGCTGACCAGCTCCAGCGACACGCCGGGCACCGCCAATGTCGATTTCGTGATCTTCCCGCCGCGCTGGATGGTGGCGGAGGATACGTTCCGCCCGCCCTGGTTCCACCGCAATGTGATGAGCGAATATATGGGCCTGATCCACGGCCAATATGACGCCAAGGCGGACGGCTTTGCGCCGGGTGGGGGCAGTCTGCACAACAGCATGTCGGGCCATGGGCCGGACGTCGATAGCTGGCGCAAGGCGGTGGATGCCGACCTGTCGCCCCACAGGATAGAGGATATGATGGCCTTCATGATCGAGAGCCGCCTGCCGTTTCGCCCGACCCGCTGGGCGATGGAAACGCCTTTGTTGCAGGGTGATTATGACGCTTGCTGGCAGAGCTTCCCCAAGGCGCGCCTGCCATGACCCGCTGGTGGACCACCGACGAGACGCATGATCCGGCACGGACCAGCTGGGTCGCCAGCGCGCAGGGCCACGCCGATTTCCCGATCCAGAACCTGCCCTATGGCGTCTTTTCGCCCGCTGGTTGCCAGCCTCGGATCGGGGTCGCGATCGGCGACATGATCCTCGATCTGGCGGCCTGCGCGGACGAAGGGCTGGTCGCGCAGGATGCGGCGCTGTCACACCCGACGCTCAACGCGCTGATGGCGCTGCCTGCCGATACGCGCCGCACCCTGCGTCGCGCGATCAGCGCTTTGCTATCCGATCCCGCGATGCAGGCGGCGGTCGAGCCGCATCTCCATGCCGCGCGCGACTGCACCATGCATCTGCCCGCGCGGATTGGCGATTATAGCGACTTCTATGTCGGCATCCATCACGCCAATAATATCGGCCGTCAGTTTCGGCCGGACAATCCGCTGCTGCCCAATTATAAATATGTGCCGATCGGCTATCATGGCCGGGCCTCATCCATCCGTCCGTCGGGCGAAGCGCTGGTGCGGCCCTGCGGCCAGCGCAAGGCACCCGACGCCAACATACCCGTCTATGGTCCGACCGCGCGGCTGGATTATGAGCTGGAGCTGGGCGTGTGGATCGGGCCGGGCAATGATCTGGGGACGCCGATCGCGATCCACGACGCGGCTGACCATATTGCGGGCTTCTGCCTGCTCAACGACTGGTCGGCGCGCGATTTTCAGGCGTGGGAATATCAGCCGCTTGGGCCGTTCCTGGCCAAGAATTTCCATTCCACCATCTCGCCCTGGATCATCACCGCCGAAGCCCTGGCCCCGTTCCGCATCGCCCAGCCCGCGCGGCCCGGTGACGATCCTGAACCCTTGCCCTATCTGGCCGATGCCGACGATCAGGCGCACGGCGCGCTGGGGCTGAGCCTGTCGGTCTATCTGACCAGCGCGGCGATGCGGGCCGAAGGGATGGCTCCGATGCGGCTGAGCCATGGTCCGGCCAGCAATATGTATTGGACGGTGCAGCAGATCGTCACCCACCATGCGTCCAATGGCTGCAACCTGATGCCCGGCGATCTGCTCGGCACTGGCACCATCTCCGCGCCGCTGCGGGAGGGTTTTGGCAGCCTGATGGAGCTGTCCGCCGGTGGCAGGGAGCCACTGTCCCTGCCGACCGGGGAAACGCGCGCCTTTCTGGCCGATGGCGATGAAGTGACGTTGCGGGCGGTGGCGCGGGCGGACGGGTTTATGCCCATAGGCTTTGGCGAGTGCCGGGCGCAGATCTTGCCGGCGCGGGAATAGGAGGACGGCATGATCCTGCACGGCTATTATCGGTCAAGCGCGGCCTACCGGGTGCGGATCGCGCTGAACCTGAAAGGCCTGGCCTATGCCGACGCCTTTCATCATTTGTTGCGAAAGGAACAGCGCGCGCCGGACTATCTGGCGCTCAATCCGCAGGGGCTGGTCCCCGCGCTGGAGGTGGACGGGACGGTGCTGACCCAGAGCATCGCCATTTGCGACTATCTCGATGAAGCCTATCCCGATCCGCCGCTGCTGCCCGTCGATCCGATCGCACGAGCGCAGGTGCGCGCCTTCGCGCTGGCTATCGCGTGCGACATTCATCCGGTGCAGAATCTGAAGATATTGCGGCGGCTCCGCGCGCTGGGGCTGGACGAGGCGCAGGTCAACGGCTGGGCGCGCGAGACGATCGAGGACGGGCTGGCAGCCTGCTCGAAGCTGATCGACGGACAGAGCGGCCCCTATTGTTTCGGCGACCGGGTGACGCTGGCCGACATCTGCCTTGTCCCCCAACTGGTCAACGCCAGGCGTTTTGGCGCGCGCTTCGACTATGGCCGCATTCCCGCGATAGAGGCGGCCTGCCTCGCGCTCCCTGCCTTTGCCCGCGCTGCGCCCGAAAACCAGCCCGACGCGGAATAGGCGTCAGTCGGTAAACAGCTTGAATTCGACCAGTCGGGTCGCCCTGCCAGCGGGCTGGGTCAGGAGCAGGCGGACCTTGCTGGTGCGGATCACGGGCCAGCGCAGCGGCGTGACGCCATTGGCGATCGGGCTGCCCTTGGGCGTGGCAATGTCCTGCCAGCGATTGGCCATCCACGCCTGAAGCCGGTAGACGCGGGGCACCGCGAAACGCTGCCCGTCGGCGAAAAAGGCGAGTTCGGCGCGGCCTAGGTCGGTCGGCTGGCCAAGATCGATGGCATAATATTGCTGCGCCGGAGCAGGGGCGGAAGACCAGCCATTGGCCAGTTCGGGAAAGAACCATGTCCGCCCGTCGATCGCGTCATGGATATTTTCGGGGTCGCTGTTGCTGGACGCGGACCCCATCGGAAACTGGCTGCTGACAAGTTGTACCGCGCGGTTGATCGGGTGGGCAATCGCTGGCGTGGCGGCACGGGGCAGGGGGATTTCGATGCGGCCGAGCGTTGCGCGGCGCGCAACTTCGCGGCCATCCACCTCGATCGCCAGCCCCTTGCCGCGCCGATAATGGCTGCCATCGGCGTCCCATGTCACCGCGATCCTGTGGCCATGATAGGGAACGTCCTGCACCCTGAACCAGCCAAGCGCCTGTGGGTCGGCAGCGTCGGGCAGCAGCGGATTGACTTCCAGCACATCGTCGGCGCGGGGGCGGATGCCCACCAGGCCGGTCAGGATCAGGTCATTGAAACCGGAATGAAAATAATGGTGGCTGCGGTCCAGTCCGACGATCGGCTGGCCGGTTTCGGGATGATAATCCTCCTCCAGATCGATTTTGTCCCCCTGATAATGGAGCGCGGCATATTGGCGCAGCAGGCGCATATAGGTGCTGCGCGTGACCGGGCCGGTGTGGTTGCGATGGTCCAGCAGATTGGCCATGGCGTGCAGCACCTGCGTCGTCTGATAGGGCCAGATCGGGCCGTTCCACTGACATTCGGGGTCTTTGCCCAGATAGCGATATTGGCGCATATAATATTCGTAACTGGCCTCGACCGTGCGCATCCCGGCCTTGCCCGCCAGCGACGTCGGGTCGATCAGATGCGCCCAGGCGGCGGCATATTTCGCCTCGTCGGGTACGATGTCGAACATCCAGGGCAGATAGCCGACCAGCTCGCGGTTGCGGATCGGCTGCCAGTAGCCGACAAATTCATTTTTGCGCGACTGATGCCGGTCGATGAAGTGGGTGAGTGTGTCGCTCCACAGGTCGGCCAGTACATGGCTTTGCAGTGCGTCGGCGCGCGCGCTGTAGGCGGCGGCCATCGCCTTGTCGCCGGTCAGCGTTGCCATCTTCGCGATCGCGCGGGCATTGGCGACCATATAGCTGTTGACCGAGGGGCGGAAGGCATCGCCACCCCGGAACCCGTCCTTGCCGCCCGATGCGTCGATCGAGGAGACGGTATATTCGGTCGCGTCCAGCAGCGGTTCGACGAAATACAGCCCCTTGTCGAAGTCGAACTTGTCGTCCCACAGCCGGTAGATATGGTTCATGACGGGCAGGTGGCGCACCGCGCCATCGCGGTCGCCATCGACCAGATAGCGGCCCCAGACCGAGTCCGCCATATGATCGGTGAAATGCCGGTCATTGCCGCCGCTGCGATACATGAAGTTGATATAATCGTCGGCAAAGCGCCGGTCATTGAGCCAGCGCCCCTCGCCCAGATGAAAGCCGGTGGCGTCGTTCAGGCTGGCATAGGGGTGCCGCTGCCAGTCGACATCGTCGAGAAACTCGGTCGAGATATAGCCGTCCGCGCCCAGATCACGCTGATGCGCTCGATAGAGTTGCCAGCGATAATAATAGACCGCATCCAGTTTCGGATCGGCGGACTCGAAATAGGGGATGCGATCGCGATACCAGGGCGCGTCATTGCCGAAGTGCCGGGTGGCGATGGCGACTGTGTCCATCACCGGCGGCGATGGGGCGGCACCAATGCCGATCAACGCGGCCCCGGCCAGCAACAGCATCTTCATCGCGCGCATCGCATCCTCCGTAAAACAAATATGGCGGCCGTTCCGGGATTGGAGAGAGTCCCGGAACGACCGCCAGACATGGAAAGCGGCGAGGAGACGCCGCGTCCCACGGGGCGCTTAATTGAAGCTGTAACGGACACCCAGCGCAAATGTGCGCGCCAGCAGGGTGGTGCCCAGATTGAACTGTTCCGGGCCGCCGACATCTTCAAACTTGTAATAGGTCTGCATCTTCGACCGGGTCAGGTTGACCGCGTCGAAGGTCAGGCCCAGGCGATCAGTGACCTTGGCGGTCAGCTGGAAGTCCAGGCTCTTTTCCGGGGCACGCCATACGCCGATCGGGTTGGCGAACAGGCGCGCTTCGTTATTGGCCAGGAATTCCTTGCGCCAGACATAGGAGAGCCGCGCACCGATCGGCCCACGCTCATAGGCGAGCGTCGCGTTATAGCTCATGTCGGACACGCCGAAGAAGGACGAGCTGGTCTGGCCGGTGACATTGCCGTTGATATCGACCAGCGGGATATTCTGCTTGGAATCCAGGATCGTCAGGCTGCCCTGGAACCCCAGACCGTTGAGCGGACCGGGCAGATAGGTCGGGAAATAGGTCAGCCCCAGTTCCACGCCCTTGAGCACGCCCTTGGACGCATTTTCCGGCCGGGTGATGAGGAAGCTGTTGGTGTTGAGGCCTGAACCCGGCACCGCGGTCAGCGATGTGATCGGCACCACCAGCCCGTCAATCTCGCGCCGGAACAGGGTGGCGTAGATCGCGCTGCTGCGTTCAAAATACCATTCCGCCGCCAGATCGAAATTCTTGGACGTGGTGGGTGCCAACCCCGGATTGCCGCGACCGCCGGTGCCATAGCCGACATTGGTGAGGTCGCCGGTCAGCGTGTAATTGGGGTTGAGGTCGGCAAAGGCGGGACGACGCAGCGTTTCGCCATAGTTGAAACGCAGGCGCAGATTGTCGAATATCTCGTAGCGGGCGGTGAAGCTGGGCAGGAAGCGCTGCGTGCCCGACGCGGCCTGCGTCACCAGAGGCGGATTGCTGTAGCGATCGACGAAGGTGAAATTGGTGTCGACAGCGACAAAGCGCACGCCCGCCTGCAACTGGAGCGGGCGACCGAAGATCGAGATTTCGGCGTCGGCCTGCGCATAGGCGGCCAGCGTGACTTCGTTGATGTCGAACACATCGGTCATCGTCATCTGGTCCGACAGCAGGATGCGGTCGGCATAGCGCGGGTCGTTCTTGTAGAGCTGGCGGATGGTGTCGGCATTTTTCGACAGCCAATAGCCGCTGGGCAGCACCCAGCTGGTCGGAATGTCGGCCCGGCCGTCATAAAAGCCGCTGTTGGTGAACAGCGCTTCGGCGGGCAGGGTGGACAGGTTCGCGCCCAGGCCGCCTGCATCCTGCGTGCGCACCGAATCGCGCGCCTTGCGATCATCGTAACGGAAGCCGCCGCTGATCTTGCGGATGAAGCCTTCGTCCCATTCATAATCGCCGTCGAGCGTGAAGGTCAGCGCGCTGCCCTTCGACTTGTTGGCATTGTCGTAAAACTCGCCGATGGTCCACTGGGCGGGGTCCGCCAGCAGGGCGTCATCGTCGAAATGATAGGAGGGGATGCCACCACCGGCGTTGAAGTCCACGTCGATGGCCGACGCGACGCGGGTGGTGCGCATCGCGATGAAGGACGTCTTGTTGGTGCTGCTCTGATAGGCGAGGTCCGCGACGATCTTGCCGCCTTCGCCGACATTCCACTTGCCGTTCAGCGCATAGACGTAGGAATCGGTCTTGTTGGTGCCGAAATCGCCGCTGTTGAAGCCGAACACGTCGCCGGCGCGGCGCGACTTGATGATGTTGGTGCCGTCATACAGCTCGAACGTCGAACCGGGGTTTGGACCCAGGCTGCCCCACCAGTCGGCAAAGCTGAACTGCAGCGAGTTGAAGGTGTTGCCCTTGAACCCGTTGTAGAACATTTCGGCGGTATATTCCGAACTGTCATTGGGTGCCCACTGGACCGCAACGTTGAACGCGGGGCGCTCACGCTTGCCGTAGAGGTCGGAGCTGAAAATCGCGTCGCGCGAGAGATAATAAGGGACGTTGACGCCGTTGATGGGCAGCGTCGAACCGGCGGCGGAGGGCAGGCCGCGTTCCTGGCCGGGCTGCCAGCCGGAGAAGATGCGTTCGAGGGGGGTGAAGCCCGAACCGGCAGGGGGATTTTCGGTCGCGAACGGCACCATCGCGCCCGCCGTGGTCGTCATGTCGCGGAACTTGGTGCGGGTGTAGCTGCCGTTGATCAGGATGCCGATGTCGCCGATGCCGGTTTCCCAGCGGTTGCTGACCAGCAATGCGACGTTGGGATTATAGGTGTCGGCTTCTTCATTATAGATGCCGCGCGCCAGTGCCGACAGGGCAAAGCCGTCAAAATCGAAGGGACGGCGGGTCTTGACGTCGATCTGGCCAGCCAGGCCGGTTTCAATCTGTTCGGCGGCGCGGGTCTTGTACACGTCGACCTGGCGGATCAGGTTGGCCGACAGATCCTGCAAGGCGAAGGCCTGACCGGAAGCAGTGAAGATGTTGCGGCCGTTCAATGTGGTCAGCGCATCGGGCAGGCCACGGATCGAGATGGCGCCTGCTTCGCCGCCGGTGCGGTTGGTGACCTGGATACCGGTGACGCGCTGGAGCGCTTCGATGACATTATTGTCGGGCAGCTTGCCGACATCTTCGGCGACGATCGAATCGACGATCTGGACCGATTCCTTGCGGACGTTGATGGCGCCGATCATCGAGGCGCGAACGCCGGTGACGACGATGTCGGCGACGTCATCCTCTGCGGCGATCTGGGGCGCGGGGCTGGTCTGCGCCTGGGCGGTGGCGCCCAGCATCAGCGCGAACATGGATGCGGAACAAAGTGCGATCGGCCGAAGTGCCATTTCAAGTCCTCCCCTGCGGCTGGCCCATTCGCCATGCCTGAATTACTCAGACTAATTATTGCTCCGACAAATGGAGTGCAAGCGAAATTTTGTGGATGGGGCATACAAAGGCGGCGGGGCCGTGATATTATTGCCGCAGGCCAGCACCCGCGACGTTCCCGGCGCTTCTGGTGCGAAGGGTGGATAGGCAAAGGCCGGTCATCGAT